>CAIKXV010000192.1 GCA_903831455.1 uncultured Pseudomonadota bacterium | reverse complement strand
CCGCCCGCGCCTGTTGCAGATTTCCAGCGAGACCTCCCGCCCGGCGGACGAGGCGCAGTCCGGACTGCTCGCCGCGCAGGCGCAGTTGTCGCCGAAGTTCTTCTACGACTCGCTCGGGTCGCGCCTGTTCGACGCCATCACTGAGTTGTCGGAGTACTACCCCACGCGCACCGAAGCGGCCATCGTGGCCGCGCACGGCGTGCGGATCGCCGAGGAGGCCTGCAGGCACGTGGGCGAGCGGCCGGTGCTGGTCGACCTCGGGGCGGGCAACTGTGCGAAGGCGGCTGCCCTGTTCCCGCTGCTGAGGCCACGGCGCTACGTGGCGGTGGACATCTCCGCGGACTATCTCGCGCAGGCGCTGGAACAGCTCCACCGCGCGCACCCGGACATCGACCTGGTCGGCGTCGGCATGGACTTCTCGACGCGGTTCTCGCTGCCCGGTGACCTGGTGGGGGATGGAGCGCTGCTGCTCTACCCGGGGTCGAGCATCGGCAATTTCGATCCGGGGCAGGCGCTCGCGCTGTTGCGACAGATGCGCGAGGTGGCAGGGCGCGGCGCGCTCGCCATCGGCGTGGACCTGGTCAAGGACGAGCGCACGCTGGTCACCGCGTACGACGATCCGCTGGGAGTGACGGCCGCCTTCAACCTCAACGTGCTGTGCCACCTCAACCGGATGCTCGGGACGGATTTCGACGTGCGGCAGTGGCGGCATGTGTCGCTCTTCAATCGCGGCGATTCGCGCATCGAGATGCACCTCGAAGCCCGGGTGCCGCTGACCGTGCGCTGGCCCGGAGGGCACCGCGCCTTCGTCGCCGGCGAGCGCATCCATACCGAGAACTCGTACAAGTGGACGCGCGAGGGGTTCGCCTCGCTGCTGCGGGAGGCGGGCTTCCAGTCGCCACGCGCGTGGACCGACGAGCGCGAGTGGTTCGCGGTGTTCGTCGCCGGCGCGTGAGTCAGGGCGCGCAGGACCTGAACCCGGCGAGCACGTCGTTGCGGGTTGCCGGGAAGAAGTTCCGGTACTTCGGGTGGCGCATGCGAGGCTGCGTGAAGCAGCACGCGCCCTTGAGCACGGGGCGTCCGTCGAACCAGGGGGCTGAGTAATCCCGGTAGGGGTGGGGCTGGAACCCGGGGAAGGGCGCGAACGGGCTCGATGTCCACTCCCACACGTCGCCCCAGCGAAAGCGCTCGCCGTCTTCGAGCGCCGCGCGCTCCCACTCGGCCTCGCTGGGCAGGCGCCGCCCGGCCCAGCGGCACCAGGCCTCGGCCTCGTGGCGGGTGAGGTGGCAGGCGGCCGCGCGAAGGTCGAGCGCGCGCCACTCGTCGGCGATCGCCTGCTCCCAGCCGCTGGAAGTCCGCCGGACGCGGAAGGGCCGCGCCGCGCCCTGGGCGAGCCGCCAGCGATCGCCCTCGTCCGACCACCACCGCGGCTGGGCGTAGCCACCGGCCTCGACGAAGGGCAGGTATTCCGACCAGCGCACCACCTGCGCGTCGATCTCGAAGGCGTGCACGTCGACCTCCAGGCCCTCTCGTTCGTTGTCGAACACGAAGCCATCCGCGTTCCCGACTCCGAGTCGCCAGCGCCGCGGGCCCAGGCGCAGCCGGGCGGGCGGATCGGGCAGCACCTGCGGTTGCCAGCGCGGGTCATCGATCGCGATGCCAAGGCTCCGCGCCATGTACAGCGCGGCCTCGTGGTGCATGTCCTCGTGCAGCAGCGCGAGCCGGAAGAAGTACAGGTCGTCGTCGGAGTCGCCGGAGGCCTGCAGCAGCGAGAGGGTGGCCTCGAGTTGCCGCTCGAGATCGCCACGCGTGTCTTGCGCGCACGGCAGCGCAAGTGCCCAGCGATGGCCGTGCGCGACCCGGCTCGAGTCGTAGAGCGCGTCTGCGCCTGGTCTTGATGGCTCGAGCCGAGCGATGTCCGGATCGGCTGCCGCGCCACGGGAGCGCTGCGGGTTGCGCGCGATCCAGTAGTCCTGGAACCAGCCGACATGGCCCAGTTCCCACAACGGTGGATTGAGTTCGGCGCGCATCGGCACTTGCAGCCTGGGCAGGGCTTGCTCGTAGCAGGCGAAGGTGGCGAGCGTATCGGCGCGGCTTGCTCGCAGCGCGGCGCCAAGCGCGACGCGCGAGCCGCAGCGAGCCTCGAGCGCGGACGGTGCTAGGCTTGCATCATGCATCGTACATCCCTGGTGATCGTGACTCCCGCCCTGGCGTCGGCGAACAACGGCAACTGGCAGACCGCCTGGCGCTGGACTCGCATGCTGCGCGCAGTCTACCGCGTCGAACTGACCGATCGCTGGTCGGGGGGCGACGAGGCGCTGATGATCGCGCTGCACGCCAGACGCTCGGCTGCATCGATCGCGCAGTGGCGCGCCGTCCATCCCGAACGCCCGCTGCTGGTGGTGCTGACCGGAACCGACCTCTACCGCGACATCCAGTTCGATGACGCGGCCCGACAGTCGCTGGAGAGCGCCGATGCGCTGGTCGTGCTCAACGAGCGGGGTGCTCTCGCGCTGCCGGAACGGTTGCGGCACAACACCCATGTGGTTCTCCAGTCCTGCAGCGCACGGGCGCCGTGCGTGAGGACTTCGCGTCACCTGCGAGTGCTGATGGTGGGGCACCTGCGCGAGGAGAAGGACCCGGCCACGCTCTGGCGGGCCGTGCGGCGGTTGTCTGCTCGCACGGATATCCGCTTCGACCACATCGGCGCGGCGCTCGATCCCGCGCTCGGCGACGAGGCCCGGGCGCTTGCGCACGCGTGTCCGCAGTTCCGCTGGCTGGGCGCGCTCGCGCACGAAGACGTACGCCGCCGCATCCAGTCCGCACACGTGCTCGTGCATGCCAGCCGGATGGAGGGGGGCGCGCATGTCGTGATCGAAGCCATCCGCAGCGGGACGCCAGTCCTGGCTTCGCGCATCGACGGCAACGTCGGGCTCCTGGGACCCGACTACGAGGGGCTGTTCGAACCGGGCGACGACGCGGCCCTGGCCGACTGGATCGTTCGCTCACGCGAGCACCCGGACCTGCTGGCGCGCCTGCGCCTCCAGCTCGCCCCGCGCGTGCCGCTGTTCGCCCCCGAGGCCGAGCAGGCTTCGCTCCGGCGGCTGGTCGAAGACCTGATCGGCTCGGGGCGTTGCGGCCGGACGCAGGCGAGGTCTTCGTATCGCGGCCCGCCGGGATCGCAGGCCTCGTGACTCCGGTGGCGGTCGATCGGTCGTGCGCCGCGCGCGCTCGGTTCACGCGTGGCCTATCGTCGGCTGCCGTCGTTGCCCTGCAGGGCGGATCCGGGCGGGTCGCATCGGCGGCAGCCCCCGAGCACGGGCGTGCGTCCGGTACGTGGTGGTCCCGCCGATGACAGTGAGCCCCTTCCGCGTGCAGGAAGCGGACCGTCGGCGTGGTCACGGGCCCCGGTGCATGGCATTCTCGCCGGGCGCGCAGACGGTGGGGAATCGGCGACACGGAGGTCCGTGAATCTCCATCCGAAACCGCGTGTCCGCGTGTCCGTGGGTGTTCCAACGGCCTCCGGTCGAGCGCAAGGGCTTCGCGCCCAGCGGCTGCGATCGACGGGGCTCCATCGAAGCAACAGGAGATCGAATGAAGGTTCTCATCCCGGTGGACGGCAGCGATGCGAGCACTGCAGCGCTGGACTTCGTCGCCTCGCGCCTCAAGGTCGCGGAGGCCCTGCCTGATCCCGACGTCCGGCTGCTCAACGTCCAGTGGCCCATTCCGCCACGCGCGGCGCGTGCGGCTGGCAAGGAACTGGTGCGCAGCTACCATCAGGCGGAGGCCGAGGGCGTACTCAAGCCTGCCCTCCGGCGGCTGGCCGCACAGGGCGTCGAAGCCAAGGCGCGGTACGTGGTCGGACACCCCGCGCAGGTCGTCAGTGGTGCGGCCGTCCAGGGACATCCCGATCTCGTCGTGATGGGGAGCCGGGGCCAGTCTGCGCTCGGCGGGCTCGTGTTCGGATCGGTGACCCAGGCCGTGCTGGCGGCCGGCTCGACCCCTCTGCTCGTGCTCAGGGGCGGGGCTGCGCCGGCGCGCGATTCGCTGCGGGTGGCGATCGCGGTCGACGGGAGCAAGTACGGCCTCGCCGCGGCACGCTACGTGCTCGAACACCGGGCGCTGTTCGGCCCGAAGGCGACCTACCGGCTGGTGCACGTGGTCAGCGGGCGCACCGGGGACCCCTCGTTCGAGGAGACGACGGCGCCGGCGCTCGCGCTCTTCGAGAAGGCCGGCATCGTGGCGCAGGCGGTACGCCTGACGGGTGAATCGGCCGGCGACGTGATCGCCCGTTACGTCCAGCGCAACAAGACCGATCTGCTCGTGATGGGCTCGCACGGTCGTACGCCGCTCAAGTCGCTGCTGCTGGGGTCGGTGGCGACCCGCGTGGCCTCGCAGTGCCCGTTGCCGCTGCTGCTGGTGCGGCCGCGGGCGCGTGCGTCTGCCCGGTAGGCAGTCGACACCCCTGCCTGCAGGCGACAGGCCGCCGGGCGCGCGGCCGGTCGCCTCGTGGACGCTACAGCTGACTCCGGGAACCCCGATGGCCCTGCTGCTCAAGGAAGAACATGTCCGCCGTCTTCTCACGATGGAGGCTGCACTCGATGCGGTGGCCTCCGCGTTCGCGGAAGTCGCCCGCGGCGACGCGGTGAATCTTGCTCGTCATCGGGCGGCGCTGCATGGCGCGACGGTGAACTCGATGGGCGCGATGTCCGCCGCGTTCGATCTCGCTGCGGTCAAGGTGTACCCGATCGTCCGGCAGGACATCAGCGTCGGCTCCAGCTTCCAGGTGCTGGCATGGCGGCTGTCGACGGGCGCTCTCGAGGCGGTGATCGAGGCCGAACGCCTCGCGCAGGTGCGAACCGGCGCGGCGACCGGGGTTGCCACCCGCCACATGGCACGCCCCGACAGCCGGGTGATGGTGCTGATCGGCGCGGGCTGGCAGGCACAGGCGCAGCTGGAGGCCATCTCGCTCGTGCTGCCCGCCCTCGAGCGTGTCCAGGTGTGGTCGCGCTCGGCGCAGCGGGTACAGGACTTCATCGGGGAGATGGCGCCGCGCGTCGCGGCGCGCCTCGAGCCCGTGGTCGATCTGCAGGCGGCCCTGGCCGAGGCGGACGTCGTGACGACGGTGACCGGCGCGCACCGCCCGCTGTTCGACGGACGCTGGCTTCGCGCCGGAACCCACGTGAACGCCGTGGGTTCGAACTTCGCGAGCAAGCAGGAGATCGACCCGGTCACGCTCTCGCGGGCGGCTCGCGTGATCGCCGACGATGTCGAGGTCGCACGAACCGAATGCGGCGACCTGCTGCTCTGCCCGGACTTCGACTGGTCGCGCCTGCAGCCGCTGGCCGAGGTCGTCGCCGGTCGGAGTCCCGGCCGGGTCGGGGCCGGGGAGATCACGGTCTTCGAGTCGCAGGGCCTCGGACTCGAGGATCTCGCGATGGCGCACGTGCTCATCGGCGAGGCGCGAGCGCGCGGCGAGGGCATCGAGATACCGCTGGTGTAGCCGTGATCCGGGCGGCATCGGCAGCCACGCCGCGTCGATCGGCACGACAGCCCGGCGCGCCCGAGATAGACTGGCTGGGATCGACGAGGCACGGACGTCGCATGCCCGCATGCCCGCTTGCCCGAGACGATACTCCCTTGACTGCCGAGCAGAGGATCCGATGAATGTCCCGATGTCCAGGCGCGGTCTGTCATCGTGCCTGCGAGCGCTGGCGGCGGCGGTGCTGCTGCCGGTCGTGCCGGGCGCCCTCGCCGCCGAGAGCCCGCGCTTTCCCGAGCGCCCGATGCGCATGCTGGTCGGTTTCGCGCCGGGCAGCCTGACCGACCTGCTCGCCCGCACGGTCGGCCAGAAGATGACCGAGCAATGGGGGCAGCCGGTCGTGATCGACAACCGCCCCAGCGGCGGCGGCGTGGTGGCCTCGCAGTCGATGCTGGCCGCCAATCCGGATGGGCACACGCTGCTGATGGTGTCGGCGCAGCATGCGGCCAGTGCATCGCTGTTCACGAAGCTGCCCTACGACACGCTGCGCGATTTCTCCGGCGTGTCGCAGGTGGTGACCGGCGCCCACGTGCTGGTCGCGGCCAACGCGCTCGGGGTGAAATCGGTGCGCGACCTCATCGCCTTGCTGAAGGCTAAACCTGGCGTCATCAACTACGGTTCGGCGGGTGTCGGCAGCGGCGCGCATATCAACGGCGAGATGTTCAACCTCGAGGCGGGCGTCAAGGCGCCGTACGTGCCCTACAAGGGGCCGGTCGAGGCGCTCAACGACGTGGCGGGCGGGCGGATCGGATTCGCCTGGTTGTCCCTCGGCGTCGCCGCCCCCTTCATTCGAGACGGCCGGGTCGTGGCGCTGGGAGTGAGCACGCCGGCCCGATCCCCGGTCTATCCGTCGATTCCCACGGTCGCCGAGGGCGGGTTGCCGGGGCACGAGTTCGACCAGTGGTTCGGGTTGCTGGCCGCGTCCCGCGTGCCGCGCCCGGTCGTGGAGAAGCTCTCGGCCGAGGTCGCGCGCATTCTGGCGCTCCCGGATGTGCGCGAACGGATCGTCGCGCTCGGTGCAGAGCCCAAGGCCAGTCGGCCGGACGCGTTCGACCGGTTCCTGCGTGCCCAGGTGGAGACGCTCGGCAAGGTCATCCGCGCGGCGGGGATACGGGTGGACTGAGATCCGCGCGCAGCCCGCCGCGCTGTAATCGGAAAGACATGAGTCCGGTGCGAGGCGTCGCCGGTTCGATGGGGGAGGAAGAGATGCTGGACCTGGTGATCAGTGGTGAGCGCGTGGTGACACCCAGCGGGGTGGCGGCGGTGGACGTGGCCATCCAGGGCGAGACGATCGCTGCGGTGGCCACGCGCGGGACCTTCGGCCCGGGCAGCGCGCACCGGCATATCGACGCGGGCAGCCGCATCGTGATGCCGGGCGGCATCGATCCGCACGTGCACTGCCTGTGGTTCGTTCCCAATCCGGATGGCAGCGCGGGCCTGTCGGATCCGCCCGCGACGGTGAGTCGTGCAGCGCTCTACGGCGGCACGACCACGATCATCGATTTCGTGCGCTGGACCCACGGCAACACCATCGCGCAGGCGATCGATCGGCGCCAGCAGGACTGGGTCGGACAGTGCCACTGCGACTATTCCCTGCACGTGATGGTCGAGGGACAACTGCCCCCCGACATTCCCGAGCAGCTGGCGCAGGCCATCCGCAACGGCTATCCGACCATCAAGCTCTTCACCACCGACATCACGCCCAGCCGTCGGGGTCGCATGGTCGACTTCGGCGACATCTGGGAGGTCTTCCAGGTCACGGCGCGCGAGGGCGGCCTGTGCGTGGTGCACGGCGAGGACAACGACATCGTGATGCACATGTACGAGAAGCTCGGACGGGAGGGGCGAACCCACTTCCAGTACCTGTCCGAGGTCCACAACACGCTCTCGGAGGACCTGTCCTTCCGCCGGGTCATCCGCCTGGCCGAGAGCGTGCCCGGCCGTGCGCCGATCTACTTCATGCACGTGAGTGCCGCCACCGGGGTGCAGGCGATCCGCGAGGCGCGCGAGCGCGGCAGCCCGGTCTATGGCGAGACGCTCCACCAGTACCTGATGTACACGGATGCCGACTACCAGCGCCCGGGCGGGCAGATGTTCCATACCTATCCGTCGCTCAAGTCGGAAACCGACCGGCAGGCGCTATGGGCGGGTGCCGAGGACGGCACGCTGCAGACGGTGGCCACCGACGAGTTGTGCTGCACGCTCGCAACCAAGCTGCAGGGCAGCCGAATCGACGACACCACCGGCGGCAACGCCGGCGTCGAGCCACGCCTTGCGGTGATGTACACCGAGATGGTCGGGCGTCGGGGCTGGTCGCTGGAGAAGTTCGTCGATCTCACCTCGACGCATGCGGCCAAGCTGATGGGCCTGTACCCGCGCAAGGGAGCGATCGCGCCCGGCAGCGATGCCGACATTGCGGTCCTCGATCCCGGCCTTGCGCGAACCGTGCGCAAGGAGCAATTGCACGAGACCGACTACACGCCGTGGGAGGGGCACGAGGTCCACGCCTGGCCGAGCATGACGGTCCTGCGCGGCAAGGTGGTGGTGGAGGACGGGCGGTTCACCGGCGAGTTGTCCGACGGGCGCTTTCTGCCGCGGCGTATCGACCCTGCGATCCTCGCCGGCGGCGACGTCTGAACCGTGAGCGGTACCCCGATCCCGGCAGGCGTGACCCCCGGGCAGCTCGGTCGCCTGCTCGCGTGCAGCCTGGACCTGTGGGGTATCGACGGGCAGTCGCGCACCGGCTGCGGCCATGCGGTGCGCGTGGACCTCGCCGCTGGCGGGCGTTTTGCGCTGTTGCCGGCCGCGCCCGACGAGCAGCCGGTGCGCTGGTGGATCCTTTGGCTCGAGCCGGGCAGTTCCGTGGACGATGCCGATGTACGGCAGCGCGCAGTCAGGCGCAAGCCCTGCGCGTCGGTGTCCGGCGTGCTGCGCACCCTGCGCGAGACGCTTGGCGTGGCGAGCCAGGCGCGCGCTCGGGTCGGGGTGTCCCCAACATGAGCGTACGGTCCTCGCGCAGCACCGGTCCCCGCCTGCCGGGCGTGCGCCCGGCGTTGCCGGTGGATGTACTGACCGGATTCCTCGGGAGCGGGAAGACCACGCTGCTCTCTCGCCTGCTGCGCGAGCCTGCGTTCGCACGCACGGCCGTGATCGTCAACGAGTTCGGCGAGGTCGGGATCGACCACGATCTGGTCGAGACCAGCGACGAGCAGTTCATCCAGCTCACCACCGGGTGCCTGTGCTGCAAGGTCCGCAGCGACCTCGTCGAGACCTTGCTGGAACTGGCGAGCCGGCGGGCGCAGGGGCGGGTGCCCGCCTTCGAGCGCGTGGTGATCGAGACCTCGGGACTCGCGGACCCAGCCCCGATCCTGCAAGCCCTGATGCTCGATGGCGCACTGTCGCATGCCTATGTCGGCGGTAGCGTGATCACCACGGTCGATGCGCTGCTGGCCGCACGCACGCTCGAGCAGCAGCCCACGGCCCGCCGGCAGGTAGCGATGGCCGATGCGCTGGTGGTCACCAAGACCGATCTCGACCCGGCGGCGGGCGCTGCGCTGCAGGATCGCCTGCGCGCGCTGAATCCGGATGCGCCGGTGCTGCCGACTCGCGCCGGCGCCTCGGATGCAGCGGCGATCTGGTCGTCGGCCGCGCAGGCGGTCCAGCCATGGCGAGTGGCGCGTACCGGCGGCGGCGGCAGACCCGACGATCACCTCGGTGGCGTCGATCGCTGGATCCTGGTGCGCGAGCGTCCGCTGCCAGCGGCGGTGCTCCCCCTGCTGGTCGAGGCCCTGTCCGAGCATTGCGGGGAACGACTGCTTCGGGTCAAGGGCATCGTCGCGATCGACGGCGAGCCGCAGCGCCCGGTGGTGGTCCAGGGCGTGCAGCACGTCTTCCATCCACTGCAGTGGCTGGACGCCTGGCCGAGCGCGGACCGGCGCAGCCGGCTGGTGTTCATCGGCGAGGACGTGCCGGGCGAGTGGATCGAGTCGCTGCTCGACTGCTTGGTGGCCGAGGTGGGAGCCGTTCAGGCCTCGATCGAGACCGCGCAGGCCTGACGCCGACTGCGGAGGCTGCGCGTCCGGGTGGCCCCAGTACCCAGACGCTTGCTCGGGCAGGCACTCGTCCTCAGTCGCGCAGCGGCGCCGACCAGTCGGCCGCGCGGGGCCAATCTTGCGCGCGATCCACCAGGTGCTCGAGTGCGTCCACGGCCTGCACCGACAGCACTTCGCCGGCGAGCGAGCGGAACTTGCCGCGCAACGCGTTCTCGTCCAGCGGGGCGTTGTAGTCGCCCCGGGCGCTCTCCACCGCATGGGTGGCCCGCCGTCCGTCGCGCAGGACGATCGTGGCCCGCCCGGGTTTGCTCAGGGGGACGCGCGCTGTCAGGGCAGGATCCTCGGCGACCGTGACGCGCGAGCGCAGGGCGGCGAACCGCGGATCGGCCAGGTGTTCGGGCGTGAAGGCGGGGTTGCCGGCATGGCCGAGCAGGACGATGGCCGCCGCGGCGTGTGGCAGCGAATAGCGCGCCGCGAACTCGTTGACCGGCTGCTGCGCGCGCATGAGCGACGCGAACCGGTAGGTCTGGACCTCGATGCGATCGATGGCTTCGGCGGCGGGGTGGCCGAGTTCGGCCAGCGCAAGCTCGATCGCGTCCAGGGACGCGTAGATCGGGTTGCAGCATGCACGCACGCGGAAATGGTTGCGGGTGATCTCCCAGCGCGTACCCAGCGCCTCGGTCACCGGGGCGGGGTCGAAGCCGTCGCCCGTGAGGTGGGCCAGCGACTCCTCGATCGCATCCGGGCCGCCAGTGAAGCCGCTGGCGGCCAGTTCCGCTGCCAGCAGGCCCTGGTGGTTGCTCATGCCCCCGGCCACGTTGAGGGCGGTGGCGCCGGCGGCGGTGAGCGTGTAGCTGGGCACCATCAGCAGGGGCGCTGCGATGCGCATCGCCTCCCCGATGCCGGCTGCATCCAGCCCGCGCAGCCTCGCGGCGGCCGCGGCGGCGCCCAGCAGGGCGGTCTGGCCATTCTGATGGGCGAGCGCTCGCGCGTGCAGGCCCGCGCCCAGGCGGACCGCGATGTCGTAGCCGACGACCAGGGCCACGAGCAGGTCGCGACCGCTGGCCTGCCGCGCCTCGGCCATCGCCAGCGCGGCGGGCAGCACCTGGGCGGCGGCCTGGCAGGAGACGAGGCGGTGCCCTTCGCACAGTTCGATCGATCGGGCGGCGATGCCGTTGAGCAGGGCGGCCGCAGCGGGGCTTGTCGGCGGCGCTCCCGGGCACGCGAGGCGGGCCGCCTCCGGGGGTGGCGGAGCGGCGAGCATTCGCTCGCGCAGGCGCGCAACCTCGGGGCGCCGCGACCCGGCGAGCATCACGCCGAGCGTGTCGAGCAGGACGCGCCGCGCTTGCGCCTGCACGTCCGGAGGCAGGCTGTCCCAGGAGGTCGCCGCTGCGTGTGCGGCCAGTGTGTCGATCACGAGTCCCATGTCCGGCTCCGGTAGCGGGTCGATGGCAGGTTGAGCAGTGTCGGCGGGCAGTGCGTGGCCATGCGACCGGGTGCACTACGGTTCGGCCGCGGCGCGACCGGGCCGCGTCGTGTCGCCGGTACGAGCCGCCGGGCCCGCGCCGCCGTCGTGGTGCTGGCCGTACCCCGGCGGGTCGTGCAACCGCGAGGGGCCTGGCAGGCCGCGGCGCGGTCGGCGCGAAGGCGGCTTCGACGAGCGAGCGATCGGGTTCGCGGATCGGCCGGCAGTTCAGTCGACGTGGATCAGTCGACGCGGATCTTCGCCTCCTTCACGAGGCGGCCCCACTTCGCGATCTCGGCGCGCACGAGCCGGTCGAGATCGGCCGCGCTCCCGCCCACCGGTACTGCGCCCTCGGCGAGCAGCCGCTCGCGGAAGTCGGGCGTCTTCACGGCGCGGGCGACTTCTCCCTGCAGCCGGTTCACGATGTCGGCCGCGGTTCCCGTCGGGGCAAACAGGGCGAACCAGCCCTGGGACGCGTAGTTGCCCAGCCCCTGCTCGCCGACGGTGGGGACCGCGGGCAGGGCGGGCGTGCGCTCGGCGGTGGTGACCGCGATCGCGCGCAGTTTCCCCGCGCGCACTTGCCCCATCACGGTTTCGATGGTGGCGAACATCACCTGCGCCTCGCCCGTGAGCACGCCGGTCATGGCCTGGCCCCCTCCCTTGTAGGCCACCTGGGTGAGGCGGGTGCCGGTGACCGACATGAAGAGTTCGCCCGCGAGGTGGATCAGGCTTCCGGGCCCGGCCGTCGCGTAGAGCAGTTGCTCGGGGCGTGCGCGCGCCAGCCGGACGATGTCCTGCACCGTCTTCACCGGCAGCGAGGGATGCACGACGATGACCTGGGGTACGGTGGCCACCAGTGCCACGGGCGCGAAGTCGCGCAGCGGGTCGTAGCCCAGCTTCGGGTAGAGCGCAGCGGCGGCACTGAAGGCGGCCGACGAGAGGAGCAGGGTGTAGCCGTCGGGTTGCGCACGCGCGACGAACTCGATGCCGACGGTGCTGCCGGCGCCGGGACGGTTCTCGACGAGGGTCTGGCCCAGGGTCTCGCTGAAGCGCTGGGCGACGAGACGGCCGAAGATGTCGGCCCCGCCGCCCGGCGCGAAGGGCACGACGATGCGTACGGGTCGGTCGGGGTACTTCTGGGCGAGGGCGAGGCCGGCAGGCGCGAGCAGCGCCGACAGGGCCGACAGGGCCGACAGGGCCGCGCCCGCCCACGCGGCCGTTCTCCACGCGCGCGCGAGTGCACGAACGGGCAGGGCAGACATGATGTCGATCATCGGTGATGTCTCCTCGGTTGACCCGCCTCGCGGGCGTCGGTGCCATCCATGCAGAAGCCGTGCCCGCGCTCGCTCCCGGGCGCGGCGGGATCGCTCAGCGTCGCCCGGGCGTTCGGGCGAAATGGCGCAGCATCAGGTAGCTGCCCAGCATGCCGCCCAGGTGCGCGAAGTGGGCTACCCCCGCCTGGGTGCCGGTGACGCCGAGGACCAGTTCCAGCAGTGCGTAGAGCGTGACGAACAGCCAGGCGGGCATCGGGATCGGCGGCAGCAGCAACCAGATGCGCTGGCGCGGAAAGAACAGCCCGAACGCCAGCAGCAGCCCGAAGACGCCGCCCGAGGCGCCCACCGTCGGATACGACTGGCCGGCCGCGGCGGCCACCAGCATCTGGGTGGCCGCCGCGGTGACCACGCTCGCGAGGTAGTGGAGCACGAATCGTCGCGAGCCCAGCACGTCCTCGATGGAGCGGCCGAACATCCACAGCGCGAACATGTTCACCGCGAGGTGCAGCGGGCTGCCATGCAGGAAGCTGTAGGTCAGCATCTGCCACGGCATGAAGGCGGGCGCGACCTCGCCGGCCGGCGGCGCGATCGGGGGCCATAGCGCGAAATGCTCGATCAGTACGTCCCCCGCCACTGCCTGCAGCAGGTACAGGGCCACGTTGAGGATGATGAGCAGGCGGACCATGGCCTCGATCAGGCGCGCAGCAGGCGCTGACGTTCACGCTGCCACTCGCGGTCCTTTTCGGCCGCGCGCTTGTCGTGCTGCTTCTTGCCCTTGGCCAGGCCGACCGCGAGCTTGATCCGCCCGCGGGTGAGATGCAGGTCGAGCGGCACGAGGGTGTAGCTGGCACGCTCCACCCGACCGATCAGCTTGTCGATCTCCGCGGCTTTCAGCAGCAGCTTCCGGGTCCGCGTCGGGTCGGCCTGCACGTGGGTCGATGCCGACACGAGCGGGCTGATGTGGCTGCCGATCAGGTAGACCTCGCCCCCCCGCAGGACGACGTAGGCCTCGCCCAGCTGGGCGCGGCCCGCGCGGACGGCCTTCACCTCCCAGCCTTCGAGTGCCAGCCCCGCTTCGTAGCGTTCCTCGATGAAGTAATCGTGGGAGGCTTTCCGGTTTTCGGCAAGGCGCATGACAAAGAGGTACCGGGGGATGGGCAACTTGACGGAAGCCCGGGGGCCTGGATCGGCGATCCGCGTCAGGACGGGCTTCCGGGGGGCCTCGGCCTCCGGCGGCGTGCTGGAGGGGGGTGAGAAATTGCGGAAAACGCGGTATTCTATGGCCTTTTCGCGGCCCGGATTCCGGCAGTCGTGGGTTGTGCGGCGCAGCAATCGCTGGCATGCACCGATAACGTGCATGCAGGGTCAAGCGCGGTGCGATGAGCGGTGCGGTGGACGGGTTTGCGGAGACCTCGAATGGCCCTGGTGGAACGGTCTGTCCTGGTCGGATACAGCGCGGAGCAGATGTTCCGGCTGGTTGACCGGGTCGAAGACTACCCGCAGTTCCTGCCCTGGTGCGGCGGGAGTTCGGTTCAGGGGCGTGAGGCTGGCGCGGTCACGGCGACGGTGGTCATCGACTTCCGCGGCGTACGGCAGAGCTTCACGACCCGTAACAGTCGACGTGAGCCGGAGTCGATCGAGGTGCAGTTGGTCGATGGGCCGTTTCGGCGGCTCGAGGGGTCGTGGAATTTCCGGCCCCTGGGCGAATCCGCCTGCAAGGTGGAGTTCCGGCTGCAGTACGAGTTCTCGAACCGGATCCTCGACAAGCTGCTCTCCCCGGTGTTCGGCCATATCGCCAACACCTTCGTCGATGCGTTCGTGAAGCGGGCCGAACAGGTCCACGGCAGACAATGAGCGATTTCCGAGTCGAAGTGGTGTACGCGCTGCCGCAGCGGCAGACGCTGATTGCGTTGACGGTGGACGAGGGGACGACAGTCGCGCAGGCGATCCGTCGCTCCGGGTTGCTCGAACAGCATCCCGACCTCGATCCCAAGACGGCCCAGGTCGGCGTCTGGGGCCGGGCGGTCGCGCTCGACCACCGGTTGCGTGATCGCGACCGTGTGGAAATCCACCGACCGATCACCGCGGACGTCAAGGAAGTCCGGCGCGAGCGAGCGCTGGCCGCGCGTACCTCGGCCCCGGCGAGCAAGAGGGCCCCGGCGCCCCGTCGTCGCGCAAAGATCTGAAGCGCCCTCCGGCGACGACCAGGGAAGACCGGTCGCCGGGCTCGTCACCTGCCCGTCGGGGGCAGGCGCACGCTCGGACCTGAACGCCGCGGGCGGAAGGGGAGACGTCGGACCGCGCTATTTCTTGGGCGCTGCCTGCGCGGCCGGCGCGGCGGCCGGGGGCTTGCACCAGGAGTCCGCCGTTCGCTGCGCATCGGCGAGTTCCTTGTCGCGGGCGGCCCCCTCGAGGTATTCGCGTTCGCCGGTCTTGGGGTTGAGACGGGTTGCCCGTCCGCCCTGCTGCAGGTTGCGCACGTAGGCCTGCGCCTGCTCGCAGCGCTGGGCGCGTTCGCGTGCCTCGGCTTCGGATTTCTCCTGCTTGGCCCGCGTCTCCTCGCGCTCGATCATCCGCTTGTTGAATTCGAGCGCCTTCTCGTTGAGCGTCTGGGGCCCCTTGCGTTCCTCGCCCTTCGCGGGGGCAGCGGGCGCGGCCGGTGCCGGACCACTGGATACCCTTCCCTGGACCTTGAGGTCCTTGACCGAACCCTCGGGCGGGCGATCGGACACCTGCCGACGACCCTGGTCGTCGGTCCAGGTGTAGATCTGCGCGGTGGCGATCGCCCCGATGCTGCCGAGCAGCACGCCGCCGACGATCGCGAGGGCGACGGCGATGGGCGCGCGGGAGCGGGGTGGGGTGGTGGTGTTCGGGTTCATCGTGATTCTCCGGCCGGGTATCGGAGCGGCAGGACGGGCAACGGTCTGCCCCGGGGGGGCGCTTGTCATCGTCAGCCGCTACTCTACCGCCTTATCGGCACGTTCGGGTCCGACCTTCAGCAGGGGATCGCCTATAATCCGCCTTTTGGAAGGGGTCCCGGCATGCAAGTGGTGCAACGAGCGCTCACCTTCGACGACGTCTCGCTCCTGCCCGCCCACTCCACGGTCCTGCCGCGGGAAGTCAGCCTCGAAACCCGGTTGACCCGTAACCTGCGGCTCAGCATCCCGGTCGTCTCCGCCGCGATGGATACGGTGACCGAGTCGCGTCTGGCGATCGCGTTGGCGCAGGCGGGCGGCATCGGCATCCTGCACAAGAACATGCCGCCCCGGCAGCAGGCCGACGAGGTGTCGCGCGTCAAGCGATTCGAGTCCGGCGTGGTCAAGGATCCGATCACCATCCCGCCCGACATGACCATCGGCGAGGTGCTGGCGCTGACGCGGCAGCACCGCATCTCGGGCCTGCCGGTGGTGGAGGGCGCGCGGGTGGTGGGTATCGTGACCAACCGCGACCTTCGCTTCGAGACGCACTACGACCAGCCGGTGAGCAGCATCATGACCCCGCGCGAGCGTCTGGTGACCGTGCGCGAGGGCGCGAGCCGGGAGGAAGCCAAGGCACTGATGCACCAGCACCGCCTCGAGCGCGTGCTGGTGGTCGACGAACAGTTCAACCTTCGCGGCCTCGTCACCGTCAAGGACATCACCAAGTCGGTCGAGCATCCGCTGGCCAGCAAGGACGCGCAGGATCGGCTCGTGGTGGGGGCGGCCATCGGCGTGGGCGAGGGCACACGCGAGCGCGCGGCGATGCTGGTCGATGCCGGCGTCGACGTGCTGGTCGTCGACACCGCGCACGGGCACGCGCAGGGCGTGCTCGACACCGTGGGCTGGGTCAAGCGCAGCTTTCCACAGGTCGAGGTGATCGGTGGCAACGTCGCCACCGCATCCGGCGCGCTCGCGCTCGTCGATGCCGGGGCCGATGCGGTGAAGGTCGGAATCGGGCCGGGCTCCATCTGCACCACGCGCATCGTCGCGGGCGTGGGCGTGCCGCAGATCAGCGCCATCATGAACGTGGCCGCGGCGCTGCAACCGCGGGGCGTGCCGCTGATCGGCGATGGCGGGATCCGCTACTCGGGCGATATCGCCAAGGCGCTGGCGGCCGGCGCCAGCACCGTCATGCTGGGCGGGCTGTTCGCGGGCACCGAAGAGGCGCCGGGCGAGATCGAGCTCTACCAGGGAAGGTCGTACAAGTCCTATCGCGGGATGGGGTCGCTGGGCGCGATGACGCAGGGATCGAGCGACCGCTACTTCCAGGATGTCGAGGACGGCATCGAGAAACTGGTGCCCGAAGGCATCGAAGGGCGTGTGCCGTACAAGGGCAGTGCGCTGACGGTGGTCGCACAGCTGATGGGGGGCTTGCGCGCGAGCATGGGCTATCTCGGCTGCGGAACGGTCGAGGAGATCCACCGCAAGGCGCAGTTCGTCGAGATCACCGCGGCGGGCGTGCGCGAGTCGCACGTGCACGACGTGCAGATCGTCAAGGAAGCGCCGAACTACCGTGTCGAGTAGCGCGTCGCGGCCAGGGTCAGGGAGAGGCAGGCGATGAGCGAGGCGGCAGGGCGGCACGATACCGTCCTGATTCTTGATTTCGGCTCGCAGGTCACGCAGCTGATCGCGCGCCGCGTGCGCGAGGCGCACGTGTACTGCGAGGTGCATCCCTGCGACATCGACGAGGCGACGATTCGTCGTCTCGCCCCGCGCGGGGTGATCCTCTCGGGCAGCCATCAGTCCGCGTACGAGGAGAGCACCGATCGCGCGCCGCAGGCGGTGTTCGAACTGGGCGTGCCGGTGCTGGGCATCTGCTATGGCATGCAGACCATGGCGCAGCAACTGGGCGGTCGCGTCGAGGGCGGCACGGTGCGCGAGTTCGGGCATGCCGAGGTGCGCGCCCGGGGACATACCCGGCTGCTCGACGGCATCGAGGATTCGCGCAACGCCGAGGGCCACGGCCTGCTGCAGGTGTGGATGAGCCATGGCGACAAGGTGACCGAACTGCCGCCCGGGTTCCGGCTGATGGCCTCGACCGCCAGTTGCCCGATTGCCGGCATGGCCGACGAGGCGCGTGGCTTCTATGGCCTGCAGTTCCACCCTGAGGTGACCCACACGCGGCAGGGCGCGCGGATCCTGCAGCGCTTCGTGCTCGACATCTGCGGCTGTCGCGCCGACTGGGTGATGCACGACTACATCGCCGAGGCCTGTGCGACGATCCAGGCCCAGGTGGGCGAAGACGAGGTGATCCTCGGGTTGTCCGGCGGCGTGGATTCCTCGGTGGCGGCGGCGCTGATCCATCGGGCCATTGGCGATCGTCTGACCTGCATCTTCGTCGACACCGGACTGCTGCGGCTGGGCGAGGGCGACCAGGTCATGGAGACCCTCGGCCGCCACCTCGGCGTGCGCGTGATCCGCGTCGATGCCGGACCGCGGTTTCTCGGGGCACTGGCGGGCGAGGCCGACCCCGAGGCCAAGCGCAAGATCATCGGGCGCGAGTTCGTCCACGTCTTCCAGGAGGAGGCGGCGAAGCTCTCGCGTGCGAAGTGGCTCGCCCAGGGCACCATCTATCCGGACGTGATCGAGTCGGCGGGTGCGAAGACGAAGAAGGCCACCACGATCAAGTCGCACCACAACGTGGGCGGCCTGCCCGAGACGCTGCACCTGAAGCTGCTCGAGCCCCTGCGCGAACTGTTCAAGGACGAGGTTCGCGAACTGGGCCTCGCGCTGGGGCTGCCGCGGGAGATGGTGTTCCGGCATCCGTTCCCAGGCCCGGGCCTGGGCGTGCGCATCCTGGGCGAAGTGCGCGAGCAGTATGCCGACCTGTTGCGCCGCGCCGACGCGATCTTCATCGAGGAACTGCGCAACACCTTCGAGGGCGAGGCGAGCTGGTACGACCTCACCAGCCAGGCCTTCGCGGTGTTCCTGCCAGTGAAGTCGGTGGGCGTGATGGGCGACGGACGCACCTACGAATACGTGGTGGCGCTACGCGCCGTGCAAACCCAGGATTTCATGACCGCGCACTGGGCGCACCTGCCGCACGAACTGCTCGGTCGGGTGTCGAACCGGATCATCAACGAGGTCCGCGGCATCAACCGCGTGGTCTACGACATCTCGGGCAAGCCGCCGGCGACGATCGAGTGGGAGTAGGGACATGTTTCCGGTGGCGACGGGTCCCGGGATACGAGTCTGGGCACCGAGCACGCGGTAACGTGCCGACGCCGCAGTAACGCGCTCCTTCCGGAACAAAGCGCGAGAAATCGCAGATGGGTGAAACGCTACTGAAGTTGGTCGTTGTCGGTTTTGGCGTTTGGTTTCTCGTGGGTCACGTGTCCGATGCCCTCACGCGAGGTTGCGCGTGCCTGCGCGGGACTGGGGAGTTCACCGTGGCGCAGCCATGGAGATTCTCAATCGCCCTGGGCCTGAACATTGCGTTCGGCCTCTTGCTGTTCACCGTCCCCTTCTTCGCTGACGCCGTGTTGTGGGTCGTTCCGGATTGGTTCATGCACCGAGCGACGACGGCAGGCCTTCCTTGGTTGGCGGTGATGGTCACCGTCGCAGCGTATGTCGTCGCTGCCATGCGCATGCTTGTCTTCATGGCCACGCGGAAGTGAGCTCTCCGATGGCTCCGATCGTGCCAAACAGGCCGACTGCGTCGCAGTATCCCGCGGAGTACGGCGGCGAGCCTGACCTCGCCATCGAGCAAGCCCTGATCCTGCTCCGCCTCTGGCCACAGCTGTCTGAACACTAAAGTCCATCTGTCCCGTCACCCGGGTGGGGGAGTTTGACCCGGCCACAGATGGGGGAATTTGACGTGGCCGCCCGGGCAGGTTGGTTGAGTCCCACGGGAGTGCCGTAGAAGCGCATGGCCCGTCACTGTGCGTTCAGCAGGGGACATGCTGAATGGTTCGCGGCCCAGCCGGCCACGCCAATCCGTTCTGGACGCGGCGTCCTCAGGGGTCTCGGCGACGCTGCATGCGTGTGACCATGATAGGCAGGTCCCAGGTGCCGCCGGGCATGATCGCCTTGCACATGCCGGTGCTGCGCTTCGAACGGGTCTCGAAGCGCGTGCCGTCCCACACCCAGTCCTGATGTTCCCAGCAGTCCCCCAGCCCCCGGCTCTTGTGCGAGGCGATGACCTCGGTGTCGTTGATGCCGGAGGCCGAATCCGTGACCAGCACAGGTGCGTAGGGCGGGCGTTCGTTTACCACCCATGCGCCGGCGCCATAGTTGTAGGCCGCGCTCCAGCACGGGGTGCTCACCAGCAACTGGCTGGCGTTCAGGCGCCGCACCTCCCACGGCCGATCGCGATCCTCCATCAGGAAGGTGCACATGTCGCCTTCGGCCACGGTGGCGCGAAGCGCGACCAGCAGCGCGGGGCCCTGGCGCCCCGGCCAGACGCGGTCGGCGTCGACGGTGGGCGGCACCGGGGGCACCGTGATCACCGGGGCCGGGCGCGGCCCGGGCACCTGTCGCTCGTCTCGTGTGCCCCGCGCCACGAGCGCGTCAGGCGTGTTCAGTCGCCCCTGGGCCTCGTCCATCTTCAGGAGCACCGCGCGGGCACCCTGGTCGGACAGCACCCATTCGTAGTGGCTGTGATTCCAGGTGATCCGGGCTGAGGCTCGGGGCAGGGCCGCGAGCAGGGCAGCGGCCTGCTCGCGGCTCAGCGTGCCGGACAGGGAGTCGTCCAGGCTAACGGCGCCCAGCGGGCGGTCGTTCACATACATCGTCACCGTCGGTCGGGGCGGCAGTGGCTTGAGGCCCGGAATGCTCCTGTAGCTTCCCAGCACCAGTTTCACCTCGGGGCGGGTGCCGGGCCCGGGCCGCCGCGTCACCAGCGCCGACACGCGCGCTTCGGAGCTGTCCTCGTGATAGCCCGCGGCGCGGCAGGTGCCGGTGTTGTCACAGGCGACCTCCCAGTCCTTGTGGCTGAAGTGAAAGCCCTCCGTGGGTGGCGCAGCTGCGCTTGCGATGCCGGTGAGGCCGAGCGCGAGGGCAACCAGCATGACGGATGCAATCATGGCGGCTCACGAGGTTTGTGGGTGACGGACTTGAGCGTATACCAAGGGCTTACCCTGGCGAGGGTTCAGGGTGAGCTCAGACAGTGTCGGCAGGGTACGTCGGCTGAAGACCGAGCGCACCGCCCGCGAGACCTGGGAGCACGGCAAGCCCCTGCTGCGCAGCCCGACCACGCGCCGGCACTGGGTGCTGCCGACCCATGATCTTGCCGTGCTGGAGCTCAGGCTTGCCAGTCTCGGCGCGCTGGCGCGGCAGTCGATGCTGGTCGAACCCGCTTGGCCGACTGACGCGCCCAGCCCTACGCAATGGAAGCTCGCTTCCTGGCAGGGCGCGAAGACGGTGCCCGAACCCGAGCCCGGGGCCCTCCAGCTGGAGCTTTGGAGTTACAACCCGGCCTTGGTGCCGGACACCGCGCTGGTCGATCCGCTGTCGCTGGTTCTGAGCCTGCAGAGCGATGCCGACGATCGGGTACAGCAGGCGCTCGACGCCATTGCGGAGCGCTTACCGTGGTGAGACGGCTGGTCGCGCCGGTGCGAGCACCGGTCGTCTTGATGTTCCGATTCGCAGGTTAGTATTGACAATTACCGACATTACGGAACATCATGTTTCCGTGGATACCAACCATCAGCGAATTCTCGACCTCGTGGCCACCCAGGGTCTGATTCGGCCCCGTGACCTGGATGCATTGGCGCTGCCGCGGGTCGCCCTGACGAGACTGGTCCGGCAAGGGCGTCTCGAACGCGTGGGACGGGGCCTGTACGCATCGCCCGGTCGGCTTGCGTCCGAACACGGCTCGATGGCGGAGGTCGCACGCAGGCACCCAAACGCTGTCGTCTGCCTGCTCTCGGCGCTGCGTGTGCACGGCCTGACGACCCAGTCGCCGTTCGAACTCTGGCTGGCCATCCCCAACAAGTCGCGTGCGCCGAGGATCGACTACCCGCCGCTGCGGATCGTACGCTTGTCCGGTGTTGGTCTGACCGAGGGGGTCGAGGAACACCGGATCGATGGCGTGGCAGTTCGCGTGACCAGCGTCGCTCGAACAGTTGCCGACTGCTTCAAGTTTCGCAACAAGGTCGGACTTGATGTGGCCCTGGAAGCCCTGCGCGAGTCCTGGGCAGCACGACGTGTGACCATGGACGAACTCTGGCGCTACGCGGTCCAGTGCCGGGTGGCCAACGTGATGCGCCCCTACATGGAGAGCCTGTCGTGACCGGGCGCAACGTCGGCGCATCGGTGCGTGCGCGCCTTCTTGCCCGGGCGCGAGAGACTCGCCAGGACTTCAGCCTGGTGCTGACGCGCTACGCGATCGAGCGCCTGTTGTATCGGATCGGCGTCTCCCGCCACGCCGACCATTTCCTGCTGAAAGGAGCATTGCTCTTCGATCTCTGGTTCGACGTGCCGCATCGGCCAACGAGGGATGTAGACCTCCTCGGATTCGGATCGGCCGAGCTGTCGCTCATGGAGAGCACGTTCAAGGAGATCAGCGCGATCGCCGAGGACGACGGCGTGACCTTCGATCCCGATACGGTGCGCGCAACCGAGATCCGCAAGGACGCGAACTATGCAGGGCTACGCGTCGGGCTGCTGGGCTCGATCGATGGCGCCCGCTGCCAGCTTCAGATCGACATCGGCTTCGGCGATGCCGTGACGCCAGAGCCGGACGATGTCGAGTACCCGGTGATGCTGCCCGAGTTCGCTGCGCCGAAGCTTCGTGCCTACCCGCGCTACACGGTCGTGGCCGAAAAGCTCGAGGCGCTCACGTCCCTCGGTCTGGCAAACAGCCGGATGAAGGATTACTTCGATCTCTGGGTGCTCGCGCGGTACGCCGAATTCGACGCGAACATCCTCTGCCGCGCGGTGCGTGCAACCTTCGATCGGCGAGCGACGGGTCTGACCGGTTCGGTCCCTCTGGGGCTCACCGACACCTTCGCGCAGGACGCGCAGAAGGACGCTCAGTGGCAGGCGTTCCTGAAGAGGAATCGGCTGGAAGGACTCGCGCTGAGCGAGGTCATCGCGGCACTGGGGCGTTTCCTGTTGCCGGTCGTCGAGGCCGCAGCCAGCAACTCGCCGCTGCAGGGCCAGTGGACGTCTGGAGGGCCGTGGTCGCGCGGGGAGGGTGTTTGAGTACGTTGACGGCAAACACGCGGCCTGAAAGTTCCGATGCGACAATGGGTTACGCGTGTCGTGACGGTAGGCTCCACCGCAGAGTGGATGGCTCATCCGAAAACCAATTACCTCAGCGCGTCCTCAGGTCTCACAATACATGCTTCCTCAACTCGACCAGCACGTACTGTCAGAGCTCGACCGTTCTGTTCGTGCAGATACTGTCACGGAGTCGCGGAGCATCTCACCGCTGAGGGCGTTCGCACGGGCCTTACGCGCTATCGCCTCTACTTCGCACTTGTCTGCGTTCTCGGATTAATGGCCATAACCGTTCCGCTACTTGTAGAGTTCCTGAGATAAAACCCTGGCGAATGTTGACTGTTTCTACCGTGGCGATAGTCACCGTGCTGGTGAGCGCGGCACCCCGCGAATCGACGAAGCGATGCACACCCATGCGCGTTCCCCGGTCCACTACCGCCCGGCGATGAACGCTCTGCCAGGCGGTCGTTTCCGGTTCATCGCCCTGCGCTGGGTATCGATGTGCCTGATCCTGCTGGCCCCTTGCGCGTGGGCTGCCGGCGAGCCCTCTCGGTCCCCCGAGGCCGCGCCCCTTGCACCTGACCCCGCGCTCGCGGCGGTCGTGAGGGAACTCCGGGCCTACGGCGAACTGCGTGCAGCCGATCGTGCTGCGTTCCGGCCGGAGGCCGCATCCCCGGAGAGCCTGCAGCGCCTACTCGCGGCGCCGGACTTCGCCCAGCGGTTGTTCCGGGAGCGATGGGCAGGGGTGCAGCTCGCCGCCCGGCTCGACACGGTGCTGGTCGCCGAGCGTCCTTCAGACGTTGCCCGGCAGATGTGGCGCTGGTTTCCGTGGAACACGGAATTCGTTCAGCGCGAGCGCAGGCTGACGGGCGCGCTTCTGCGGCCCGACGAGACCTGGAGCACGCGGGCGATCGTCTTCTTCGCGCTCTGGTCATGCCTGCCCAAGCGCGTATGGATCTGGGCAGATGGCCTGCCGCCCGATGGACAGGACCTGCAGTTGACCCGTTGGCCCCTGGGGGCAAACAGCTCCGCGCCTGAGGAGTCGGAGTTCGGTCACTGCGTACGCAGGCGGCTGGCTGATCGCCCGGCGTTCAACGAGCACGAACTGGAGGCGAACCAGCGCCTGCGCGAGGCCGTCGCCGCCCGCGCGACGCCGGCCCTGGAGGCCGAATTCGCACGGTGGCTCGCGGCAGATCGCTGCACCGCGCGGGGTGCCGACGATTGCGTGACGATCGCGGCCGCGTGGGCGAGCCTCTCGCCGGCGGACCCGGCGCTGGCCGAGGCGCTGCAGCGGCTCGATCCGGAGGTGGCGCCCGACGCGCCGCTGCCCCCGGCGCAGCGCGAGTACGTCGATTTCGTCTCCTCGAAGGTCGAGGATGCCCGCGAGCGCTACCAGGCCGGACTGCGTCGCGCGCAGTGGTTGCGGGCGCAGCTGCAGTCGGTGGCCCACGCCCCGAAGGCCTGGCCCGCCGATGCGCTGGCGCGAACCCTCGTGCGGATGAGCCGGTTGCGCGAGGACTTCCTCGACCCCTACGTCAGGCGCTGGAACCTCGAGATCGATTCCTACAACAAGCCGGTCAGTCCGTGGCGCGGCTTCGATGCACTACCCGACCAGCCGCGGCTGCGCGCCGCGGTACGCGTCGAGGTCGCGCGACTCGACGACGATGCGAACCGTCCGTGCGCAGTGCTCCGCGGCTGGTTTGCGAACCTGCCCCCGTCGCTGCAGACCCGGCACATGCTTGAAAGGCTGAAATCGGGTCGCGAAAGCCGATGCGCGCAACCGGAGTGGGTGTGGATGCAAAAGCACCCGTCCGATCCGGACGTGCTGGCGCTTCGTGCGGATCTCGCGCGTATCCTCGGCTCGCTGCAGGGCACGACGTATGACGAGCTGGTGGCCGGCCTCACGGAAGACGGTAATGCCTGCTTCGGAAAGGCCGTCACGCCTCGGGACCCTTCGACCGAGGCGGTCTGCAGGGCGGCGGTGGGCGCGCCGCAGGCGGTGGGGAGGGCGTGGGGTCGCAGGCTCACGCGGACGGAGCGCTTTACGCCGGCGAGGCGGCCAGCCTCTCGGTCAGCGCGCGCCGAACCGGAGGACCCGGTGCGGGCGCTGCGGTTGATCGTGGACGCGCTGCGCCCCGGGCAGGGCGACGCCCTGCAAGCCGTGCTGGACACGCTGGCGGCGCAACGGTTGCAGATCGAAGGGGGGGTCTCGGGCTGGCGTTCTCCGCGTGGCGGCCGTGGCCTCGTGGAACTCAGGCTGTCCCGGTTCAGCGACGACGTCGCGCGGCCGTGGTGGCCGTGGTTGGGCGACCGGGTGCTGCTGCTTGTCGGGCCCGAAGGTGTGCGCCCAGTCGGTATCCCCTCACGCTTCCAGTTCCAGTACAACAGCGGAACGATCTCCGCGGTGACGGACCTCGACCGGGATGGCCACTACGAGGTGTGGATTTCGGGAACATTCGGCGAGTGTGACGGCGAGGACGCGAAGCCCGGTATCGACTGCTCGATCGGCGTCGTGCACATGGGCGAGATCCGTGGCGATGCGCTCAGCTGGTTCGCGCGTGGGCCGGGGCCGGGGGTAGCCGCGCGCTGACCGCACGCGAACCCGATGACCTGCCCCCGGAACTCCGCTCACTGAACGACCTGGGGACGGCTTCGGGTTGAAGGTCACGGGAGCGGTGCCCCGGGGGTGCGAACGGGGCGATGGATCGGGCTCGTCATGTCCGGATCGGTCCGTGAACGTCAGCGTGTCCCGGTTGGCGTCCATTCGAGGTCGGCAATGAAGCCGATGCTGCTGCCGCCCGTATTGTCGGCATCGGCCCCGACGGCGATGGCGCGTAACGGGGGGACGGTGGTCGCCTCGTCGCCGAAGGCGCGGATGAAGTCGTCGGCCAGGTTCCGGCTCACCGCCTGCCAGGTACGCGGCGGCATGCCGAGGGTGATATAGCGCACGCGCCGGCTGTAGGCATTCGGCACCACGGTGCCGGCAGGTGACGAGGGGTCCCACGCGTAGCACACGGTCGCCGTGGGAAGCGGCTGCCCTGTGCGGGTCTCGGCGAGCCGCAGCAGTTGACGATCGAGGAAGGGCACCGAGTCCCGTGGCATGTCGAACAGCGCGCAGACCTTCAGCGCGACGTCGTCGCCCGGGCGGCTGCGCAGGTCGGCGGACTTCAGCGGCAGGTCGACCCGCCAGCGCCAGGACAGGCGCCCGGCGGACGAGGCCGCCAGCGGATGGACAAGGTTTCCATAGGACCCGGCGGTCTGGATGCGAAGGACCGTGCGGTCTTCCAGCCGGTCGAACATGAAGCGGGTTGCGGGAAGCGACTGGCCGGGAAGCCCTGAGAACACCCAGGGCGCCTGCGGCGTTGCACCCTCGGGACCGGCCAGCGGAGCGAGCGAAGCCGCGTGGACTGCGGCCGAGAGCATCACCAGCAGCAGCGCGCCGCCGCCCACCGACCGCGATGCAACCCCTGCCGTGCGCGAGGGCATCCGCCTGTGCTCCCTCAGGTCCGCTGAATTCCGGCCCGTCCCCGGGAAAGCGGCGAGCGCACACCCGCGTCGACGCGGAGGGCCTCCGCAGGGTGATAGTCGGGTCCCCTGGCCAGTCGATTGAAATAGGAATCATGGGCGTCACTGCCCGGCGGCCAGTCCCTGCAGAACTGCGCCAGCCATGCATCGGTCGAAAACTCGATGCCGATCGCGTCGACGTGGATGTTTCCGCGTGGCGCGACGAATCCGAATCGGCGCCCAGGCCCGCGATAGGGCGTCACGGCCACCCGGGTCAGCAGGCCGGCCGTATCCCCCGAGAAATTGGGCATGCCGGCTGCACCGTTGTTCAGGATCCAGCGCGGCGGCTCGGCGGCGGGTACCCGCACCTCCTGGAAGACGGGCAGGCAGGTGTGCGTACACGCGAATGCATCGACCGCCGCTCGCTCGAGCCAGCCGCGCACGGTCTCGCGATGCCCCGGGTCACGCAAATGCTCCTGGGAGAAGCCCCATCCCGAGAGCGAAGTGGCATCGCCATGCACGATCCCCAGGCGAAGCTCACCGACATCGGCGCGCCCCCACATCGGCAGCGCCGACAACTCCGCCTGCTGCCGTGGTGCCACCGTGCGACGCAACCGCGCGAGGATCCGGTTCGAGCGCTCCACCACTTCATCGCCGACCCACTCCGGATACGCACAGCCACACCCCGCATCATCGCTGCCGGGTTCTTCGGCGAGTTCCGTCTCGACGTTGCCGCGGAGCGCCTCGTGCTCGAGCACTGCCGCCTGCACCCGCGAGAATCGGGCGGGATCGGTATCGAACCAGTGGAAGTCGCCGTTGAACACCAGGCGCTTTCGACCGCTCTCCCGGGCGAAGAGATCCAGCACCGCCTGCAGCGCAGGCTCGTTCCCGTACAACCCGCCGACGACATACAGCACCTCCAGCGATTGCAGCCGCGGCGGGGCCTGTTCGCGGAACACCTCCGGCGCATAGCGGTAGTGCAGGGGGCAACTGCGCCCTGGGTGCGGCGTGGGTGCCTGCTCGAGGGTGTCGGTCATCTTCGTCGAATCCATTGCGGACACAGGTAGAGGCTCAGGCCTGCCAACCGGCATTCGGCGCGGCCGGCGGGTCGACCTCGGGACCATCGGCCTGCACGGGGGGCTGCCCATACAGGGCCTGCAGTCGCTGCGGCGTTACCCGGCCCGTGGGCAGGTCCCAGGCGATGCACCCCGCGCGTATTCCGATCACGCGCGTGGACAGGGCGGGCAGCAAGTCCAGGTCATGCACGACGGTCACGAGCGTCCGATCCCGATCGGCGGCCGCGCCGACCAGTGCGGCACAGACCTCGCGTGTTGCGGTCGGGTCCAGCGCCGAGGTCGGCTCGTCGGCGAGGATCAGCCGGGGTCTCTGCAGCAGCATCCGGGCGAGCGCCACCTTCTGCCGTTCGCCGCCCGACAGCCGATCGGCTCGCGTTCCGACTCGATCGGCCAGCCCCAGGGCCGTGAGCATGGCATCGGCCTCGGCGACCAGGTCCGTCGGGTACCAGCGGGCCCAGCTCCGCAGCGCGTGCACGCCGTGGAGCCGGGCCAGCGCGCCAATCAGCACGTTCTCCCGGGCGCTCAGGCGCTGCACGAGGTGCAGGCCCTGCATCAACAGCCCGGTATCGCGGCGCAGCGCGCGTCGCGCGTCGGGTGCGAGCGCACGGTGGGTGCCTTCCCCCTCCGAGGGGTCAGGGCCCAGCGAGTACCCCAGCACGTGGACCTGCCCGTGTCGGGCCGGGACCCCGGCGCCGATCACCTTCAGCAACATGCTCTTGCCCGCACCATTGGGACCGACGATGGCGACACGCTCGCCGGTCTCGATGACCAGGCGTGGCACGTCGAGGACCACACGCCCGGCGAGGGCTACCCGCATCCCCTCCATGCGGATGGCAGTGCTCATCGGACAGCCTTCACAGCAGCGCCTCCCGGATCCGACGCGACAGCGCGTCGAAGGCCATCACCAGCGCCACCACCACGATCAGCAGCGTGCTCAACCGGTCCCACTGGAACAGACTCACCGCCTCGCTGATCAGCAGGCCGAGGCCGCCGGCACCGATCAGGCCGAGGATGGTCGAGTCGCGGATGTTGAATTCCCAGACGTAGAGGTGGTGGCTCACGATCTGCGGCAGGACGGATGGCCACACGCCATGGAAGAAGACCTGGGCCTCGGACGCCCCGGTCGCTCGGACGGCGTCGATCGCTGCCATGTCCATCGACTCGATGCTCTCGGCAAACAGCTTGCCGCAGGTTCCCATCGAGTGCAGCGCAATGGCCAGGACGCCGGCGGTGGGCCCCAATCCGACGATGCCGACCAGGATCAGACCGAAGACCAGCGTGTGGACGGAGCGCGACACGTCGAGGATGCCCTTCGCCATCCATGCCAGGAGGCGCGGGGCGCGCAGGTTTCGTGCGACCAGCAGGGCCAGGGGCAGGCCCATCAGCGCGGCCAGCAGGGAGCCCAGCGTCGCGATCTGGAAGGTGACCCAGGTGGCGCGCGCCGTGGCGGCCAGGAAACCGGCCTCGACCTCGCGGCGGTTCTCCACCCTGAGCACGCTGCCGTCGTCGCTGCGGTATTCCAGCCGCTCCGGACCGAGCCAGACGTCCAGAAAGCTGGGGCGCAGGAACTCGCCGACGGTCCTGGCCAGGTTCTCGATCGGGTTGCGGCCCAGGCTCAGGTCGCCCGCACCCACGAGCGTCGCCAGGCACACCCCGACCAGTGCCCCGTACAGCACCGCCAGCGCGGCGAAGCCCGTGCGTCCGGCGAACCGACGCCCGGGGCGCGGTCCGTCCGGAGGGATCGGACCCGAACGGGTCATCGCGCGACCAGCTTTCCGGTGGCCAACCCGGCATCGCGGATCGGTTTGTAGGCGCTGTGTGCGCTGGCGATGAAGCCCGTGTAGTCGGGCGGCAGCAGGTTCGGCTGGGTGGCAAGCCGCGGGCCGATACCGGTCAGGGCAGCCTGCAGGCGCGTGACGAACGCCGTGTCCTTCGCGAGCACCGAACTCACCGCGAAGGCGTCGTTGGGCAGGGGCTGCGACTGCCAGATGATCCTGCTGTTCGCCGCGCTGATCAGGCCCTGGGCGATCATCACGTCGCGATTTCGATTGAAGTCCGCCCCGGCGTCGAGCTTGCCCGCGGTGACCTGGATCTGGATCGCCTGGTGCTTCGTGTGGAGTACCCGCGCGAAGTGCTTCTCGGGATCGATGCCGCGTTTCTGGAACTCGTGGAACGGGATCAGATACCCGGAGGTCGAGCCCTTGTCGCCGAAGGCGAAAGTGCGCCCGATGCCTTTCGTGCCCAGCAGGTCGTCGAGGCTGTTCAGCCCGGAGCCCGGGTGCGTGACGATCAGGGCGAAGTACTCGGGCTTGCCCTGGTAGAGGATGGTCGCGACCACCTGGGCGTCGCTGAAGTGATTGGCCAGCACGTAGCCCCATGGCCCCATCAGCGCCAGATCGGTCTCCCCGGTCGACAGGCTGCGAGCCAGCCCCTCCCAGGTGTCGACGGTGCGCAACTGGACCGGTCGGCCGAGTTGCTGCGCAAGATAGGCGGCGAGGGGCCTGTAGGAGGCGTCGTTTCGCTCGCGGTCGGGCTGGAACATCCCGACCCCGAACCTGAGCGGCCCGGCCGCCGGGGAACGCTGCGCGGTCGTGAGCGAGGGCAGGGCGAGGACACTGCCCAGCAGCACGCTGCAGGCGTGACGACGAGTCGGCTTCATCGAGGGGTACCCGGGGTCGTACTGGATCCGTCGGCGAGCGGGGTGGGGGCTGCCGTCGCGCAATCGGGCCGGGTCGTGCGAAACCGGCTCACGAATCGGCGGTCGATACGGTCCTTCCATCGCCACGCCCACGCGCCTTCGGCGCCGAGTGTCCCGCGCGAGGCGATGGCGCGGCCCGCGCCGATGGACAGCAGCGACAGGGCGTGCCGCTGTGGCCGGTGCTCGATGAAGGCTCCGCCAACCTCGGGGCCGAGCAGGGCGGCGCGCAGGTTGGTGGCGAGCACGGGTCCCATTCGCACGGCATGCACGCCTGCCTTGGGCAAGGTGCGCTCCGTCCAGCTCGCGCAGTCGCCGGCGGCCAGGATGTCGGGATGGGAGATGGATCGAAGCTGGGGATCGATGCGGATGAAGCCCTGTGCGTCGACCGCCAGCGCACCGCGCCGCGCGGGAGCGCGCTGCCAGGGCTGCGCCTGTGCGCCGGTAGCCCAGATGACGAGATCGCTGTGGCGGTCGATCTGCGCGGACCACGCGCTGTCGGTTTCGACGGCCACGCCGGCGCGATCCAGCGCGCGACAGGCTGCCCGTCGGGCCGGCGGCGCAAGGTCGGCCAGCAGCGTGGGTCCGCGCGTGCGCAGGTGGCCGCGCACGATGCGGTCCGGGCGCAAGGCCCGGAGACGGGCGAGGACGGCCAGGAGCGCCTCGACTCCCGCCGCGCCGCCGCCCACGGCCGTGACGACGAACGGGCTGCAAGAAGGGTCCCGGCTCCAGCGCTCGAGCACGCGTTCGTAACGTTCCCGGAGCAACGACAGCGGTCTCAGCGGCAGCAACTGGGCGTGTCCATGCCACGGCGGGTACAGCGTCGAGCCGACATTCAGGGACAGCACGTCGTAGCCCATCGACGAGCCACCGACCAGCCGGACGAGGCGCTGCGCGGGATCCAGACCGTGGAGTTCTCCCTGCACCCAGCGTGCGCCGGCGGCCGCGACGAGGGACCGGAAATCGATGACGATCTCGTCGAATCGATAGTGGCCCGACAGCCAGCCGGGCACCATCCCCGAGTACGGCGCCAGCGGCTCGGGCGAGACCAGCACGACGTCAACCCCGGGCATCGGTTGCCTGATCAGCGACTCGAGGACGAATGCGTGCGCATGGCCCGCGCCGGCGAGAAGCAGGCGCTTCACCTGCGGCGCCCCAGCGGCCGGGTCATGAAGGGGCAGGCCGTTTTCATCCGGCACCGATACGCGCGATGCGTGCGATCGGCGAGCAGAGAGGGGCGGCCGTCGACCGGCTGGCGATGCATCGTACCCGCGGGGTTCGCGGTGACGACCGCGCGCATCCGGTATACATGAGTGCGCAAGGCGACCCGCGCATCCGCCGGCGGTGCTGCGCCCCGGACCGTGCCGCCGCCTGCGCCGCCATCGGCCCGCGAGACCCGGACGCTGCGCGCGCGAAGCCCGCGCGGCATTCGCCGTGCGGCCTCGAAGCCGATCGCCTCGACCACTGCGGGCATCAGGATGGACCGCACCGGCGTCATCGCGCGTCGCCGGCGCGCACGTCGTTCAGGGCCCAGTCGTACTCGATGAAGGCGATGTCGACCCGACCGCTGCGGATGCGTTCACGGTCGGAGGGCGTGTCCGCCAGGGCGTCTGCATGGCGCGCTGCAAATGCAGCCAGCGACGCGATGCCCCGGTGCCCGAGGCGGAAATCCTCGCCGTACCAGTCGAAGATCTTCGACAGTTCCAGCCTCCCCCGCGCGGCATTCCAGCGGTTTCGCGTACGGTCGCCCATGAACCTCAGCGTCTGCTCGTCCAGCTGGGCATCGAGGCGGGCCGCGACGAACGCGTCCTCGCGCAAGGCAGGGCAGCCGATGCTCGCGCAGTTGACGGCGAAGTGGATTCGCGGGTCGTCGTAGTCACCGCGCTTGCGCAGCATCGCGTGTTCGATGTCGTCGAGCGAGACCTTGCTGCCCAGCAGCGGGATCCATCTCGGTCGCCACGGACTCGCGAGCAGGGTGCCCAGGTCCCTGATGGACTTCAGGTCGGGATACCGCGTGAGCACCCGTTCGACGGTGAAGGCATTGTAGGCGTTGATCAGGAAGGCCTGGCGCTCGGGCGTGGTCCAGCCTGCGAACGTGGCGGGCGTCACGGCCGACAGGCTGTCGAGGTAGGCCCTGAGGGCTGCGCGGTCCGTCGCAAAGCCTGCATAGGATACCTGCGATGCCTGCCCGCCCCGGACCAGCCGGACGTGCTTTCGCAGCAGGTTCGTCCACGCGGCGTGCGAGTGGTCGAAGCCGGGCGTCGCCTGGGCGCGCAGGGCGTCGGCCCGCAGCAGGACCAGCGAGGTCGTCGTGTTCAGTACGGCTGCCAGCCAGGCGCGTCGGGATCCGGCGCTCATGTCCGCTCCCACGCGTGGTAGCGGCCTACCCAGCGCAGCAGTCCCTGCGGCGCGTTCGCGCGCTTCCACTCGCCCGCGGCGTACTTGTTTGCCTCGGCCAACGTCGGATAGGTATGGATCGTGCCAAGGATCCTGTTCAGCCCGAGGCCGTGCTTCATGGCCAGTACGTACTCGGCGAGCAGGTCGCCGGCATGTTCACCGACGATGGTCACGCCCAGGATGCGGTCCGTCCCCGGCGCGGTGAGCACCTTGACGAAGCCGTGCGCGCTGCCGTCGGCGATGGCCCGGTCGAGGTCGTCGAGCCCGTATTTCGTCACCTCGCAGGCGATTCCCTGTTGCGCGGCTTCGCTCTCGCTCAGGCCCACCCGCGCCACCTCGGGATCGGTGAAGGTCGCCCACGGGACCACCCGGTAATCGGCCTTGAAGCGGCGAAAGCGCCCGAACAGCGCGTTCACCGCTGCGTACCAGGCCTGGTGGGCCGCGGCGTGCGTGAACTGGAAGGGGCCGGCTACATCGCCGACCGCGTAGATGTTGGGGTAGAGGGTCTGGAGGTACGCGTTCGTCTCGATCGTCCCGCGCGGGGTCAGCGGGATGCCCAGCTCCTCGAGGCCGTAGCCTGCAACGCGCGGGCTGCGGCCCACGGCGCACAGCAGCTCGTCGAAGGGGATGGAGACGTCCGCATCGCCGTGCCTCGCGACCAGGCGCTTCTCGCCATCGACCACCTCCACCCGTATCGCCTGGTGCCCGGTGAGCAGCTTCACGCCATCGGCACGTAGCGAAGCGGCCACGAGATCAGACACCTCGGGATCCTCGCGCAGCAGGATGCGCGAGGCCATTTCCACCTGCGTGACCGCGCTGCCCAGGCGTGCGAAGCTCTGGGCGAGTTCGCTGCCGATCGGACCGCCGCCCAGCACGACGAGGCGCTTCGGCAGTTCGGTCAGTCCCCAGAGGGTGTCGCTCGTGAGGTAGCCGGCCTCGGCCAGCCCCGGGAGCGGCGGGGCGAACGGGCGGGCACCTGCCGCGATCACGATGGCCTTCGTGCTCAGCGTCTGCGTACGGCCATCGGCGAGCTTCACCTCGACGGTCCACGGGCTTGTGATGCGGGCATGCCCCTGCAGCACCTCGACGCCCAGCCCGGTGTAGCGTTCGACCGAGTCGTGGGGCGCGATGTCGCGGATGACGCGATGCACGCGCTGCATCACCGCCGCGAAGTCGACGCGTCCCGCCGCCTCGGCAACGCCCAGCTCGTGCGCCTTCTTCAGCTGCCGGGCCATCGTGGCCGAGCGGATCAGCGCCTTGCTGGGCACGCAGCCGTAATTCAGGCAGTCGCCCCCCATCCTGTGGCCTTCGATCAGCGTGACCTTGGCCCTCACCGCCGCCGCGATGTAGGCCGACACCAGCCCGCCTGCACCGGCACCGATGACCACCAGGTTGCGGTCGAAGCGCTTCGGCTTCGTCCATCTCGCATAGACCTTGCGTCGCTGCAGCCACCCGACGCACGCCCTCGCCAGCAGCGGGAACAGGCCCAGCAGCACGAAGCTGCCGAGCAACCCGGGCGACAGGATGTCGCCGGGCGACTGGATGGCGGCGAGTTGCGTGCCCGCGTTCACGTACACCGCGGTGCCAGCCAGCATGCCGACCTGGCTGACGACATAGAAGCGTCCGGCGCTGATCGGCGTCAGCCCCATGAGGAGGTTGATCAGCCAGAACGGGAACACCGGTACCAGTCGCAGGGTCAGCAGGTAGAACGTCCCGTCCTTCCGGATGCCCTCGTTGATGGGGTCCAGCACCTTGCCGAAGCGTGCCTGGACCCAGTCGCGCAGGAGGTGGCGCGCCACGAGGAAGGCGAGCAGGGCGCCCAGGCTGGAGGCGAAACTCACGAGGACCAGACCCCAGGCCAGGCCGAAGAGGGCACCGGCGGCCAGGGTCAGGACCAGCGCGCCCGGGATCGAAAGCGCCGTGGCCACGACGTACCCGGCGAAGAAGATCGCGGCGGCCGTCAGCGGCTGCGCCTGGACCTGCGCCTGCAGCGTGTCGCGGCTGGCCTTCAGTCCGTCGAGCGTCAGCAGGGAGCCCAGCTCGAACTGCTGCCAGGCCCAGAACGCCGCGGCGGCAACCGCAAGGGTGGCGATCCAGAGCACGCTCCTCGGGGGACGGGTCATCGGGCCACTCTGCCCGGATCGCGGGCCGACGCCGCGGACATCGAGGGAGCGGTGTCCGACTCCAGGGCCCCTCCGCAACTGCTGCCCTGGCCTGCGGTGCATCCGTAGCAGTGATCCGCGACGAGGATATCCGCATCGACCGGGTCATGGCGCAGGAGGTCCCTCAGGTGCGGGTGCTCATGGCCTTGAAGGGAGGCGGGCAGGCCCAGCATCTGGTTGAAGTCGCAGTCGTACAGGAACCCGTTCCAGTCGACGCTGAGCAGGCTGCGACACATCACGGTCTCGAGGTTGGCGGGTCGATAGGCTTCGCGCAGCAGGCGCATGTAATCGGCAAAGGTGCCCTTGCTGACCAGCGTGCTGCCGAAGCGCTGGATGGGCATGTTGGTCAGGGCGAACAGGTGGTCGAAGCGGATCCCGAAATGCTGCAGCAGTTCGCGCTTGTAATCGGCCTCGAGTGGGCCCTGCGGTGGCGGCAGCGAAGGGCCCTGCGGGTTGTAGACGAGGTTGAGCACCAGGCCGTGCGCCGGGTCGCCAAAGCCCAGCGCATTGAGTTGCCGCAGGCCGGCGATGCTGCGATCGAACACGCCATCGCCGCGCTGGCGGTCGACGTTGGCCGGCGAGTAGCAGGGCAGCGATGCGGTCACCTCGACACGCTGCTCGGCCAGGAAGGCCGCCAGATCCTCCTGGCCGGGTTCGGACAGGATGGTGAGGTTGCAACGGTCGATGACGCGAACGCCCAGCGCCCGGGCCTGCCGCACCAGTTCGCGGAAGTGCTCGTTGAGCTCTGGCGCGCCGCCGGTGAGGTCCAGCGTCGAGACCTTGCGTTCACGCAGCACGTCGAGCACCAGCGCGATGGTGTCGCCGCCCATCATCTCGGTGCGCTGCGGGCTGGCGGCGACGTGGCAGTGCAGGCAGCTCTGGTTGCAGCGGTAACCCAGGTTGACCTGGAGGGTGTCCAGGGAACGGCGCCGGATCGGCGGGAAGTCGGTGTCTGCGAGCAGGGGAAGCGTGGGGTGCATCGTGGACCGGATCAGGGGGGAGGCAATGTCGACTATTCGCTGCCGCAGGCCGAACGGTTACAGGCGATCGTGGCCGCCTCGACCGCGCAGTGCAGCAGGAGACGCACGCTCCCGCGTGCGGCGCGGCCGTGCACGCGGGGCTGCCGGCCGGGAACCGGGGGTGTCGTCCGGGCAACAGGGACGGCAGGATCCGTCCGCGTCGTTGTAACCCAAGCCGCCCTCGAGCGAAATACCCTCGATCACGGTCCCGTCCGCGTCGAAACGAGTGGCGTGCAGGGGCGACGTCGATCGGCTCGGGCGGATCCGCACCTTGGGTGTCGCCGTACGCCGAACCGTCCATCCGGCCGGTTGCGTTTCATCGCGCGGTGCCTGACACTGCCGGCGCGCGGCTGATGGATGCGCGGGGAGCCATGATGTCGATGTTGCGGATCCGGACGGTGGCTGGCCGATGTACGGTCGCGCTTGGGCTTGCCGTCGCGGCTGCCTCTGCCTGCGCGCAGGGGCCGATCGAGCCGCCGAACTCGTCCGCCGAGGCGCGACTGGCTGCAGCCGAAGCGGCGACCGCGGGCCGCCTGCGCGTGCTGGGCGCGTACCCGCAGGGCAGGAAGGCATGGACCAGCACCGTGTTGCCCGACGGCGGGGTGCTGCTGTTCGGCGACCGCGTGCTCGATGACGCCCTGCGCCGCAATGGTGAGCCGGTGATCACCTTGCGCAACCGGTTCGATCATGGATCCGAGGTACATGTTGCCCCGCATGCCGAGCCGCTGCTGTGGCGAGGCGATGGAAAAGGCTGGCAGCGTCTGCCGCGGCCGCCCGGCTGCAAGGGCAACAGCTTCATGCCCACCGCCACGCGGATGGGTGACGGGCGCGTGTTGATGGCGGGCGGGCTGTGCGATCGGGCGCGCATGGCCGACGACACCTCGCCACGCACGCCGCACGTGGCGACGTCGATCTGGAATGCCGCGACCCAGGCGTGGGAGTCCGGACCGGATCTGACCCAGACGCGCGTCCGGCACAGCGCCACGGCGCTGCCCGACGGCAGCGTGCTGCTGGTCGGGGGACACAGTGACCCCGCGCTGTCGCCGGTGGCGGGGAATCCGGCACCGGTCACGGAAGGCCCTGGCACGCGCGCGTCGGTGGGCGATCTTGGCCATGTGCTCCCCGTGCTGGCCAGCGTCGAGCGGTTCGAGGCGGGGCGGATGCAGGCGATGCCGTCGCTGTCGATCGCGCGTGCGGGGCACACCGCGACCGCGCTGCAGGACGGGTCGGTGCTGGTGGTCGGCGGACGCGGCGCGACCGGCGAGGCCCTCGACTCGGCCGAGCTGTGGGATGCGCGTGCGGGGCGCTGGCTGTTGCTGCCGCCGATGGCGGCTGCGCGTCATGCCCACAGTGCGACGCGACTGTCCGACGGTCGCGTGCTGGTCGTCGGCGGCGAAAACGGCGGCGGACCCTCCCCGGACCGGCTGCTGCCCAGCAGCGAGATCTTCGATCCGTCCACCCGGCGCTGGAGCCCTGGGCCGCGTCTCCCCCGTGCGCTGCGCGAACACGCGGCGGTGCTGCTGGGCAATGGTGCAGTACTGCTCGCAGGCGGGCGGCAATTCAGCCCCAGCGCCTACAGCGAGCCCTGGGCGTGGGTACTCGACGCCGGTCAGCAGCGCTGGCTGCCCGCCGGCAACGCCACCGTGTCGCGCTCCGACGACGAATGGCAGGTCACGCCCGACCTGGAACCGTTGGCCGACGGTCGCGTGCGCATCTTCGCGGGCACGCGCGTGCTGCTCTGGTCGCCGCGCCCACCGGTGCCCGAGATCGCGCCCCCGGCGTGGTCGCGCACACCCGCGGCCGTGGCGCTGGCCTCCGGGGAGGTCCTGGTGGTCGGGCACAGTTCGCCCGCCTCCGGCGCAGAGCAGACCCACGCCTACCTGTGGGATCCTCGCGCCCGGCGCTGGAGTGCTGCAATTCGACCTGGTTTCTCGGCGGGCCCGGTGCACGGCCTCGCGCAGTTGCGCTCGGGGCTGATCGTCCATGTCGGCGCGGATGGAGACAGCAGGCGCGGCTACCGGCTGCAGGCCCACTGCCTGATGCCGCCCCAGGCCGAGTGGCGGGCGTGCGGAGAGGCGGAGTTGCCGGCCTCGGCCGCGGCCGCGATGACGGTCGGTACGCTTCCCGACGGCCGTCTCGCCGTCGTTGCCAACCAGGGGACCGGCGCGATCTACGACGAGGACCGCCAGGCCTTCACCGTCGGGGCACTGCTGTGGCAGACCGAGGACCTCGGTTACCGTGCGCCGATCAAACCGACGAAACCCCTGGCGCAGCTGAACGTGCCTGGAGGTGGCACAGCGGTCGATGTCAGCCCCCTGGCCGCGCAGTTCTGGGACGGCGACGCCGGGGTACTGTTTGCATTCCGGGTTACCAAGGACGGCTCCACCGTCGAAGACCGCTCGGCCCAGCGTCCGGCCGGCCCACGGATGCTGTGGGACCCGGCGAAGAACCTCTGGACCTACATTCTTCCGCGCGAGCGGATGGGTGGACAGGCCGCCTTGCTGCCCGACGGCTGCGCGATCTCGATCGACCCGCCTTCGGTGTTCGACCCGACGACCGCGAAGGTGCGCTGGCTGCCTGATCCGGGGATCGGACTGGAGCGGGGAAGCGGACGCGTGCTGGTGCTGCCCGATGGCGCGATCGTGGCGGTCGGGATGCCGGCCGGTGGCGTGGGGCAGGGGCTCTACCAGGCCCGGGCTGGCTGCGCCGGGTTCGCCGCCGATGCGGACGAGGCGCTGCTGGTGCAGGCGCGCCTGGTCGACGATCCGCGATTCCGGGTCGAGACGACGCCGGCCGCGCCTGCGGTCGAAGCCACCGATTCGCCGTCCGGCCTCCGGGACACCCTTTCGCGGTGGTGGCCGAGCCAGCCGCTGTGGGTGGCGGCGGCCGTCCTGCTGCCGCTGCTGGCCTATCTGCTGCTGAGTCGCCTCGTGGTTCCGCGGGTGAAGAACGCTGCCGGACGGCGCCTGTCGCCGGCGACCACGGGCGTCCTCGCGACCCGCCTGCCCTGGCCCGTGGCGTGGGGCGTGCGGCTGATCATCTACATCCCGCTCTCGTTCCTGCTGCTTTCAGGACTCGGGCAGTTGCTGCTGGTCCGGGACTTCAACGAGGGGCGCATGGACCACGAACGCTGCGAGGTCGATCCCCGCGCGTGCGTCGATGCCCGTACCGGTCTGATCGCGAGCGTGCCGGAACTCGAGAGGCAAGGCTCGCCGAAGGCCGTGCCGCAGATTCCCTGCCGCTTCGTCGGCGTCTGGTCGACCCGGGACTCGCTGAGGTCCTACAACGTCACGCTGCTCGACGATGGCCGCCTGCGCATCGACGACTTGCAACCTGGCGCGCGCAGGCAGACGGACGGCTTCTGGATGGTGCAGGGTGGCCATCTCGTCCGGCGCTATCCGTACCCCGGGCAGACGTTTCCGGACGTGCGGCGCATCGTCCCGGTCGGTGATGAGGCGTTCGAACTGCTGACCCGCGAGGGCGAGGTGTCGCGGTTCACCCTGGTCGAGCGTCGCGAGTCGGCGAGATGCGCACGCTGATCGCGCCCAGGTGGGGTGCCATGGCTGCGGGCGAGGTCGCGACACGATAGGATCCGGGCGTGCCTGCAGGCGGGCAGATCGTCTTTCGCGGACCTGCGCGAGCCCGGGCGCGTCGTGCGACGGGCCGGACCAGGGAGCCACCATGTCGATTCGTTCGATTACCGCTGGGATGAGTGCGCTGATCATCGCGGCGGGTGTCGCATCCTCCCCTGTGGCGGCGGCCGACGCATTTCCCGCGAGGGCGGTCCGTTGGGTCGTGCCTTTCGCGCCCGGCGCCTCCAACGACGTCATCGCGAGGGTGTTCGCCCAACGGCTGGGCGAACTCTGGGGGCAGCAGGTCATCGTCGACAATCGCAGCGGCGCGGGCGGCATGCTGGGCGCCGATATCGTGGCGAAGTCCCCGCCCAACGGCTACACGCTGCTCATGGCCAACCCGGGTGCCAACGCCATCGTGTTCGCGATGGGCGGAAAGGCGCCTTATCGCGCGGAGGATTTCGCCGCCGTGAGCCTGCTGGGCTGGTCGCCCATCCTGCTCGTCGTCAACTCGGCATCGCCGGCCAGCACGGTGCGGGACATCATCGCGATGGCGAAGGCGCGCCCCGGGAAACTGTCCGCAGGGTCCTCCGGTACCGGGGGCAGCAGCCACCTTGCCCTCGAACTCTTCCGGATGCTGGCGGGCGTCGACATCCTGCATGTGCCGTACAAGGGCGCATCACCGGCGATCGTCGACCTGATCGCGGGACAACTGCAGCTGATCTTCACCACGTCGGCCACGGCCTCGCCGATGGTCAGCGCCGGGAAGCTGAAGGTGATCGCAACGGCGGGAAGCCAGCGTCTTCCGCTCTATCCGGCGGTGCCCAGTACGGCCGAGCAGGGGCTCGTGGGCTTCGACGTGCCGATCTGGTTCGGCGTGTCGGTACCGGCCGCGACCCCGCGCTCCACGATCGCGCGCCTGAATGCGGGCTTCGAACAGGCGCTGGCATCGGCCGATCTGCGCGAGCGACTGGCCGGCCTGGGCGTGCAGCCGCAAGGCGGCCCGCCCGAGCGGTTCGCGCGTTTCCTGGTCGAGGAGATCGCGCGGTGGAGACAGGTGCTCAAGGCGGCGAAGGTTTCGATTGCCGAGTTGAACTGAACCCGGCACACCGGCATGCGGTGGTGCGCCATTCGCATGGCCACCGGCGCGGCCGGGCAGCGCCGGTCGGCCCCGATTGACCCAACCCGCCCCGGGCGCTATCGTGGACGGAACGGACGGCACGTGCCGATCCGGCCAGCCGCCGAGACATGCGCAGACTTCGACCCTTTCCCGTGGGCGCGCAGTGACATTCCCCGGTTCCGCGTCCTTCGTGCGGCCCGTCTTGCGCGGTCGGCTCGCGGGGGGCGCCTTGATGGCTGCGCTGATGGTGGCGGCCGTTTTCCTGCCTGCGCCGGTCGCCGGTCAGGGGTTTCCCGTGCGGCCGGTGCGGATCATCGTGCCGCTGGCCCCTGGTGGCGGCGTCGACATCACTGCGCGTGCGATGGCGCAGCGCCTGTCGAGTCGATGGGGGCAGCCGGTCGTGGTGGACAACCGGTCGGGCGGTACCGGCACGATCGGGCTCGAGATCGCCGCGCGAGCGATGCCCGATGGCCATACCGTGACGTTCGTGACCGGTAGCCATACGGCCCGACCGGCCACCGAGCCGAACCTGTCCTACGACCTGCTGCGTGATCTCGCGCCCATCTCGCAGCTTACCCGCCAGTCCTACGTGCTCGTACTCAATCCCGGCCTGCCGGTGCGGTCGGTCAGGGAGCTCCTGGCACTCGCACAGGAGCGACCCGGCACCCTCACTTACGGCTCCGCGGGTATCGGCAGCCTCCAGCACTTCAGCGGTGCTCTGTTCGGCATCGCGAGCGCAACCCGGCTGCTGCACGTGCCCTACAAGGGCGGCGGGCCAGCGCTGGCCGACGTGGTCGCGGGTCACATCAGCATGGTGTTCGCGACCCCGCTCGAGTCCTTGCCGCACATCAAGGGTGGGCGGCTGCGCGCGCTCGCCGTGACCTCGTCGCACCGCTCCCCGGCGATGCCCGACCTGCCGACGGTCGCCGAGTCGGGGGCGCCTGGCTACGAGGTCACCAACTGGTACGGGGTGATGGCGCCGCGTTCAACGCCCGCGGACCTTGTCGTCGCGCTGCACAAGGGATTCGTCGACACGCTCAAGTCGCCGGAGATCGCCGACAGGCTGGCTGCGGACGGCGTCGAACCGGTCGGCTCGTCCCCGGAGGAGTTCCACCGTCATATCGAGGCTGAACTGCGCAAGTGGCGCGGGGTCGTCCTCAAGGCCGGGATCAAGGTCCAGTAGGGAGGGAGTTCTGCATGAAGATCGGATTCATCGGCCTGGGAACCATGGGCGGGCCCATGGCGCTCAACCTGCGGCGAGCGGGCTTCGACCTGAGGGTCAGCGATCTGCGCCCCGAGGCTGCCGAGCGGCATGTCGCGGCAGGGGCGACCTTCGTGGCGGATGTCTCCGAACTCGCCGCTCAGGTCGACCTGCTGCTCACCTCGTTGCCCGGACCACCGCAGGTCGAGGCTGTCGCCCGGCTCGTCGGACCGGCGATGCGCCCCGGGAGCGCATGGTTCGACCTGTCGACGAGTTCGCCCACGCTCGCGCGGCGCCTGCACGCGGAATTCGCCGAACGCGGGGTCGCGCTCGCCGATGCGCCGGTGAGCGGCGGACCGGCTGGCGCGAAGTCCGGCAAGCTCGCGCTCTGGGTGGGCGCCGAAGCCGACGTGTTCGAGCGCTACCGCCCGGCACTGGATGCGATCGGGGACCAGGTGATCCTGATCGGTCCGATCGGCGCGGGATCCGTGGCCAAACTCGTTCACAACTGCGCGGGGTATGCCATGCAGCTCGCGCTGGTCGAACTGTTCACGATGGGCGTGAAGGCCGGCGTCGATCCGCTCCCGCTCTGGGCTGCGATCCGGCAAGGGTCGCTCGGGCGCAAGCGGTCTTTCGACCGGATCGGCGAGCAGTTCCTGCAGGGCACGTTCGATCCGCCGAACTTCGCGCTGGGGCTGGCGCACAAGGATGTCTCGCTCGCGCTCGAGCTCGCGCGCGAGCACGCGGTACCCATGCGCCTCGCGCAACTGACCCATGCCGAGATGACCGATGCGCTCAACCGCGGCTGGGAGGGGCGCGACTCGCGGTCCTACCTGATCCTCCAGCAGGAGCGCGCGGGGCTGGCGATTCGCGTGCCCCGTGAGGACGTCGAAAAGGTGATCGCGCGCGACGGTTGAGTCGAACGCGTTCACGCGGCAGCCTTGCGCGTGCCAGGCTGCGTGGTTGCGGCGCAGGTGTGGTCGGTGCTGCTGCGGAGCCCCGACCTGCAGCCGAAAGATGGAGCCAGTAACGCGGGTGCTCGGCGCGAGCGGGGATATCGAGCCGCGGCGCGGGCACCCGCAACGAGCAATCGTGTCAGCGCATCCCGAGGATCCAGTTCGCGAGGCGCAGGCTTTCCGCTTCGGTGACATGCGGATTGGGTGGCATGATTCCGTCGCCCCAGGCACCCTTTCCGCCTTCGCGAGTCTTCCGGGCCAGCGCGACGCTCGCGGTCGGCTCGCTGGCATAGCGGGCGGCTACGTCCCGGAACGCGGGTCCGATGCCCTTGCGCTCGGCGTGGTGACAGGTCATGCAGCCCTTGCTCTGAGCAAGGGCTGCATCGGCCTGGGCCGCACTGGAAAGAATCAGGCACAGGATCCCGGCCAAGGCCGGGATCCCGCGGCCGGCACGCACAGCGCGCTTCATGCCCATGAGGCCCCCGATCATCCGAAGCGGGTGCCGGAGTCGAGCATGGCCTGCTTCACCCGATTGGCCAGCATCGGCTGCTGGCGCAGCCGTACGCCCGTCAACTGGAACACCGCGTTGGAGATCGCCGAAGGCACCAGCGGCACGGCCATCTGGCCGGCGCCCGTGGGCTGGTTTCGCGTCTGGATCAGCTTGATATGCATCTGGGGCACATCGCGCATCCGCGGCACGTGGTAGTCGTAGAAGTTCGACTGCTCGACGGCGCCCTCCGCGATCGTGATCCGTTCGGTCAGCGCGAGGCCGATGCCATAGACGATCGACCCCTCGGTCTGCGCAACCACGTTGTCCGGATGCACGGCGACGCCGCAGTCGATCGAGCACCAGAAGTCGTGCACGCGAATGGCTCCAGTCTGGGAGTCGACCGAGACCTCGGCGATGCCGGCCACCTGGGTACCCGAGTAGCTGACGTAGGCCACGCCCAGCCCGCGCCCCGGACGCCGACGGCCCCAGTCGGCCATCTTCGCCGTCTCCTCGATCACGTGGCGGGCGCGTGGATGGGCTTTCAGCAGACGCAGACGGAACTCGACCGGATCGACCCCGGCCCGCACCGCGAGTTCGTCGACGAACACCTCGGTCGCGAAGCTGTTGGCGGTAAAGCCGATCCCGCGCAGCGGGTTCGTCCGCATCCCGGTCGTCTGGAGAACGCCCTCGATCGTCCGGTCGGGCAGGTCGTAGGTGGGGACTTCGGTGCCCAGAAGCGCGATCGGGTCGCGGCCCTTGACGATCTTGAAACGCAGCGGGTCCATGAACGCCATCACATGGTCGCAAACGGCGCGGTGATACCACCCGGCGACATTGCCGGCGTCGTCGAGGCCTGCCCGCAGGCGATTGACGTAGAGCGGACGGAATCGGCCGGCATGGATATCGTCTTCCCGGGTCCACGTGACCTTGACCGGCTTTCCCGCCGCCCGCGACAGCAGCACCGAGTCGAGCACGAAATCGACGTCCCGGTTTCCACGCCGGCCGAAGCCGCCGCCCAGGAGATAGCTGTTGATCTTCACTCGTGACTCGGGAATGCCCAGCGCCTGCGCCGCGACTGTGATCGCCATCGGCTGGCTCTGCACGCCGCACCAGATCTCGACGGCATCACCCATCGCCGATACCGCGGCGATGGAGTTGAGCGGCTCCATCTGAGCGTGATACGCGTAATCGGACCGATATTCGGCCTCGACCACGGTCGCCGCGGATTTCAATCGGGCTGCCGCATCTCCGCGGCGCTCCCAGTCGATGGTGGGCTGCGAAGGGTTGCTGGCCGCAGCCGAGAACTGGGCAAGTCCTTTGTCGGTTGAAAATCCCCGGCCGGTGGCCGCGTTTCCCCAGGTCACCTTGAGGGCCTTGCGTCCCTGGAAGGCCGCCCACGCCGAGGTGGCCAGCACGCCGACCCCGTACTTCAGCCGCACGACGTCAACGACGCCGTCGACCGCCCGGGCGGCCGAGTCATCGACGCTCGCGACGCCAGCCCCGTCGACGGGCTCGCGCAGGATGGCACCGTGCAGCATGCCGGGTACCTGGACATCGATGCTGTACTGCGCAGTGCCGTTGTGCTTGCCATCGACATCAACGCGCGGAGTGTCCTGCCCGATCAGGCGGAACTGCGCGGTCGCGAGCGGCTCGAGCGTGATCGCCGGTGCCTTTTCCGGTACTTTGGCGAAGGCCGCGATTTCGCCGTAGGTGATCCTGCGACCGGTCTTCTGATGCAGCACCACGCCCGGCTGGGTGCTCAGTTCGGCGAGCGGGACGTTCCACTGTCGCGCCACGTTGTCCAGCAGTACGTAGCGGACTTGGGCGCCGAACTGGCGAAGGCTGTCGAAGTAGCCGGAGACGGTGGCGCTACCGGCGGTGTACTGGGTGTAGCCGCGCCCGGGATTGCCGTAGATCTTGTCGCTGGCGGGCGAGGGCACGACCCGTACCCTGTTCCAGTCAGCATCCATTTCCTCGGCGACGATACGGGGCAGCGAGGTCAGCGATCCCTGGCCCATTTCGGCTGCCGGCGACATGATCGCGACCGTGCCGTCGGTGAAGACGGTTACCCAGTGGTTCAGCATGACGCTGCCCGAGCGCGCTGCAGCCTCGTTCGTGAGCAGGGCGGATGGAACGCCAGCGGCGACACCGAAGGTGAAGCCGGCTGCGCCCACCATGAACTGGCGACGTTGCGTATTGACGGTCGTCTTCATGGTCAGACCATCTCCTTCGCCGCGCGCTCGATTGCCTTCGTGATGCGGGCATACGTGCCGCAGCGGCAGATGTTCGCGCTCATGTACTCGACGATCTGGTCACGCGTCGGTCGGGGTGTTTCCTTGAGCAGGCCCGCGGCGCGCATGATCTGGCCTGACTGGCAGTAGCCGCACTGCGGCACCTGCTCTGCCAGCCACGCCTTCTGCAGCGGGTGGCTGGAGTCCCGCGACAGCCCCTCGATCGTGGTGACGGTGCGTCCGGCAACGCCCTGCAGCGTTTGCAGGCAGGAGTGGACCGGCTTGCCGTCAAGGTGCACGGTGCATGCACCGCACTGACCGGCGCCGCAACCGAACTTGGTGCCGTTCAGTTGCAGATGATCGCGCAGCACCCACAGCAACGGGGTGTCCGGCGCGGCCGTGATCGTCCGGCGCTCACCATTGATGGTCAGCGTCGCGGTGAGTTTCCGTGCCATCGGTTCCTCCTCTCGGGATGACCGCATCCGTGGGCGGTCGGTGAACATCGGGACGCAGTCGCGGGCGGCAGAGTGGCAGCCGACCGCGACCGTCCGTATTCACGTGTGCCGCTACCCGGGCTGGCGATTCGCGCGCGATACCCGTCGGGTACGCGCGCGAGCATCGCTGGCGTCGGGCGATTCAGGCTCCGGTTTCCTCGTCGGTCGTCTGTTGGCCGTCGATCGTCGCGCCCCCGCGCGCGTCGACATGACCTGCAACCGTCCAGAGCCACGTTACGCCGGGCGCGCCCGCGCGACAAGTCCCCCTGCCACCTGCGCGCGCGTCCCCCTCGGGTTGCGACGGTTGGCTTGCGTGCATCACGTGTCGCGCTTCCGGCGCGATGCCGCGACGCAGCAAGGCGTTGGCTCCGGGGCATCAAGCGAGCCGACCGGCGTCCCGAGTGCCCGGTCCAAGCGGGCTCGACCGTGCCATGTCGGGTGCGGGATGGGCTCGCTCGGTCAGGCCTCCGCTGCGGCCCGGCGGCGTTGACGCAGCGCAATGCTGCCGATTGACGCTCCCGAATCGGCGGGGATACAGTGCCGGGTGCGACAGGACGGATCGGAGCCGGTTGCCCGTCCGGCGGTCCAGGGGTGAAGGGGTTGATGAATCACCGGGCCGTGCATCGCCGTGCGCTGCAGGCCGACGGGTGCGGGCTGGTGGCGTGCGGCAGCCGCCAGGTGCAGGGACTCCCGAACCGGTCAATGGCGCAATTCGTCTCGCGCATCGGGCGCGAGGGCGGCCGCGTGCTCGACAGTCCGCCTGCGCGGCAGCAGGCCCTCCTGCGGGAGGGTGTCGAGCGCTGCGTGGCTGCGGGTGATCAAGGCAAGGTTTCTGCGGACTGAGGACGAACCCATGGCAAGCAGCAGCAGCGAGCAGGTCATACGCGAGTGCGCGTTCGACATCATCCGGATCTGTGCGGCGCACGCGGACGACAGCGCGGCGCTGGCCCGCGCGCTCAGTGCGCCCATCGAGCGTATCGTCGCCTTGCCCGATCTGCTGTCCCTGGGCGTCAAGCGCCAGGGCAACCACATCGACAACTCGAAGTACCTGTACTACGACGGGCAGCTGGTGATTTCCCTCGACGAGTTCCCCAAGGGCAAGCGCATACCGCCTCACGACCACGGCGTATGGGAGGCGATCGCGCTGTATCGGGGCAGCGTCGATCACACCGTCTACGAACGGCGCGATGATGGTAGCCGAGAGGGTCATGCAGACCTCGTTCGCGTGGAGGATCGCCGCCTGGGTCCGGGCGACGTGTCGGTGCTGATCGCACCCGCGGAAATCCACAGCTTCATCGCGCTGGAGGAGGGCACGCACTCGCTGACCGTGGTCGGCGGGCACTATGCCGAACTGCGCCATTACTTCAACCCCGACGATCGGACCTGTGTGGTGCGTCGTCCGCGGCCGGTGACGCAATGACCGATGCCATGCACACCCTGCTCGCGAAGCAGGACATCGCCGATCTCGCCCAGCGCTGGGGGCGCGCCCGTGACCAGGGCCTCTGGGACGATCTGGCGCTTACCTTCCATCCGGGCGGCACGATCAAGGTGATGTGGTTCGAGGGTACCCACCAGGACTTCATCGCCGCGTGCGCGAAGCGCTTCGTGCCGGGGCGCGGCACCACGAAGCATTTCTTCGGCGCGTCGGTGGTCGATGTCGATGGCCAGCGTGCGCTCTGCGAGACGCCGGCCGCCCTCTCCCAGGCGGGAGAACTGCACGGGGTCCGGTTCACCTCGCAGTCCTTCCTGCGCTTTCTCGACCGTGTCGAGCGGCGCGCAGGCGAGTGGCGCATCGTGCAGCGCAACGCCATCTACGAAGGCGACCGGTTCATGCCGGAGACGCCTGTCGAACTCGACCCCGCCATCCTCGATCTGTACGCGCCGCCCTTCAAGTACCTTGCGTATCGGCAGCACGTGGCTGGATTGCCCAGCGACCGCGATACCCCGATGGATGGCAGCGAGTCGCTGGTGCGGCTGATGGACGACGCGCGCCGGTGGCTGCACGCGCGAGGGTAGGGACCACGGGGGGGCGCATCCCGGTTCGGAGTTCGCGGTCGCCAGGGCCCAGCCCCCGCGCCATGCACCCCTCGGCGTCCACCGGCCTTGACCGGTGAGCCTGCGGCCGCCGCCGCGGCAGGCCTGCTCGAGGCTAGGGGGCCTTGATCCCGGCGTCCCGAATCAGCTTCGTCCAGCGAGCGATCTCCGCCCGCACGTAGGCTTCGGTATCCGCCTGGGTCATCTCCAGCACCCGACCGCTGCCGTTCTCGAAACGGCTCACTACGTCAGGCATGGACATCGTCTTCTCGAATGCCGCGCGCAGGCGCGAGACGATGGGCTGGGGCGTGTCTCGCCGAACGAAGGGCCCGAACCAGGTCTCCATCTCGAGCTTGCCTACGCCCGTCTCGTTCACGGTGGGGACATTGGGCAGGAACGGCAGGCGCACCGGGCTGGACGTGGCATACACCTTCACCGCGCCCTTCTCGATATGCGTGCGTGCCGTCTGCGTGTTGTCGAAGTAGAGATCCAGGCGTCCACCGAGCAGGTCCTGGTGCACGGCGGTAGCGCCCTTGTAGAAAATGCTGAGTGCATCGACCTTCGTCTGGTTGAACAGCGCGACGGCCGCAACGTGCTGGCCGGTGCCCGGCGCACCGCCGAAGGTGAGCTTGCCGGGGTTCCCCCGGCCATACTCGATCACTTCCCGGAGCGTGTTCGCGGGCAGGTCGCGACGGCCGACGAGCGTGTAGGAGTAGGACACCGCCAGCCCGATCGGCCGGAACTCGTGCGGGTCGTAACCGAGGTTGGGGTGCAGTCCCGGGTTGAGGGCGATGTTGGACAACCCCCCGATCAGCACGGTGTATCCGTCGGCCGGAGCCTTGGCCGCCGCCTCGGTGCCGCCGATGGTGCCTGCGACCGAGCGGTTCTCCACGGTCATCTGAACCCCCAGCAGAGGCCCCATCCGTTCGGAGAGCACGCGCGCGGTGACGTCGAACCCGCCGCCGGGCAGCGAGGGTACGATCACCCGTATCGGCTTGCTGGGATAGGCCTGCCCGATCGCCTGCGTCGCCAGCACGATGCCGGCGCAGGCGGCCAGTGCGCGCCAGACGGTCGATCGGGTCATGTACTGTCCTCCGTGTTCGGGATCGCGGAATGGGCGGATGGGATCCCGGATGGCCAGGACCGGTCGCCTGCGCGATCGGCAGAACATGATAAGTCGGGTTGACGATTTCGGCGACTGCGAAGCGTCGCCGGGTCTGCCCGGAGGAGGCGACAGTGGGTGGTGGCGATGAGCACGGCGGCTACGGTGCGGCGGCACTCGGCCTCGGCGTCACGAAAGCGCTGGGGCGTTTCCTGGCCGAGTTGAAATTCGAACAGCTTCCGGATCAGGTCGTCCACGAGGCGAGACGTGGGGTCCTCGATTGGCTCGGCTGCGCGCTGGCCGGCAGCGGACACGCCACGATCGGCATCCTGCTCGATACGCTCGCCGCCACCGGCTCCCCGGAGAGTGCCCGCGTGCTCGGACGCGGCGGGCGGCGGCTGGGCCTGATGGACGCGGCGATCGCCAATGGGCAGATGGGTCATCTGCTCGATTTCGACGACACCCACCTGGGCGGGGTGGTCCTGCATGCGTCCTCGCCGCTGCTCGCCGCGTTGCTGGCCCTGGCCGAGCAGCGTCCGGTGAGTGGTCGCGACCTGATCGTCGCGTACGCGTCGGGCTTCGAGGTCGGGGTGAGGGCAGGGCAGGGGGCTCCGGCGCATCACGAGGGCGGATGGCATCTGACCGGTACGCTCGGTACGCTGGCGGCGGGCGCCGGCTGCGCGCGACTGCTCGGGCTCGATGCAAAGCGGTTCACGCATGCGATCGGCATCGCCGGCACGCAGGCGGCCGGCATGCAGCAGAACCGGGGCACGATGTGCAAGTCGTTCCACGCGGGCAAGGCGGCGGCGTCGGGCGTGCTGGCGGCGCTGCTCGCGGAGCGCGGCTTCGACAGTTCGGAGGAGATCCTCGAAGGGCGTCGGGGCTTCATCCGCATCTACAGCGCGAGCGCCGAGCCCGAGCGGATCGCGGAGGGCCTGGGCGAGCGCTTCGAGCTGGCCCGCAACGGGTACAAGCCCTACGCCTGCGGGGTGCTGCTGCATCCGCTGATCGACGCGATGATCGCGGTGCGCGAACTCGCGGGGTTGCCTGCCGACGCGATCGATCACGTCGATCTGCAGGTGCATCCGCTGGCGGTGAAGATCACGGGTGTCGACGATCCGCGATCCGGGCTGATGTCGAAATTCAGCATCAACCACTCGGCGGCGGTGGCCTACCTCGACGGCACCGCGGGCATCGCTCAGTATTCCGACGCGCGCGCAGCGGCTCCCGACGTGCTTGCGTTCCGGCCGAGGGTGCGCGTGCGCACGATCGAGGGATTTCGCCGCGAACAAGCCCATGCCACGCTTGTCGCGTGCGACGGACGGCGGTACGAGGCGCCGGTCGGATATGCGTCCGGTACGGCGGAGAACCCCCTGTCCGATGCCGCGCTGGAGCGCAAGTTCGTCGGCAATGCCACGCAGGTGATGGGCGAGGACCGGGCCCGGGCGATCGCGCGCCATGCATGGACGCTCGACGAACTGGCCGACGTGCGCGACCTGATCGCGCTGTGCGTGTGAACCGGCTCCAGCCCGGTGGATCGGGCGGTCTTGCAACCCGCGGGTAGTCAGGCGACTGCGGGCGGAAGGGCAAGCAGGTCCACGAATGCGTGGACAGGCATCGCGTCGAGGTCGTGCGGCTGGTCGTAGAGTCCGAGCAGGCGGGAGGCCGCCGCCTGGGGCAGTACCCGGAGCGACTGGGCGAACTTGTGCCGCAAGGCGGGCAGGGCCTCGTGCCTGCGCACGGGATGCCCGAGCGGATACTCGCGCTCCACGCGCCCGGTGGAGGTGCCGTCGCGGAACACGATCTCGATCGAGTTGGCGCTGGTGCGACGGGCTGGATCGAAGAACCCCTCGGTGTAGGCCGGATCCTCGGTGACGCTCATCTCCGCGCGCAGCGCATCGATGCGTGGATCGGCGGCACGTGCGTCGCTGTAGTCGTCCGGGCCTACCTGCCCGTGCAGCAGTCCCAGCGCGACGATGTACTGGACGCAGTGGTCGCGATCGGCCGGGTTTCTCAGCACGCCGGTCTTGTCCATGATGCGCTTGAGCGAGCGGTGGCAACGCAGTTCGATGCGGTCGATCTCGTCGAGGCGGTGGGCGACCCGTGGATGCAGCAGGAAGGCGCACTCGCCCGCGGTCTGGCCATGCATGCCGGCCGGCAGCAGCTTGAACATGCAGCGCTGGATCACCGCCTCCCCGAGTGGCGCTTCGAGACGCAGGGTGCCGCCGCCGAAGCGGGTGGCTTCGAAGCCCAGGTCCTTCGCGGAGAGGATCCAGGGGAATCCGGCCTCGCCGGCGACGACCATCAGCGCGATGCGCAGCGCGTCCTCGCTCGCTCGCGCGCAGGCCCAGTTCTTCCGCGATGCGATGTTGGGCGCATGCCGGATGGCCGAGAGCGTGGTGTCGACGAAGGCATGCGTGACCGCGTTGAACACCTGCTGGCGGGTTCCGCCGAGCAGGCGGGTGAGTACCGGTGCGACCGCGGCCTGCAACAGCATCGGCTGGTCGATGCCGAACGCACGCCAGTCGTTGCAGAAGCACAGCGCGCCCTGGATCTCGTAGACCCGCACCGCGGCATCGAGCAGGTCGGCCAGCGTCATGGGGTGTCCGCCCTGCGCGGCAACGCGGCGGGAGAGATGGTCGCCGAGCATCAGCAACCCGGCCAGGCCGTCGGAGGGGTGCATCGTGAGGATGCCGTTGCAGGCGTCGTTGTAGTCGAGCCAGCGGATCAACGCACCGAGGTCGAAGGTCGCCTTGGCGGGGTCGAGCACGTGCGAGGTGCCCGGTACGCGGGCGCCTTGCGGGACGAGCGTTCCGGGAACGACCGGACCCAGCAGCCGCGTGCACTCCGGCTGGTGGAGTGCCTCCAGCGCGCAGGCGAGGGCATCGAACAGACACAGTCGTGCCGCGGCGAGCGATGCCGAGTCGGTGATCCGGTAGTCGCTGACGTAGTCGGCAATGTCGGTCAGCAGCGCGTCGGGAGGGGGCGTCGGCGCGCCTTCGAGCACGGCCATCAGCGGGCCTCCAGGCCGATGGCCGTGATGAGGCGGCCGTTCTTGACGATCTCGTCCTCGTAGAAGCGCACGAACTCCGCGTGGGTGCTTCCGACCGGGTCGAGTCCCTGTGCCACCAGCTTCTTCGAGATGTCCGGATCGTGGACGATGCGGCTGACCTCGGCCTGCACCTTGAGGACGATGTCCTGCGGCGTGCGCCCGGGCATGAACACGCCGTACCAGTTCTCGTACGCGTAGCCCGGTACACCGGCCTCGGCGATGGTGGGCAGATGGGGCAGAGCAGGGGTGCGCTTCGCCCCGAGCACGGCGAGTGCGCGCAGCTTGCCGCTCTCGAAGAACTGCCTCGTCGACACCACGCTGGCCATCGACAGCGAGACCCGCCCGCCGATGAGGTCGGTGATGCTGGGGGCCGTGCCCTTGTAGGGCACGTGCGACATCTTCACCCCGGTCATCTGGCTGAACAACTCGGCGGCCAGATGCTGGCCGGTGCCGTTACCCGACGACGAGTACAGCAGATCGCCGGGGCGCGCCTTGGCGAAGGCGATGAACTCGCGCACGTTCTTCACCGGTACCGACGGGTGGACCACCATCACGCCGGGCGAGATCACGGCCAGCGAAACCGGTACGATGTCCTTGCGTGGATCGTAGGACAGCTTCATCAGGCTGGGGGTGATCGCGACCCCGGAGGAGTTGGTCAGCATCGTGTAGCCGTCCGGGGCCGACCGGGCCAGGGCCTCGGTGGCCAGCGCGCCGCCGGCTCCGGGCCGGTTTTCCACGACGATCGGCTGCCCCCAGCGCTCGGACATCTTCTGGGCCAGTACCCGGCCGGTGGTGTCGACGCCCCCTCCCGGAGCCAGCGCGATCAGCATGCGCAGCGGTTTGGCGGGCCAGGGTGCCTGGGCGCAGGCAACGGTGCCCGCCAGTGCCAGCGATCCGGCGAGGGTCCCCGTCATCAGGCAACGGTGCGGTTCGATCATCCGGCTCTCCTCCTTCGTTCACGGCCCAGGCTTCGATGCCCGTCTTCGCCGGCGGCATCCGCCTGCAAGGCCCCGCGCGGGCAACAGGCCCGAGGCTGGGCCGACGGGGCATGGCGAGGCCCGGCGGCCGGATAGTCGGCTGCGCCACGCGACGGGCGTCACCCGCCCGGTCGCGCGCAACTGTCGATGTCCAGTGTAGCCGAGCGGCCCGGGTGCGTGCCTCGGGGCCGCGCCCCGTGTCGCACGCGTTCGCAGCCGCAGGGACCGCACCCGTTGACGGGGCCGTCAGCGGGTGTCAGACTGAATCCACATGATGGGAACCGGTCGGGCGCATCGCCCGGGACGGAGCCCCGACCGGAGGAGGAGTTCATGCCCGTGCGACCGTGGTTTCGCAGCGGCCGTGTTGCCGCCGCATCGCTGGCTGGTGTCGGCCTGGTCCTTGCGCAGTCGGCTTTTGCCCAGAAGTGGCCCGAACGCCCGATCCGGCTGATCGTGCCCTTCGTGGTCGGCGGGTCTTACGACCCGGTCGCGCGCGTGGTCTCGCACTACCTCAGCGAGGACTTCGGCCAGCAGATCATCGTGGACAATCGCCCCGGGGCCAGCGGCATGATCGGCGCGGACATCCTCGCGCGCTCCAACCCCGATGGCTACACCATCGGCATGCTCGGCAACAACCACACCATCATCTCGGCGTTGCGCGACAAGATTCCCTACGACCTGCTGAAGGACTTTGCGCCGATCAGCCGGGTCGGCGTGGTGGACAATGCCGTGGTGGTGCATCCCTCGGTCCCGGCGAAGACGCTCGCCGAGTTCGTGGCGCTCGCACGCGCGAACCCGGGCAAGTTCAACTACGGGTCGGGCGGGGCCGCCGGCACCACCCACTTCGGCGGCGAGCTGTTCAACTCGCTGGCCGGCACCAAGGTCGTCCACGTGCCCTACAAGGGCGGCGGCAGTGCGGTCGCGGGTATCGTCGCCGGCGAGGTGCACATGATGGTCATGAACATGATCAACGCCGACCCCCACATGCGCAACGGCCGGCTCCGGGGGCTGGCGATCGCCGCGAAGCAGCGCCACCCGCTTGCGCCCAACATGCCCACGACCGCCGAGGCCGGGCTTCCGGGCCTCGAGATGTCGCAGTGGTACGGCGTCCTGACGCCGGTGCGTACGCCGAAGACGGTCCTCGCGAACCTGGGCGTCGCGCTGCAGAAGCTATCGGGCCGTGAGGATGCGCGCGCGAAGATGGCCACGCAGGGGATCGCGATGTATTTCGAATCCCCCGGGGAGTTCGCGAAGTTCCTTCGCGAGGACATCGAACTCTATCGGCGGGTGGGACGGGAGGCGAACATCCGCCCCGACTGATCCGCCTCGGAGGCGGTCGGGTCGGGGTGTCATGGCTCCCGCCGGCCGCTCGCCTGCCGCCGACAACCCCCGGGGGTCGCTGCAGCAGATCCTTCGGCCGCTGCTGCCTTCTCGGTCGTACTGGCGTGCGATGACGCGCGCCGGCCGTCCCCGGCGTGCGGGGTCCCGACTACGCGCCGCGGGGATGCGCCTGTCGTGATGTGCGGGAGCACGGAGCGGCGGCTTACCGTGGCAGCGCGTCGATCAGCGCCTGCACGCGCGCGGGCAGTTCGGGCCAGCGCAGGATGTCCTGATGATCGTGGTCCGCGACTTCCTCGAAGCGGGCGGATACGCCGCGCGCGGCGGCCGCCTGTATCCAGCGCTGCGCGAAGATTGGCAGCGTGTTGTCGTCGCGCGCTCCAGTCGCGGCAAGCACCGGAGTGCCCGTCGGGATGCCGGATACGAACGTGAGCGGGTTCAGGCTGGCCGACCACGGACGATAGGGCTGGCCGCGTTGGGCGCTGCGGTGCATCCGCCACGGGGGAACGTCGCAGGGGCATCCCAGCAGGAGCGCGGCGTCGGCGGCGTCGGGATGCTGGCCGAGCACCAGCGCCGCGGTGGCGGCACCGCCGGAGTGGCCGACCAGCAGGAGGCGGCGGGGTTGCAATTCGCGGCGCAGCACCGCCAGCGCGCCCGCCACCCGGGCGATGTTGCCCGTGGTGTAGTCGTCGTCCTGCGGATTGGCGTAGCCGCTGGAAGATCCGGCGGGAGACCGGTAGCCCGGACGAATCATGAAGAGCACGGTCCGGTCCTCGCCGGCCAGCGATTGCCCGACCCGTCGCCAGCTGTCCACGTGTCGCTGCTCGAGTTCGCCGCCCCGGTCTCCGTGGAGCATGACGATCAGCGTCCGCGACTGCAGGTTGCGCGGCCCGATGGGGACCAAGGCGAGGCAACCCGACCGCTGATCGGACACGCGGCGCTCGGCCGGCAGGTCCGTGCAGGGCTGGGCGGCGGCGAGGCTCATGTCGAAGAGGACGCTCGCCCCCAGCAGGGCCCCCGACAAGAGGACTGAAGCACGCATGAAGGCACCTCCCCGGCAGTGCCGATCGGCTCGCGCAGGCCGCCAGTATATCCAGCCTGCGGGCGCTTGCCGCCGACGTGGCGGGCGCTGCGCGGCCGACGCCGTGTGCTCGAGATCCGGGGGCCTGATCCCGGAGGCATCCCGCGCCGTCGGGCCGGGTGCACGTGGCGGCGCGGTCAGGCGAGGGCGCTCGCGATCACGACCTCGCGCGAGTGTCCGTCCGCATCGGCCTGCTCCGTATCCTCGATCGCTGCCGATATTGCGATCGCACAGGCACGGCGTGCGATGCGCGACGCGGCCCCGCCTCGCTCGTCGGGGGCAGGGGTCTGCCTGAATCACGGCGACCGCTCGGGCCCCGGTGCGTGGCGGGGCTGAACCATCGTGCAGGTGTCGGCCGGGCTTCGGATGGGCATAGTTGCCGCGGTCGCAGGTTCGCCGGCCCGAGGAGGACAGGGCGAGCGGAAGTCGGGCCATCGAATCGAGTCCTGGCGCTCGTTGGCAACTGCGCGATCAGCGGGCGCAATCGACGCTGAACGGGTGCCGGTTGCGCGCAGGGCCGAGGTCGGGCCGGTGCCAGCGGTGGGCTGTCTGTACGGGGAGGGATCATGAAGACGTTCAAGCGAGTTGCGGGAGTGATGGTCGCGGCGATCGTCGCGCTGGGTGCCGCGCCCGGCCACGCGCAGCTCACGCTGCCACGCGACGCCTGGCGCTTCGAGGCCACCCCCTATCTCTGGCTGGCCGGCATCAAGGGCGAGTTCGGCGATGGTTCGCTCACCGGTGCTCCGCCGCGGGTCGATGCCTCCTTCGACAGCCTGCTCAGCCGGCTCGACATGGCGTTCATGGGCACGCTGGAGGCGCGACGCGATCGCTGGAGCCTGTTCGGCGACGTGATCTACCTGAGTTTCTCGGACAGCGTGGGGATCAAGCTGGCGCCCGGGCTCGCGACGCCCGGGGTGCGATTCGATGCCTCGCTCAGCGGGTCCGTGCTGTCGGCGGGGGGCACCTGGCGGCTGTCGGACGGGAAAACCACGACCGACCTGGTGGGCGGCCTGCGCCATTATTCGCTCGATCCCAGCGTCGACGTGACCTCGGGGCCGGTTCAGCGGCGACTCAATCCGGCGCGCGACTGGACCGATCCGGTGATCGGTTTCCGCGTGCGCCAGTCGGTCACGGATCGCTGGAGCCTGCTCGGCTATGCGGATCTCGGCGGCTTCGGGCTCGGGTCACGGCTGAGCTACCAGTTCCACGCCGGGGCCGAGTACGCGTTCTCGAAGACCTACTCGGGACGGGTCGGCTACCGGCAACTCCGCGTCGACTACGAGGACGGTTCGACCCGGATCGATCTCACCTTCGGCGGAGTGATGCTCGGCGTGGGCATCCGCTGGTAGACGCACGCGTACCGGTGCCGGGCGGGTACGCGTCGAGCGGCGAATCCCTCGGCCGTGAGCGCACGGCACGTGCGTCGTCCACCCGCGGGCGCCGATTCATCGGCGCGGTCGGGTCGCGCGCGTCCGATCGGGGCCTCATGGCGCTTGCAGTGATCGCACGAGGTCCCCGGTGGCGTGTGTCGGCCGCGCCGCGCCCGGCAGCGAGGTGCGCCATCTGGCCGAATCGCCCCTAGGCCGACACCCGCGGCCATCCCGCCGACTCGGACGCGCGCGACGTCGCCAGCAGGTTGCCGATCAGGGCCAGTTGGTCCGCGTTCGCGGACGCGCGGTTCACGCGCAGGCGGGCATCGACCCGATCGACGATCCGGCGCAGCGTGGTCGACCCCTCGCCGAGCCCGGCCGCGATCCGGTCGACCAGGCTGTCGACCCGCTCGATGTGCTCGGCGCCACTTGCCAGCGCGCGGGCGGCCGACGACGGTTTGGCGAGCCCGGCTGCGGCCGCCGCATATTTCTCGAACGGCACGAGGTCGGCGGGATCGGCGCCGAGCCGGCTGCACAGCCCCACCACCCACTCGTAGATGCCGCGTGACTCGGCGATATCGCCGTGCACCGCGTCGCGGATCGGGATCATCCCGTCGGCGCGTACGCAACGGTAGTTGCCGGCGATCAGCATCGGCCACTTGGCCAGCGGCACGAACACCGACTCGTGCACCTTGAGCTTCACCGGGATCTCGATGTCGGCGCCCAGGTGGCGGTAGCGCACCGCATCGATATCGCAGGCCAGTTGCCGCAGCAACGCAGTGTGCTCGTCGAGCTCGAAGCGCGCGGCCTTGAAGTTGGTGGGCAGGCCGACCTGCAGCACGTTCTTCGGCCGGTCGGCCGGGCGGAAGGCCTGCGGGTCGGGGCTGGCCAGCGTGACGAGCGAGGGATCGAACCCGTCCCAGACCGACGGGTCGGTGTAGCAGTGCGCAAGCGAATCCGACTCGAGTCCGTCGATGCGGGCGAGGTAGGGCAGCGGCGGCATGTTCATGATGGCGAAGCAGGGCACGCGCGCGGCGGCGATGCGCGCCATCAGTTCCCGTACGCCGTCGCTGCCGTACTGGACCTCCTGCATGCCCAGCACGACCAGGTCGTAGCCGGCGGGGTCAGCCGCCTCGGGGGTGCGCGCCCGCAGGCGACCGGGGAGCGCGCGTGAATCGATCTCGACCAGCCCCTCCACGCCCTTGACCGGGAACAGGACCCGGGTGCCTTCACGCTCGATCAGCTCCGCGGTGCCGCGGGTGCAGACCAGCGTTGCGTCGTGACCGGCCATCAGCAGCTTGGTGGCGAGCAGCGAGCCGTAGGAGGCTCCGAGGACGAGCACGCGACGCTTCATGGTCGATCTCCAGGTGAGGGGGGATCCGGCGCGCCCCTGCGCGCTGGACACCGATCCCGATGCGACGCATTATCAGCACGCGAACCACGGTGAATTTTCGAGCGGAAATTTCACACTGTAAATTTCACACGCGATGACGGCCTCCGCCCCCGCCGGATCCTCCCGGAACAGCCATTTCCTCGGGGCCAAGTTGCGCACGCTGCGCAAGCAGAACCGCCTCACCCTCGAGGACCTGTCGGCCCGCTGCTCGCAGCTCGATCCCCAGGCCGCCCCCTCGGTGTCGTACCTGAGCATGATCGAGAGCGGCAAGCGGGTGCCCTCCGACGAGGTGATCGGCCTGCTCTCGCGCCTGTTCCAGCGTTCGGCACGCTGGTTCCTCGATGGCGCACCCGAGGTCGAGGCGGTGGTGCCGCGGCAGCGCCCGGGGGGCGCGAAGGCGGTGCCGCTGGAACCCGCCTTCCTGTTTTCGAAGTCGCTGCTTCAGGCGGCGATTCCCGAGCTGCTCGCGCAGACCGGGACTACAGGCCGGCAGTTCGCGCACCTGCTGATTCGCTCGCACCAGGAGATGTCCCGCAACGATTTCCCCGACCTCGAGCGGGCGGCCGAGAGCGTGGGAGGACGCCGCTTCCCGCTGGGGGTCGAGGACCTGCTGGCGCTGTGCGCAGGGCATGGCCTGACCGTGCGATGGTTCGACCGCAAGCCGCTGCTGGCCCGTGACGGGGATCGCGAGCTGCGCAGCGTGTTCCGCTCGTTCTACGAGGCGCCCGGCACCGTCTACCTGAATCGCGACCTCGAGTCCGACCCCGCTCGACTGAAGTTCGACATCGCCACGCACCTCGCGCACAAGGTGCTGCACGACGGCGACGGGATGAAGTCCGCGCATGCCACCGGCGGCGACATGGGAGGCAGCCCGGACGGAGGGGCGCTCGTGGCGGGCCTGTCGGCGCAGGACGTGCTGCACGCGTGGCGGGACTTCGAGTGCAGTTTCTTCGCCGGGGCGCTGCTGTGCCCGAAGATCCCGTTCCGACGGTTCCTGCTGCGCGAGGGCTATCGGGTCGAGGCAGGGGAGCGGCTCGAGCTCACGCCCGCGCTGGTCATGCGGCGCATGACCAAGGTGTCGCCGTATCCGTACTGGCATTTCTTCGACGCCTATCCGCCCGGATTCCTGCGCGCGGTCTACCGGGGCAACGGCATCCCGCTGCCCTGGGGCAACATGGCGCGGGTGGGCGACCCCTGTCCGCAGTGGGCGGTGTTCCGCATGCTCGAATCCTCGGCAGGTCCGGACCGTGGCTCGCAGATCTCGGTGCTGCGCGACGGGGAGCAGTCGCTGCTCTACTGCTGCCATTCCCGGCGGGTGAAGGACATGGCGGGCAACGCGCATGTCCTGTCGGTCGGCGTCGACCTCTCACCCGCGCTCGAGTCGCATGGCGTGGAGGCGGCGGACATCGTCGATGCGATCGGCGGCGCGTGCCTCGCCCGGCACGGCACCTCCCGCATCCCGCCCAGCGCGGCGAAGGCGATCGCCGGCGCCGCGGCAGTGCTCAACATCTCGTGGGTCCAGGACGCGCTGGAGCGTCCTGCGCGCGTGATCTGCCCGCGCAGCAGTCGTTGCCCGTTGCCCGAGCCCTGCGAGGGCGCCGAGACGTCGCACGCGCAGGAGATCACCGACGTGCGCGCAGAGATCCTCGGCGAGGCGCAACGCGCCGGGAACATCGGCGCGAGGATCGCCCGTCGCCGAAGAGCTCCGGCCACCGGGCGCTAGCCGCTGCCGGGGCGTTGCACGCGCCGGCCCGCGACAGCGCGGGCGCGATACCGCAGTTACGACGGATCATCGTCCGACGGCTGTCGATATACTGGCGGCGTCACCTCCCACCGGCGCGTGGCTCGCCAAGGCTGCGCGCGAAGGATCGCCATGGACCAGACGGTTTCGAACCCCATGTCCGACGAGACACGCATGCTCCAGGAGCTGGTGGCGAAGTTCGTCGACCACGACCTGCTGCCGCTGGAACCCGCCGTCCTGCGGCGCGAAGCCCAGGGCCAGCCCTACAAGCTGGTCGAGGACGAGGAGCAGGCGCTGCTCGCCCGGTGCCGCGAACTCGGCCTGTGGGGGCTGGATGTCCCGGAGTCGATGGGCGGCGCGAACCTGCCGCTGCAGACGCTGGCCCTGGTCGAGGAGGAACTCGGCCGAGCCTGCGTGCCGTTCGTGATCCCGCCCGACAGCCCCAACCTGCACATGATGCTGGCGGTGGCCACGCCTGCGCAGCGCGAGCGCTACCTGGCACCCTACGCATCGGGCGAGATGCGCTCTGCGGTGGCGATCTCGGAGCCGGGCGCGGGGGGAGACCCGGCCGGAATGACCACGCGTGCCGTTCGGGACGGCGACCAGTGGGTGATCGACGGCCGGAAGATCTGGGTGTCCGGTGCGCCCCGGGCGGATTTCATCATCCTGATGGCGCGCACGGGCGCGGGCAAGCGCCAGGAAGGCATTTCCGCCTTCATCGTCGAGCGCGGCACGCCCGGCTACGTGATCGAGCGCGAGATCCCGATGATCGGCGGGCGACGGACCTACGAGCTCGTGTTCGAGAACTGCCGCATTCCTGCCGCCAACCTGCTCGGTGACCTGGACCGCGGGTATGCGCCGATGCAGCTCCGGCTCAACGTGCGGCGGATGCAGATGGGCGCGCGGTGCGTGGGCATGGCCCGCCGCGCACTCGCGATGATGGCCGAGCACGCAGGCCAGCGGGTCACCTGGGGCGTGCGTCTCGCCGATCGCCAGGCCATCCAGTGGTTCGCGGCCGAGGCGGCCTCCGAAATCCATGCCTGTCGGCTGATGGTGCACGACCTGGCCGCGCGGATGGACGCGGGGGCGGATGTGCGGCTGGAGGCTTCGATGCTGAAGGTGCGCGCCACCGAGATGGCCCAGACGGTGCTCGACAACGCGATGCAGACGCTGGGCGCGATGGGCATGACGAAGGAGTTGCCGCTGCAACTGATGCACCAGCAGGCGCGCGTGATGCGCATCTACGAAGGCCCCACCGAGGTCCATCGCAGCGCGATCGGGCGCCGGATGCTGGGCGGGAAAGTGTAGGGTAATGCGAACCACCCGCGAACCGGTGCGGGCGCGGCTCGCGTGCCGGTTCGCAGGCTCAGTAGGTCTTGAGCCTCGACGGTTCCAGGATCGCCTCGACTTCGATTTCGACCATCGCGTCCTTGTGCCCCAGCCGTGACACCTGGATCAGCACGCTGGCAGGACGGCGGTTCGTGAAGAACTTGAAGCGCTCGTCCGAGACCCGGTAATACTCCTCGATGTCCGTCACGTACGTGGTTGCACGGACCACGTCGTCGAAAGTGGCGCCGGCGTAGGCAAGACCCTTGGCGATGTTCTCGCAGGTCTTTCGGATCTGCGCTCGCATGTCGCCGATGCCGACGATGGGACCGGACGGCTCCCTTGCCATTTGCCCGGCAAGGTAGACATGCGCGTGATCCGTCCCGTGTACGGTGACGACAGGCACGTAGAGGAGGTTGCCGTTCTCGACGCGAGCCCACATGTCATCGGGCTGAAGGAACTGTCGTTTCATCTGGATCTCCTGGTCCTAGGGGTGCTGGCTATCAATGCCCGTGCACGCACGGGGGTAGGGCGGGCAGGGGTGCCGAGAGCACCGGCAGGCCGAGCTCGCTGCGGGTCTTCGAGCACACATCAAGCGCTACGCTCGCGTAAACCCTTGCCGTGGCGGTAATGTCAGCAATCGAGGTGTGTTCGCCAATATCGGGATCCCAGTTGTCCCTGCCGGTGACCGTTCGCCCGCTCGGTCCATAGTTGACGCAGGGTATGCCGTACAGCTGCAGGTGGCCTGCATCCGACAGGAACATCCCGACACCCTCGGAAGGCCCTGATCCGACTATCTCGCGATGCGCGGCGCGCACTCGGTCGGCGATCGCAGCATTTCCGCTGGCGTGAGCGGGGGGTAGCGTGACGAAGAATTCCGTGTCGAACCCGATCGACGGGTCCCGCTGGTGGACCATGCTGATCAGGCGTTCAACCTCTTGCGGAATGTCGTTGACCCGCTGGTTCGGAAGCACGCGGAATTCGAGGAACACGTGGCAGAAGAACGGGACCCGATTGCAACGGAAAGGCCACCCACCCTCTATCGAGTGCATGTGGACCGAGGCGCGCTTGCCTTTGTACTCGTGACGCGCCGCATAGTCGGCGGCAAAGCTGTCGAAGAGGTCGATCAGCACCCGCATCTTGCGTATCGCGTCATCGCCGTGGCTGGCGACGCGCAGCGGTGCCGGTTTGCCCAGCGTCGTGAGGCGCACGGCGACCGAACCCACGTGCTCGTGAATCAGCGCCATGGATGTCGGCTCACCTATGACCGCGAAGTCGGCGATCCCTCCGTTACTGACCCAGTGCCGAGTGCCGCATCCTCCGCCCCGGAAGGACGGGCCCTGGTAGTCAAGCACGGAATGACGCTCGATTTCACCTCCGACCAGCGCGAGCAGGAGATCGCCAGGCATGCGCAGGCCCGCTCTGGCGATCGCTTCGGTGGCCGCGATGAACGCTGCCACCCCGCTCTTCATGTTGTGGACTCCCATGCCGTGGATCCAGCCGTCCTGGATGACCGCGCGGGTCCGGTATCCGGGCGCGTCGGGAAGGTACTGCTCGTCACCATTGAAGGAGATGTCGATGTGGCCATTGAACAGCAGCGTCGGGCCGCCGCCGGATCCCTTCAGGCGCGCGATGCAGTTGTACCGCCCCGGCTCGAACTCCTGGAGCGAAGGCTCCAGCCCCGCCTCGCGCAGCAGTCGGGCGCAGGTCTCGGCGATCGGCCGCTCGTTTCCCGTGAGGCTTGGTACGTCGACCAGCTGGCACGCGATGTCGGCGCAGCGCTCCGGTGTGATCGATGCGAGGATCGCATCAACTTCAGCCTGGTCCATGCACGTGCTCCGATAGAGGCGGAAGAAGAACGGGAAGGGGGCGGGGCCGGTCAGCCGTCACTCGGGGCTCAAGCCGATCTGCTTGACTACGTTCGCGAACTTCGCCTGTTCGGCCAGGACGTAGCGCTGCGCCTCCTCGGGCGAACTCGGTCGCGGTTCCGCTGCCTGGGTCGCCAGCCTTTCGGTCACTTCCGCGCTAGCCAGCGCCTTGCGGATTTCCTCGTTGATCCGGCGTACGAACTGCGCGGGAGTCGCCCTGGGCATTCCGAGCACGTGGAATTCCTGGAGTTCGAAGCCCTTGAACCCGAGTTCGTCCATGGTCGGCACGTTGGGAAGGTAGGTCGAGCGCTTGAGGCTGGTCACCGCGAGAACCCGAAGTTTTCCGGACTGTGCATGCGGCAGGGCATTGAGCAGGTTGAGCATGTTGAACTGCACTTCACCCGCGAGTTGGGCGTTGAGCGCCAGCGCTCCCGACTTGTAGGGCACATGGGACATGTCGGAGTTCGTCAGTCCCCGGAAGAGCTCGCCGCCGAGATGAGTAATTCCCCCGGTGCCACCAGAGCCATAACGTATCTGGCCGGGCTTGTTCCGGGAGAAGGCCGCGAATTCGGCTGCTGAATTGGCCGGGATTGCGGGGTGCAGGACGTAAGTGTTCGGGATCGTAGCCACAAGCGATACATAGGCAATGTCGCGCGCAAGGTCGTAGGGGACCGACTTGAATACGCTGGGTACGATCGTCTGCGAATTGCCGATCACGATCAGGGTATGACCATCCGCAGGTGCCGCGATGCCGATGCTCATGCCGAGGCGACCCGCCGCCCCGGGCCGATTGTCGACGAGAAAGGGCTGACCGGTCTGCTCGCCCAGTCGTTGCGCCATGATCCTTGCGATGACGTCGTACGAGCCGCCGGGCCCGTACGGTGCGACGACGCGGACTGGCCGTACCGGGTAGCCCTCGGCAGCCTTTCCGGGAGTCGGGGCGCTTGCGAGGCATGCGCCAGCCAGGACGGCGAGAGCAGCCGCCGCGTTGCCAAAGCCTGCACGGGGGAGCAGAATCATCGTGACCTCCATTCGATGTGATCACAGCGGCATACCATTCTCAGGGAGTTTCACGCTCATGAGCAAGCCCTTTCTCGCGGCGCTGGAGCGCTGGCCGTCGGTGGTGGCGGCCGGACCGTTCCTGTTCCTTTCCGGCCAGATGGGGCTGGACGCTGCCGGTGAACCGCGCCGGGTGCACCCGGGTCGTGGCGTTGGCAGGCCTGAATGCGCCAGCGCGTACGAGTGGGTCAGCGGACTGGAGGGCCCCGTCGAGGGTCAGGCTGTCGGGTTGTACGAACGATTCCGTGATCTGCTGTCGCCTCACGGCCTCGCCATCGGCGACGTGGTCCGGTATCACATCTTCCAGCGCGACAAGCGGTTCTTCTCCGCTTTCGACCGAGTACGTCGCCACTACGAGGCTGCGCCGCCCGCCAGCACAGCCGTAGGCATGGGGCGGTTCGAGCCTGCAGACCGGGTCCGCCTGTGCGTCGACTCGATCGTGTATCGGGGTACGCCAGATGCGCCCGGAGGACGCTCCGTGCTCGCTGGATCGAAGGCGCATGCGGCCGCCGCGCACTTCTCTCACGTGATCGGCGCGGGCCCGTTTCTCTTCGTTGCCGGACAAATCCCGGTCGACACCTCTCAGCCAGGTTCGCCGCTGGTTCGTGGATACGCGGATATTCCGGAACAGGGTCGCTTCCTCTCGGTCGGACGCAGCCACGAGGATGCTCGCAACGGGCCGATCGCTGCCCAGACGTGGTTCACGTACGACCTGATTCGGAAGCATCTGGAAGGTGCGGGCAGTTCGATGGACCGGATCATGAACCTCGTGGTGTACCTGCAGGACATGCGCGATTTCCCCACTTTCCATCGGGTGCACGAGCACTTCTTCCCCGGGGATGCGCCGGCGCTGACCGTGATCGAGGCCGGTGAGGTGGGGCACAAGGGAACCCTGATCGAGATAGAACCCACGGCGATCACCGCAGCCAGCGGCCTGCGTATCGATCGCCTGGTCGATGGCGAGGCCGATCGCTGTGCGGCGATGAGCGCCGCATGCGGAGCGTCCGGGCTCACCTTCCTGTCCGGTGTACCGGGGCTGTTGCCCGGGGGCGACCCTGCGCTGCGTCCTGCGGGATTGCCCGCGGCATGGCGGCGGGCGTTACCCGCCCGTTTGCCCTCCGGGGCAGACCCCGCGTTTGCGGCACAGACTGCAGCCGTCATTGGTCGTTTGGCCGACCGGATGAAGGCCCTCGGCGCGCGGCTGGACCGTATCGTCCACCTCACGCTTTTCGTGGATGACATCGAGCAGCTTGCTTGCATGTTGCCGACTCTCGAACAGGTGTTCGGTCGAAAGCGTCCGGCGCTGTATGCGGTCGAGGTACCGAAGGTCAGCCCCGTATCTGGCACGCGTATCGCGGCGACAGCGATCGCGTGGCTTGGGGAGGATGCGCCGCAGCTGGCCGCACGAGATCGTTCGGCACCCCGCAGGGCGCGGCGAAAATCGTGACAGGTCGCGGGTCTCCGCGACTCTCGCGGTGCCGATAAGGGCGATGCGCACGCTGTGCCTTTGGTACCGCGGTGAGTGGGGCCAGGGCGCGAATCCTCTCTGCTCCGCTCTCACGGCCCGTATCGTTGGCGCCCGTGCCCTCGATGGCCGCGCGATTGGGGCGCGGCGGATCGTCAACGATTGCGTTACCCGCGCGCATTCGGAGTCGAGCAGGCTGTCTCGGCCCATGAACGAGGGGAGGCTATCGCCCGCTGGCGCCCTCCTGTTCGTTGTCGGCACAGTGCGTGTCCGCCCCGTTGACTGCGTCGCGGCCCCGCACCGTCCAGACCTCGCCCTGTCTTGGGGTGACGGTTGAAAGGCGAGCAGTAGCGCGGTGCGGCGCTTTCGACGGGAAAGGGGGCTGACCGGACCGCATGGGGCGTGGCGTCGTTTGAAAGTAGTATTCGGTCTGTCCTTCCCGTCGCGTAGATGCGCGGTTCGGTCCGGTGCCGGAAACTGCGGCTCCGCCACCGGGTTTTCTGGTGTCCACTTCCGTATGGCCAAGGAGGCTGCATCCGTGAAACCGAAGTCCGTACTGTCGATGTTCGCCGCCGCCGCGGCACTGGTGTTCAGCATCGGAGTCCAGGCCCAGGCGTGGCCGAACAAGCCGATCAGGATCATCATTCCGTTCCCGCCCGGCAACACCACCGACATCATGGCGCGGCTGATCGCGCCCCGGATGAGCGAGCGCCTGGGGCAGCCGGTGATCGTCGAGAACCGGCCGGGCGCCAGCGGGATGCTGGGTCTCGATTCGGTCGCTAGGTCCGCGCCCGATGGCTACACCATCGCGGCCGGGCAGGGCGGCAACCTGGCGGTGCTGCCGCACACCAGCAAGAACGTCCCCTACGACGCGCTCAAGGATTTCACGCCCATCGCCGTGTCCACCGCGAACTACCTGGTGGTCGTCGGCGCCACCGGCGCGCCGTTCAAGACCCTGGCTGAAATGATTGCCTGGGCGAAGGCTAATCCGGGCAAGCTGACCGTGGCGAGCAATGGCGAGGGTGGCTTCCCGCACCTGATCTTCGAGCAGCTGCGCATGATGGCCGGCTTCTCCTTCAACCATATTCCCTACAAGGGCTCGGCGCAGATCGCCAGCGAGTTGATGGGCGGGCAGGTGATGGCGGGTGTCGATGGCGTCACCGGCCTCACGCCGCATATCAAGTCGGGTCGCATCAACCTGCTGGCTGTCACCAGCAAGGCGCGCACGCCGCAGTGGCCCGATTCGCCCGCTGCGGCCGAGGTCGTGCCCGGGTACGAGTCGGGCGGATGGTTCGGCTGGGTCGGTCCGGCAGGCATGCCGCGAGAGATCGTCGCCCGCCTCAACGAGGAGATCAACCGCGCGATGCGGCATCCTGATGTCGCCGAGAAACTCGTGGCGACCGGCCTCACGATGATCTACGAGTCGCCCGAGTTCTTCGCCGAGCTGATCCGCAGCGATCATGCGAAGTACGGCAAGCTCGTCAAGGCGATCGGCTTCAAGCCGCAGTAGGCGGGGCTGCACGCAACGCGCGGGTCAGGCCCGTGGCAGGGCCGACGACTCCGGCGGGCCTGTCGACCGGTGCCGCGGCAGCCGTGTCGGCTTCATGCGGCGCGGCTGCGCGCGCATGCCAGGACGGTATGCCCCGCGAGCCCCGGGTCATGGCTCGCCGGGGCATGCCGCTGCCGGACGGGTTGGCCGGCCGCCATCACGCAGCGTGCTGGAGGGCATCGCGCGCTGGCGCGGTCCGGTCGGCGTCGCGTTCGATCCGGATCGCTCCCTGCAGCGCCGTTTGAAGCCCCCCCGGTGGGCACTGGAGGTTCGGTGCGCTCCCGACACCGAGGGTCACCGACAGGTACCGACAGGTACGAATAGACCGCGCGGAGACGTGCCATCGACGCCGGGTGCTGCGCCGTGCGGTACAGCCCCCGGCGAGGCGTCCATGACCCGGCAGCGCACGGCCGCCCGGTCGAGGGCGTCCTGTTACTCCAGCTTGATCGCCGCCGCCTTGGCGACCTTGGTCCATTTCGCGATCTCGTCGCGGATGTACTGCGCGAACTGCTCGGGCGTCTGGCTCTGGGCGTACATGCCGACCTTCAGCAACCCCGAGCGAACCTCGGCGGTCGCGAGCGCCTTCACCAGATCGCCGTTCAGACGATCGATGACCGGGCGCGGCGTGTTGGCCGGTGCGACGACGCCCCACCAGCTGACGACGTCATACCCGGGCAGCGTCTCCGCGACGGTTGGAACCTTGGGCAGTTCGTCCGCGCGGCTGCCGCCGGTGACGGCCAGCGCCCGGATCTTGCCCGCCTGGATCTGGGGCAGGGCGGTGGTGAGCGTGGGCACCATGAACGCGATCTCGCCGGCCACCACGGCGCCCAGCGCCGGCGTGCTGCCGCGGTAGGGCACGTGCACGGTGTCGATGCCGGCGAGTGTGTTGAGCAGCGCCGCGGCGAGATGCTGGGACGTGCCCGGCCCCGCGGAGCTGTAGTTGAGCATGCCCGGCTTGCTGCGCGCGAGCGCGATGAACTCCTTCACCGTGCGCGCAGGCACCGACGGGTGCACCACGATGACGTTCGCCGTGGTGCTCACCAGCGAGACGGGGGCGAAGTCGCGCACCGGGTCATACGGCAGCTTTGCGTAGAGCGCCGGGTTGACCCCGTGCGTGGAGATGTTGGCCATCAGCACGGTGTAGCCGTCGGGCGGCGACTTGGCCGCGATCTCGGTACCCAGGGATCCGCCCGCGCCGGGACGGATATCGATCACCACGGACTGCCCGAGCAGTTCGCTGTAGCGCGGGGTCACGATGCGCGCGATCACGTCGGTCGCGCTTCCAGCGGCCTGCGCGACGATCAGGCGGATCGGTTTGACCGGGAACGCCTGGGCCATCACGGGCGAGGAGGGCAGCGCGATCAGCGTCGCGAGGGCGGTCGATCGGAGCACGGCTTTCGCATGGCGCGAGGTGCGAAAGGCGCCGCCATCCTGAAGTGGCGGGGTCTGCGCGTGCCGCGTTGCGCGGGTATCGGATCGCGCCGGCGGGGTCGTGGCTGTCATGGGGTGTCCTCCAGGGGAACGGAAGGGGCGGCGTGGCCGAGAGTGCGTGCCGTGGCCGGGTGGCCCGGGGTACGCGTGGGAGATGTTCCGCCGACGCGCGGACCCTCCTCGCGGCGCTTCGCAATCGCCGAGCGCGAATGATAATGCCTGCGGACAGGCTCGCGAGCATCGCCAACCGCCCCGGCTTGCGTGGCCCCCGGCGTCACGTCGCGGTCGTTTATGCTTGCACCTGTCGAGTAGCAGGCGATCGCGACGACGGGAGGGTTTCCGCATGTCGGGCGTCCGGCGCTCCCAACCCCACACCCGAGAGGCACGCGCCGCGATGAAAGCCGTATTCTTTCGCCAGCATGGCGATCCCGACGAACTGCAGTACGGCGAGATGCCGGATCCCGTACCCGGTCCGGGCGAAGTCCTGGTCGACGTCCATGCGGCCAGTGTCAATGGCGCCGACTGGCGGGTGGTTGCCGGTGGCTACGGACCGGTAAAGTTCTTCCCCTACATCCCCGGGCGCGATTTCTCGGGCGTAGTGCGCGCGCTCGGTCCCGGGGTGACCGACTTCAAGGTGGGCGACGCGGTGTTCGGCGTCTGCGACGTGGGCATCGAGGCTGCCTACGCCGAGCAGGTCGTGATCAAGGCGTCCATCCTCGCGCACCGGCCTGCGGGTCTTACCCATGTCGAGGCGGCGGCCGTGGCGCTGATCGGTCTGACCGCACTCTGCGCGGTGGAGGACACCCTCCAGGTGCGCGCTGGCGAGACCGTGCTGGTCCAGGGCGGGGCCGGCGGGGTCGCGAGCTTTGCAATCCAGGCGGCGCGACATGCCGGCTGCCGCGTGGCGAGCACGACCAGCACCGCCAACGTGGACTACGTGAAGAGCCTGGGCACCGACCAGGTGATCGACTACACCCGCGAGGACTTCACCCAGGTGCTCTCGGGCATCGATGCGGTATTCGATACCGTGGGCGGCGAGGTGGCCTCGCGCGCCTATGCAGTGCTCAAGCCCGGTGGACGGGCGGCATTCATCGCCTCCGGGCCGAAGGCGCCGCCCACCGAGCGCACCGACGTGACCGGCCTGCGTCCTGCGGTTGGCCGCGATCGTGCCCATCTCGATCGCATCGCGATGCTGGTGTCGAGTGGTGCGGTGCGGGTGCCCGAGATCACCCCCTTTCCCCTGGCCGACGCCGCTCGCGCCAATGCGGTGAGCCGGGGGCGACACTTCCGCGGGAAGCTGGTCCTCGTGGTGCGCTGAACGAACGGGGAATCGCACGCTCCCGGCGGGGCGTGCGATCAGGCGCTCGCCGCGGTCAGGCGACCCTCCCGGTCGGCTGCGAATTCGCCGCCTGTGGCACCGTCGACGGTTGCGTGCGCAAGCCATTCGATCGACTGTTTCCAGAGCACGCGGCGCGCACGCTCGAACTGCATGAAGTGCGAGCAGCCGGCCACGCGCACGAACGCGCGTTGCGGCGCGCGCAGCGCATGCCAGGCCTCGATCCGGCGAGCGTAGTTGTCCTGTTCCCCGAGCAGGAACAGGGTCGGGCAGGGGATGCGCGACAGCGAATCACGCCATCCGAAGTTCATCCGGTTGGGCGCTCGCATGATGCCCTGGCCCTCGCGACCCCATGAGGCACCGATCTCGTCCAGCGCCATCAGGGCGCTCCAGAAGGCATCGCAGACCTCGGGATCCTCGATCTGTCCGGAGTCGGCGACATGGTCGCGCCAGCGGCGCTCGAGCAGGAATTCGCGCGTCTGCAGCAGGGTGGGGGCCCCCGGCATCGGGATCTGCGGCGGTGGCGCCTCGTCGGCGAAGAACGGCGAGGGACCGAACAGCACCATGCGGTCCACGCGCTCGGGGTGACGCGCCGCATAGCCGCCGGCGCGCGGAGCGCCCGTCGACCATCCGATCAGGTGGACCCGATCGACGCCGCGCAGGTCGCGGATTGCCTGGACCACGGTGTCGATCTCGTCCCATTCGGTCTGGCTCGACACCAGCCGGAACGGGTATCGCGGCGGGCAGGCGGAGGGCAGGACATGGGGGATCAGCTCGGGCTGGAACTCCGCGGCCACGTTGACCGGATCGTCCATGCGAGGACGGGGCGACGGTGCGTAGCCGGTATGCGAGAAGGTGAACACGTCGAACCCGGCGCCCGCCAGCGCAGCCATCAGGCTGTAGTCGCGGAACGCGAGGTCGTAGGCAACGATCGAGGGCGCGAATCCGCCGTGCAGCAGCAGCACGGCCGGACCCGGCCGCCCGGCTTCCAGCGCCTCGGACAGCACGCGCTCGCGCATGAAGAGCCCGACCGGCTGCCCGGCACTGGCCGGAACCGTCGAGCGATGAAGCACGAAGCGATCGACGCTGAGGATGTTCGAGTCGGTATCCATCGTTATGCCCACGCGGGTTTCCGGATTTTGAAGTCATGGCGCCACGCCGCTGCGGCGCAAGCGGCGATAGTGACGTTCTTTCACGCTCGTGAACAGTCCGAGCCGACGCCCGGATCGGGGAGACTGTCTCCACGCCGATGGGATGTGCGCGGGGGCGACCGATCCCGGTGCTACAGTGCCCATATGATTAGCCACCCTCGCCTCGTTTCCCGGATCCCCGAGCGCCACGGGCAGGCTCGGTGGCGGTGGCGGGTCGTGGTACTCGCCGTCGCGCTGCTGGTGGGCGGGTGCGCGCTGCCCTACGTCCGCAAGGCGGTGACGCCGGCGGAGGACGCAGAGCGGTATGTACAGGTCCCCGTCCACCTCGAGGCGGCCCTTGCGGCAGCGCCGGAGTGCTGCGCGCCGGGCGCAGCGCTCCCGGCATCGGTCGTGGCAGGCTGGGGGAGCATCGACGCCCTCATCGGGCCCCACTCCCCGGTGGTACCGCTACCCCGAGGGCGCAGTTATGCGTCCGCGTGGCGCATCGACCAACTGCCGCGTCCGTTCCTCGTCGAGGTGGCCAGCCTGCGCGCTGCCGACCCGGTCCTGGGGCCGGATGCGCCGGCCTCGGCCCGCGACCTCGTCCTGGTCCCCGTGGCGCTGGTGCTGGACGCAAGGGGCGAGGTGCAGCGCGTCCATTCCGCAGGGCGGTCTTCGCCGGCCTGCACCGACGACCCGACAGCCCCCGCCTACAGGATCGACGTTCCGGTCGTGGAGTCCCCCGATCGGGCAGCAACCCTCATCGTGGCCACGACGCCGGCGCTGCGCTCGCGAAGTGGAGAGGTAGTCTGCGGCGTGGTGCGGCACGGGATGAGTCCGGTCGGTCGGCTCAACCTGCGGTTCCGCGCAATCGACATCCCGGTGGAGCCTGGACCGCTGCAGGTCTGGCCTGCGCGCCTGCTCGATCCGGCGCCGGGCCTGACCCGTCTCCCGCTGCCTGCGAGCTCGGGGGCGCCCGATGGCTGGCTCGTGGCGGGCGAGAGCACGCTGAATGTCGTCGTGCCCGACGCGGGGCGGCTCAAGGCCTCGGTCACCGTGCCCCTGTCGGCCCTGGTCGCGGTCCGCGAACTTGCGCCGGACGAGACCGGGGCGCCGGGACTTCGGGTGCTGGCAGTACCCGGTTCCTGGTCCGGGGATGCAAGGCGCCTGGGCGACGGGTTGGTCGAACATCGGATCCATCTCCCGCAGGGTGCATCCCGGCTGGCGGCAAGGCTGTCCGGGGCGATGTCGCGTGACCGTTGGGTCGAGTCCGTCGAAGTGGAGATCGAGCGACGGGTTCCCGAGATCGACTTCCGCACGGATCGGCGTCATCCCCTGGTCCACATCGGCGACCGAGCGATCACCGGCGGAGGCGTCGCGGCCTTGCCGTGCACGGTCTGCCAGAGCGGGCTGTGTACTCCCGAAACGCTCGCCAGTTGCGGGGCACTGTTCTCGATCGGTGCCGCCCTCGGCGGGGTCGTGGGGGCGGGACAGGAAGTGGCGCAGCGGATCTCCCCCGAAGGGCAGGCAACGCTCGGGGCGCTCGGCCGACTGGAGGCGAATGTACGCCGGGAGGTCAAGGGCGCGCAGGACGCGGCGTTCCACCAGGTGGCGCTCGCGCAGTGCGTGTCCGGCGCGTTCGACGCCCTGCCTCCGGACGCCCGGGTGGCCCAGGGACGGGCTGCTGCCCCGCGGGTCGCGCTCGCCGAGTCCGCCGAGATCCGGGTGAGCGATCCGGGCGCACCGGCTGCGTCCACCCGATCCGCCGAGCGGCGTCCGTCCGTTCAGGCGAGCGTTTCGGTGGACAGGGTCTCGCTGGTCATGATCGGCCCCGAGGCGCGCGGGGCGCCGGCCGCGATGGTCGACCCGGTCCGGATGCAGGTTGTCGCAACCCTCGCGATCCGGCGCGACGGGGTCGACCTGCCCGTCGGACGCCTCGAGTGGCTGGGTGCCGCTTTCCCGAGGACTCGCTGGGAGTCCGAGGCCAGCGAGCGCGCGGCGTCTGAATTGCGCGAAGCCTGTATCGTGCTGGGGCGGGCCGCGGCCGGGAGGGTGCTCGATGCCTGGCGCACCCGCTGAGCACGGAGTGGTGCTTCGAGCGGTCAGGCCCCGAACGTGAACCGGCTCCCGACGTTGGAGTAGACCAGCTTCCCGGGCATCCGCTCGCGCATCATCTCGATGAACGCGGTGCCGGTACAGTGCATGGGTACGATCACGTCGGGGTTGATCGCCTCCATCTCGCGCAGCGAGGCCTGCAGATAGGGCAGGGGCGCCATGCCGAGGTGGAACCCGCCGACCACGGCATGGACCCGATCGACGTTGGCGGCAGCCATCGCGGTGCGTACGGTGTTGATGATGCCCGCGTGCCCGCAGGAGGAGATGACGACCAGGCCGCGGCCCTTGACGATGTAGCAGGTGGCCTGTTCGTCCTCGTGCTGGTCACGAACCAGTCGACCTGCACGCTCGGCCTCGGTGTAGTGGTCGTCCAGCACGAGCGAGCCACCGGTGACTTCCTCGAAGGAGTTGCGGCTGATGTAGCCCGAGGTGAAGGGGCCTTCGAGCGGCGTGGGCGCCGGACAGCAGACCGTCGCGACCCGGTGCGCGCGCAGCGAAGTGCGATCGATCGCCCCCCAGGAAATGTTGTCGCCGTCGCGCTTCTCGGTGATCCACTTCTCGCGGAAGATGGTTTCGCCGCCGACGTAGAGTGCAAGGTCGTCGCGCATGCGGTTCCGGTAGGCGTGCACGAATCCGTCCATGCCGCCGAAATGGTCGCGATGGCCATGGCTGAGGATCAGCCCGTTGATTCGTGCGGGATCGATGTCGAGAAGATCGAAGTTGCGGCTGATCACCTCGGGCGTGTACCCGAAATCGAGGATGTACTGCCCCGTGCGACCATCGATGGCCGAGGTCAGGTGCAGGGAAAGCCCCCATTCCGCCGCAAAGGTGGACAGTTCGCGACCCGGGATACGGCCGACATGCTCGATGCCGACCAGCGGGTGCGAGGCCTTGGGCAGGAAGCGCTCGTAGCGGGAGTCGACCAGCACCCGGATCTCGAGCGAATCGACCACCGGGGCCTTGAACGGATTGAGGGTATTCACGCGGAAGGGGTCCTTGTCGATGCTCTCGGTGCACGACGATGAACGGACCGCGCGCGAACGTCAAGTGCGGGCAGCCGGTGGTGCCGACCTTCACGCGCCCGTCCGACCGGGCGTGCCTCGGCACGCACGCCGCGAGGCGCAGGTCCACGACACGCAGGCTCAGCGATCGGGGGCGGCGGTTGCGGCGGAGGTCTGTTCCGGCAGGCACACGCGATTGCGGCCTGCGCGTTTGGCGGCATAGAGGGCGCTGTCCGCCTGCTCGATCAGGCGGTCGGCGGTCGCCATGTCCGGCTGATACTGGGCCACTCCGAAACTGGAGGTGATCTGCAGCCCGCGTGGCTCGCGGATCGACTGTCCGGCCGATCGCTCCACCGCTTCTCGCAGGCGCTCGGCCACCTGGGCCGCGGTCGGCAGGTCGACGCCAGGCAGCAGGATGCAGAATTCCTCGCCGCCGTAGCGGGCCAGCACGTCGCGGTCGCGGAGCACGCTCGAAAAGGCATTGCACACCGCGCGCAGCACCTCGTCGCCCACGGTGTGGCCGTGCCGGTCGTTGAACTGCTTGAAGTGGTCGATGTCCGACATGATGCAGCACAGGGGAGTGCCGCGCTCGCGGGCCTCGCCGAGCAGCACCTCGAAGCGCACGAAGAGCGCGCGACGGTTGAATGCACCGGTCAGGGGGTCGCGCGTGGCCAGTCGGACCAGCTCCGCGTTCATCTGCTCGATTTCGTGCTTGGACTGCACCAGTTCGGCGTTCGAGCGTTCGAGCTGTTCGTTGAGATCGACGATGGGCGTGACATCCTCGAAGCTGATCAGGCACCCGCGAACCACGCCATCGCCATCGTCGATCGCGGCGCTCCCGACCAGGAGTCGATGGCGCGTGCCGTCGGCGAAGTTCACGTCTAGGCGGGCACCTGGCAGGGCCTCGCCGGTGTCCATCGCCAGTGTCCACGGGTGGGTTCCGACCTGTGGCGACAGCGCCGATGCGAGCGAGGGCAGCAGGTGGATGACCTGGCCCGTGAGGTCGCTGCCGGATGGCGCGCCCGCGATGGTCGCGAACCGCTCGTTGGCCAGCAGGATCACGCCCTTGCGGTCCACCACGACGATGCCGCCTGAAAAGACGTCGAAGGCCTGGCGGATGCGATCAGGCACGACCGACGAGGGGTCGAGGTGGCGCAGCACTCGCCGGAGGTACAGCGCAAACGCCAGGAAGCAGGCGAGACCCAGTCCGATCACCAGCGGGATCATCGGATTGCGCAGGAAGGTGGCCAGTCCTCCCTCGGAGGTATCCCGGAACCAGACGTTGACACGGCCCCAGGGGCCAGCCGCATTCATCAGGGGGACCTGGAAGGCTTCGTTCGTGTCCGTGGCCACGCCGGACGGCAACGTGGGTACCCGGCGATCCATGACCACGCTTCCGTCCTGGCGGTCGACGCGGATGCGGGCGAGCAGGGGGTCGCGGACGAGGATGAGGGCGAGCGCGCGGGAAAGGCCGTCCTCCTGGCCGGTTTCGATCAGCAGGGCGGCCTGCAGTGCGATTCTCTCCGCCGCCTCCGCGCGCTTGCGGTTCGCCTCGGTCGCCGGGTTCGGGAAGACGCGAAACACCAGATCGAGCAGCAGCAGCAGCGCGACGACCAGCGATGCCAGGCCCAGCCCGATCCGCACCGCAGGACTGAGCCGGGGCAGTCGCTTCCAGCCTTTTACAGGGTTCCTGATCATGCGGGCGACACGATCGGAGGACGAGGTTTCATCGCGGGCTCCGGGGTCAGGACTCGAGATCGATCGACATCACGAGCCGACCCGCCGCCCGCCCGTTCGACGGTACGGTCGTCGGCAGTGGGTCGTCGTGTTCATCGGGTTGCCCGCGGTCGGCTACGGCCGCTCGATCGGATGGCAGGACATACAGGGGGTCGAGGTTGCGCCAGATCGGCACCGAGGCCAGCAGCGCAAGCGTCATGCCACCGCTACGGGCAGCCCAGAGCACCATGCCGGTCGTTGCGATCAGGCCGGTGATATAGGCCCCGTCCGCGGGCCCCAGCGTGAACCCCTCGTCGGACGCGAGCGGACCCAGCGCCGGACGGCTGGCGGTCGAGGCGGTCAATCCGCTGACCGGCGCCGCGCTGTCGGGTTGCGCATCCGCGATGACCACGCGCTGCCGCCACTGGCGCAACACTTCGGCGAAGTCGCTGCGCGCCGCAGGGATGTCCAAGGGCCTTGCGCCCAATGGCGCCGACAGGGTCGGATCGGCCGTCAGCAGCAGGGCCTGGGCTGGCACGCCGCCCGGATCGATCGGCCCCATCCTCGGGGCGAGCACGGAACCGGGTACGCCGAACCGTCCACCGCCATAGGGCGGAGGTGCAGCGCCCGAGGGCGCGCCCGCAGGAGGGGCCGCGGAGCCGGCTCCGGGGGCTCCCGACGCCGGATCGGACGTGGAGGGTGGCGAATCGCCTGACGTGGGCGCGCCACCCGTGGCGGGGGTGGACGGTGTGGCGTCGGCTCCGTCGCCGGAGGAGGGCGTGGCGGGTCCGGCGGGGGGCAGCGGACCGCCTCCGGCAGAGGGGTCGACGTAGGGAATCGGCGGAGGCGAGCCTGGCGACGACGCCGGCTGGACGGGTCCGATGGCTCCGGAGACCGCTTGCTCGGGCGTGCCATGGCCGTCGATCCAGCCGATGCGTACCGCGAGCGTGTGGCCGAGGTCCGCGCCGTCGACGAAATAGGTGGGCGCCGTCGCGCCCGCGATGGGCGTGCCGGTACGCAACCACTGGAAGGCGCTCGCGAGGCTGCCAAGGCCGTCGGAGTCGGTGATCCCGGAGACATCCACCGCGAGCGTCGTGCCCACCGCAGGCGTGCCGGTGATGGCCGGCTGACCGCTGGGCGGATCGTTGGTGTTGAACACGGCGAACGCGAAGGTGCTGGACGCGGTCGCGGCTGCCCCGTCGGCGACGGTGACCCGCAGGTTGATCACGCCCACGTCTTCCTGGGCGGGCGTTCCGGAGAAGGTATGGGTCGTCGGGTCGAACGTGAGCCACGCCGGCAGCGCCGTCCCATCGGCCCGCGTCGCGGACCAGGTCAGCGTATCGCCGACATCGACGTCGGCGAACGTGGCGGCGGGCACGGTGTAGGCGAAGGGG
>CAIKXV010000191.1 GCA_903831455.1 uncultured Pseudomonadota bacterium | reverse complement strand
GGCCGCCCCCGACCGGATCGAGGTGCTGATCCACCCCCAGAGCGTCGTGCATTCGATGGTCGAGTACCACGACGGCTCGGTGCTGGCCCAGCTCGGGCAGCCCGACATGCGCACTCCGATCGCCTATGGGCTCGGCTTCCCGCGGCGCATCGAGGCGGGCGTCGACTTCCTCGACCTGCTTCGTACCGGGCGGCTCGATTTCGAAGCGCCCGATGCCCGGCGGTTCCCGTGCCTGCCGCTGGCGTGGTCGGCCCTGCAGGCCGGGGGCATCTCGAGCGCGGTGCTCAACGCGGCGAACGAGGTTGCGGTCGAGGCCTTCCTCGCCCGTCGCCTGCGCTTCGGCGACATCCCCGCGGTCATCGCCGAGACGCTGGCCGCACCCGGGGAGGGCGGTGCCGACTCGCTCGAAGGCGTGCTGGTGGCCGATGCGGCCGCTCGACGCGTCGCCGGCGAGAGGGTGCACAGGCTCGCCTGCTAACATCCGGCCTGCCGCGGGGAGGATTCCCCGTGCCCGCTGCCCCTGCCACCATGCTGACCGTCGTCGCCTTCCTCGTCGCGCTCGCCGCGCTCATCGTCGTCCACGAACTCGGGCACTACCTCGTGGCCCGCTGGTGCGGCGTGAAGGTGCTGCGCTTCTCGGTCGGCTTCGGTCGACCGATCTTCAGCCGTGTGCTCGGCGCGGATCGCACCGAGTGGGTCGTCGGCATGATCCCGCTCGGCGGCTACGTGAAGATGGTCGACGAGCGCGAGGACGACGTCGCCCCGGAGGACCTGCCGCGCGCGTTCAACCGGCAGTCGGTCTGGCGCCGGATCGCGATCGTGGCGGCGGGCCCGATCGCCAACTTCCTGCTGGCCATCGTTCTCTACTGGGGCCTTTTCGTCCACGGGGTGCCGGGCATGAAGCCGGTGGTGGCGGCGCCGGCGATCGGCACGCTCGCCGCCCGCGGCGGATTCGCCGACGGTGACGTCGTGCGCTCGATCGGTGGCGAGACGGTCCGCCAGTGGCAGGATGTCCGGCTCGCGCTGCTCACCCGCGCGGTCGATCGCGCCGTGGTGTCGGTCGAGGTGACCGACGCAGCCGGGCGGGCCGCGGTCCGCCAGCTCGATTTCAGCGAGATCAAGCCGCGCCAGATCGACGAGCACCTGCCGGCCGTGGTGGGCCTCGCGCTCAGGCCGCCCGCGCTCGATGCGATCATCGGCCGCGTGGTGCCCGGCGGCGTGGCCGATCGGTCCGGCCTGCTCAAAGGCGACCGGATCCTGTCGGTCGATGGACAGCCCGTCCAGGACTGGTCGGCGCTGGTGCGCGTGATCCGCGCCAGCGCGGGGCGGGAACTCCGGTTCGAGGTCGATCGCGGCGGACGCGCCATTCCCACGGTGCGCCTGACGCCGGAGGCGGCGGCCGAGGCGGGCGAGACCCGGGGCCGGATCGGGATCGGCCCGCGCGTCGATCCCGCCCGCGCGAGCGAGTCGATGGTGGACTTGCGGTACGGACCGGTCGAGGCGGTCGCCGAAGCGGTGAGGCGGACCTGGGAGACGTCCGTGCTCAGCCTGCAGATGCTGGGCCGCATGCTGGTCGGCGACGTCTCGATCCGCAACCTGTCCGGTCCGCTCACCATCGCCGACTACGCCGGGCAGTCGGCGCAGGTCGGGTGGATCGCCTACCTCACGTTCCTCGCGCTGATCAGCATCAGCCTCGGCGTGCTGAACCTGCTCCCGATCCCGATGCTCGACGGCGGGCACCTGATGTACTATGCGATCGAGGTGGTGCGCCGCCGGCCGGTGTCCGATCGCGCAATGCTGGTTGGCCAGCAGGTGGGGATGGGCGTGCTGTTCGTCCTGATGGCTTTCGCGACCTTCAACGACATCCACCGGTACATCCACCGGTATCTGGGCGGCTGAGGTGGCCGTCGCCCCGCTGCCGACGCCACCCGCCTGGCGGCCCTGAATCCGACACATGCTGCGCACCTCCCGACTGCTCGCCACGCTCGCGCTCGCCTGGGCTCCCCTGGCCCACGCGTTCGATGCCTTCACCGTCCGCGACATCCGCGTCGAAGGCCTCCAGCGCACCGAGCCCGGCACGATCTTCGGCTACCTGCCCGTAAAGGTGGGCGAGACCCTGAACGAGGAACGGGCCGCGCAGGCGATCCGCGCGCTCTACGCGACCGGTTTCTTCACCGACGTGCGCCTGGAGGTCGATGGCGGCGTGCTGGTGGTCACGGTACAGGAGCGACCCGCGATCGCGCAGATCACGATCGTCGGCGCGCGCGAATTCAACGACGACCAGCTGCGCGCGGCCCTGCGTGGCATCGGCATCGCCGACGGGCGCATCTTCGACAACGCGCAACTCGACCGTGCCGAGCAGGAGATCAAGCGCCAGTACCTCAACCGGGGCCGCTACTCCGCCCAGGTGCAGACCACGGTCACGCCGCTCGAGCGCAACCGGGTGGGCATCTCGTTCCAGATCGTCGAGGGCGAGGTCGCGCGCATCCGCCAGATCAACTTCACCGGCAACAAGGCCTTCACGGAAAGCCAGCTGCTGGGCCTGATGGTGCAGCGCACGCCGGGCTGGATGACCTGGTACAGCAAGCACGACCAGTACTCGCGGGAGCGCCTGTCCGCCGACCTGGACACGATCCGCTCGTTCTACCAGAACCGTGGATACCTCGAGTTCGAGATCGAATCCACCCAGGTGCAGATCACCCCCGACCGTCGCGACATCTACATCACGATCAACGTCATCGAAGGCGAGCGCTATACCGTCTCCGAGATGAAGTTCGGCGGCAACCTGCTGCTGGCCGAGGCGGATCTTCGCGCGCTGCTGCGCATCAAGCCGGGCGAAGTGTTCTCGCGCGAGCGGCTGACCGAATCCACCAAGGCGATGACCGAGCGCCTGGGCGACGAGGGCTACGCATTCGCCAACGTGAATGCGGTCCCCGAACTCGATCGCGAGAAGCGCACCGCGTCCTTCACCTTCTTCGTCGATCCCGGTCGGCGCGTGTACGTGCGCCGGGTGAACATCGCCGGCAACACCCGCACGCGCGACGAGGTGATCCGGCGCGAAGTGCGCCAGATGGAGGGCGGCTGGTACAACGCCGAGGCGATCAATCGTTCGCGCCGGCGTGTCGACCGGCTCGGGTTCTTCTCCGACGTCAACATCGAGACGCCACCGGTCACCGGCACCAGCGACCAGGTCGACGTGAACCTGGCGGTGACCGAGCGGGCGACCGGCAACCTGCTGTTCGGGGTCGGGTTCTCCAGCGGCGAGGGCCTGCTGCTGCAGGGTTCGGTGTCCCAGAACAACATCTTCGGCACCGGGAACGCGCTGGCGGTGGTGCTCAACAGCGGCAAGGTCAACCGTACCGCGTCCATCTCGTTCACCAACCCGTACTTCACCAGCAACGGGGTCAGCCTCGGCTACGACCTGTACAAGCGAACCTACGATCCGGTCTCGCTGGGTCTCGGCAACTTCCGCACCGTCACCAATGGCGCCGGCGTGCGCTTCGGGCTGCCGCTGACCGAGGATGTCACGCTGCAGGCCGGGCTGACCGCCGAGAACACCAACGTCAACACCTTTCCCGACAGCCCGAAACGCTATCTCGATTTCGTGAATACCTTCGGTCCGTCGAACACGGCCGTGTTCGCGCTGCTGGGCCTTGCGGTGGACCGGCGCGACAGCCGGATCTACACCACCCGCGGATCGTTCCAGCGCGGGTCGATCGAGGTGACCGTTCCCGGCAGCGAGCTTCAGTACTACCGGACCAGCTACCTGGCACAGTACTTCGTTCCCCTGTCCCGCGACCTGACCCTCCAGCTCACCGGCGACGTCGGCATCGGCGGCGGCCTCAACGGCAAGCCGCTGCCGTTCTATCGCAACTTCTACGTCGGCGGCATCAACTCGGTTCGAGGCTATTCGAACGGCTCGGTCGGTCCCCGCGACAGCGACGGCACCTTCCTCGGCGGTTCGCACAAGGCGGTCGGGAACGTCGAACTCCTGATGCCGTTCCCGGGTCTGCGCAACGACCGGTCGGTGAGGTTGAGCGGCTTCTTCGACTACGGCTTCGCGGACGAGTCGTTCACCACGACCAACGCGCGCTACTCGACCGGCCTTGCCGTGACCTGGGTGTCGCCGCTGGGCCCCCTGAAGTTCAGCCTCGCCCAGCCGCTCAACAGCCAACCGGGCGACCGTACCCAGCGCTTCCAGTTCACCTTCGGCTCCGTGTTCTGACCCCGGTGGTATGATCCGGGGTGTGGCGGTCGGTTCGGCGCCGCGCGTGCAGCGGGCGGGCAGACCGCTCGCCGTTCCGGTCATCCGCAGGGGCGGGGGTTTCGATGGGTCGAGGGTGGTGGCGCGCGGCCGTGCTGGCCGCGGCGGTGGTGGCGAGCCCTGGCGTGCTCGCGCAGGCGAACGATGTCCGCATCGGGTTCGTCGATACCGAGCGCATCCTGCGCGAGGCCGCGCCGGCGGTCCGCGCCCAGAAACGCCTCGAAAAGGATTTCGCGCCCCGGGACCAGGAACTCCAGCGCCTGGCCGCGAGGGCCAAGGAATTGCAGGGTTCGCTCGAGCGCGAGGCCGTCACGCTGGCCGAGTCGGAGCGCGTGAAGCGCGAACAGGAACTGGCCCGCATCACCCAGCAGTTCCAGCGCCTGCAGCGGGAGTTCCGCGAGGACCTCAACATCCGCCGCAACGAGGAGATGGCCGTCGTGCTCGAGCGGGTGAACGCGGTGATCAAGAAGATCGCCGAGTCGGAGAAACTCGACCTGGTGTTCCAGGAGGCGGTCTTCCGCAGCACCCGCATCGACATCACCGACAAGGTGCTGCGGGCGCTGGCGGCTGCGGACAAGTGATGCCGGCGACGGGCGGGATGGCATCCGCTGGTCGTCGGGACTGACCGACCGACTCGACGGGAGCCTCGCCCGGCCATGGCGATCCACCTGTCCGAACTGTCGACGCGCCTCGGCGAGGAGTGGGCCGGCGACGCCGATCCGCTGATCGCCTCGATCGCGCCGCTGGACGAGGCCGGACCGGGCGCGCTGTCGTTCCTTGCGAACCCACGGTATCGCGCCCAACTGGCCACCACCCGCGCCAGCGCGCTGATCCTCGGTCCGGCCGATCGCGATGCGACGACGCTGCCCCGGATCGTGGCTCGCAACCCGTATGCCGCGTATGCGCGGGCCGCGCAGGTGCTGTACCCGGCCTCGCCGTGCAGGCCTGGCGTCCACCCGTCGGCCTGGGTCGACCCCGCCGCGAGCGTGCACGCGCTGGCCTGCGTCGAGGCGGGGGCGAGCATCGCGGCCGGGGTGGTCGTCGGCGCTCGCGCGCGGATTGCCTCCGGATGTGCGCTGGCCGAGGGTAGCGAGATCGGCGAGGACTGCGTGCTGCACCCCGGCGTCGTCGTCTATCCCGGTTGCCGGATCGGGGCGCGCAGCATCCTGCACGCCGGAACCGTGATCGGCGCCGACGGGTTCGGATTCGCTCCCGACCAGGGGCACTGGGTCAAGATCCCGCAGGTCGGGGGCGTTCGCATCGGGGCCGATGTCGAGATCGGGGCGAATACCACCGTCGATCGTGGCGCGCTGGCCGACACCGTGATCGGCGATGGGGTGAAGATCGACAATCAGGTCCAGGTGGGGCACAACGTCCGGATCGGGGCGCATACGGTGATCGCCGGATGCGTCGGGATCGCCGGCAGCGCACGCATCGGCGAGCGGTGCCGGATCGGCGGGGCGGCCGGCATCCTCGGCCATCTGGAAATCGCCGACGATGTCGAGGTCTCGCCGTTCAGCCTGGTCACGCGCTCGATACGGGTGGCGGGCAAGTACACCGGCGGAGTACCCGCGCAGGACCACGCCGCGTGGCTGCAGAATGCCGCGCGCTTTCGTCATCTGGCCCGGCTGGAGTCGCGGCTGGAGGCACTCGAACGCCGGCTCGGCGCCGCCGCCGGCAGCGGGAGCAGCGACTCCCGGGGAGACACACCATGAGCGACACGATGGACATCCATGCAATCCTGCGCAACCTGCCGCACCGGTACCCGTTCCTGCTGGTCGACCGCGTGCTCGAATGCATACCCGGCGAGCGGATCCGCGCGATCAAGAACGTGACCATCAACGAGCCGTTCTTCCCGGGGCACTTTCCCCACCACCCGGTGATGCCCGGCGTGCTGATCGTCGAGGCACTCGCGCAGGCGGCGGCGGTGCTGTCCTTTCGCACGATGAACGAGCAGCCCGACGACGGCTCGGTGGTCTACCTCGCCGGCATCGACGGCGCGCGCTTCAAGCGCCCGGTGACGCCGGGCGACCAGTTGCTGCTCGAGGTGAGCATCACGCGCCGGATGCGCGAGGTCTACAAGTTCGCCTGCACCGCCAGCGTCGACGGGCAGCGTGCCGCCGAGTGCGAGATCATGTGCGTCCGGCGGCCGATCGACTGACCCGGGAGACGGAGCATGGCCACCCAGGTTCATCCGACGGCCCTCATCGAGCAGGGTGCCGAACTCGACGAGGGCGTGGAGGTCGGGCCGTACGCGATCATCGGCCCCGACGTGCGCGTCGGACGCGACACGCGCATCGGTCCGCACTGCGTCGTGCGCGGCCACACCGTGCTCGGGGCAGGGAATCGCGTCTTCCAGTTCTGCTCGATCGGGGAGGAGCCCCAGGACAAGAAGTACCGCGGCGAACCGACACGGCTCGTGATCGGCGACCGCAACACGTTTCGCGAATACGTGACGATCAACTGCGGCACCGTGCAGGACGCGGGCCTCACGACGGTCGGGGACGACAACTGGGTCATGGCCTACGTGCACATCGCCCATGACTGCGTGGTGGGCAACCACGTCATCCTGGCCAACTGCACCCAGCTCGCCGGCCACGTGCGGATCGAGGATCACGCGATCCTCGGAGGCTTCACCGGCGTGCATCAGTTCTGCAGCATCGGCGCCCATGCGATCACGTCGGTGGGCTCGGTGGTGCTGCAGGACATCGCGCCCTACGTGATGGCGGCCGGCAGCCCGGCCTCGCCGCGCGGCATCAACAGCGAGGGCCTGAAGCGGCGGGGGTTTGACGCGGCGACGGTGCAGGCGATCAAGCGCGCCTACCGGGCGCTGTATCGGTCAGGCGTGGCGCTGGAGGATGCGCGCGCGCAGATCGACGCCATGGCGGTCGAGGTGCCGGCGGTCGCACGGTTCGGCGAGTTCATCGCGCGCGCGCGCAGGGGGCTGGCCCGCTGATGCGCGTGGTGCTGGTGGCGGGCGAGCCGTCCGGAGACCTGCTGGGCGCTGCCCTGATCGAATCGCTCCGGGCCCGGATGCCCGGGGCCACGTTCGCCGGTGTCGGCGGGCCGGCCATGCGGGCGGCGGGGCTCGACGGCTGGCACCCGATGGACCTGCTGTCCGTCAGGGGCTACGTCGAGGTGCTGCGGCGGGTACCGGCGCTGCTGCGCCTGCGCCGCGAACTGGCCGCCCGCGTGGTGCGCGAGCGGCCGGACGTCTTCATCGGGATCGATGCGCCGGACTTCAACCTTGCGCTCGAAGGGCGGGTGCGGGCCGCCGGCATCCGTACCCTGCATTACGTCTGTCCGTCGATCTGGGCGTGGCGAGCGGAGCGGGTCCGGCAGCTGCGGACCTGCGTCGACCACGTGCTCGCGGTCTTTCCCTTCGAGGTGCCCCTGCTGGAGCGCCACGGGATCGCGGCCACCTACGTCGGCCATCCGCTCGCGGATCGACTGCCGATCGCCCCCGACCGCATGGCGGTGCGGGATCGCCTGCAGCTCGCGCATGCGCCGCAGGTGATCGCCCTGCTGCCGGGCAGTCGCGAGGCCGAGGTCGAGGCGATGGCCGGCTCGTTCATCGAGACCGCGCTGCTGCTCCACGCCCGGCTGCCGGGCGCGCGCTTCCTGATGCCGATGGTCAATCGGCGGCTGCGCGAGCGCGTCGAGGCCGAGATCTACGCACGCGACGCGCACGCGCTGCCGCTGCAGCTGCTGTTCGGCCACGCGCATTCCGCGCTGGCGGCGGCCGACGTGGCGCTCGTGGCCTCGGGAACCGCCACGCTCGAGGCCGCACTGCTGCGCTGCCCGATGGTCGTCACCTACCGGATGCCCGACTGGTCGTGGCGGATCATGCGCCGCCGCGGCTATCTCGCCTATGGCGGATTGCCGAACATCCTGGCCGGTCGCTTCGTGGTGCCCGAACTGATCCAGGAGCATGCGACGCCGGTCAACCTCGCGCAGGCGCTGGCCAACCTGATCGCCGACGCGCCGGTGCGGCAGCAACTGGAGACCCTGTTCGGCCAGATGCACGAGACGCTTCGCCAGGGCAGCGCGCAGCGGGTCGCCGACGCCGTCCAGGCGCTGGTGCGGTGAGCCGGGCACCGGCGGCGTGGCCGCGGGCGGCCGCGCTGCCCCCCGCGCCCGCGCGGCTGTGCGGGGTCGACGAAGCCGGCCGGGGGCCGCTCGCCGGTCCGGTCTGCGCGGCCGCGGTCATCCTCGACCCGGCGCACCCGATCCGCGGACTGGCCGACTCCAAGCGCCTGTCGCCGGCCGCGCGCGACCGCCTGGCCCCGGTCATCCGCGGCCAGGCGATCGCATGGGCGGTAGCGTTCGAGGAGGCGATCGAGATCGACGCGATCAACATCCTCCAGGCCACGCTGCGCGCGATGAGCCGCGCGGTCGCGGCGCTGGGGGTTGCCCCCGACGCCGTCTGGGTGGACGGCAACCGCGTGCCGGGCGGCCTGTCGGTGCCCGCGCTGGCCGTGATCGGGGGCGATGACCGCGTACCGGCGATTTCCGCCGCCTCCATCCTGGCGAAGACCGCCCGCGACGCGCGCATGGACGAACTCGCGCGTCGCTGGCCGGGGTATGGATTCGAGCAGCACCGCGGCTATCCGACCGCATCCCATCTCGAGGCGCTCGGGCGCCTGGGGCCATGTCCCGAACACCGCCGCAGCTTCGGCCCGGTGGCGCGGCTGTGCGCCGCAGGACCGGCGCCTGCGGTCGGGACGTCGCTCGCCTGACGGCACGCGTCGCGTCCCCGGGCCGGCAGGGCCGGGACGCCTGCCGCCTCAAGTCGCCGCCCATCCGTCCGTTAACCCGTCTCGAGGCGCGCGACGTTCCCGCGGGCCGGGCAGGGGATGCGGATGCTCGTCATCGTTGGCTGGGTTGGAGTTCTTGCGGCGGTGCTCGGCGGCTACGCGATGGCGGGCGGGAAGTTCGCCGCGCTGTGGCAGCCGCAGGAGCTGGTGATCATCGGGGGGGCGGCGTTCGCGGCCTTCCTGGTGGGCAATTCGCCGAAGGTGATCAAGGCGACGTTCGCGGCGCTGCCGACCTGCTTCAAGGGGTCTCGATACACGAAGCAGATGTATCTCGAACTGCTGTCGCTGCTCTACGACCTGCTCGCGAAGGTGCGCAAGGAGGGCCTGATGTCGATCGAGTCGGACGTCGACACTCCCGAGCAGTCGCCGGTGTTCACCAAGTACCCGCTGATCCTGGAGGACCACCATGCGATGGACTTCCTGGTCGACTACCTGCGGCTGATGGTGGGCGGCAACCTCAATGCGTTCGAGATCGAAAACCTCATGGACAACGAGATCGAGACGCACCACCACGAGGGCGAGGCGCCCATCCAGGCCGTCTCCCGCGTCGGTGACGGCCTGCCTGCCTTCGGCATCGTCGCCGCGGTGATGGGGGTGGTGAAGACGATGGGCTCGGTGGGCGAGCCGCCGGAAATCCTCGGCAAGAAGATCGGCGCGGCCCTGGTGGGGACCTTCCTCGGAATCCTCCTGGCCTACGGCTTCGTCAGTCCCCTCGCGGGGCTGCTCGAGCAGAAGCTCTCCGAGCAGACCAAGATGCTCCAGTGCATCAAGGTGACCCTGCTGGCAAGCCTGAACGGCTACCCGCCCCAGGTGGCCGTCGAGTTCGGGCGCAAGGTGCTCTATTCCACCGAGCGGCCGACCTTCGCCGAACTCGAGGGCGAGGTGAAGCAGAGGAAGGGCAAGTGAGCGCGTCGCGGTCGGAGCGCCACGATGGCTGAGGACGTCCAGCGGCCGATCATCGTCAAGCGGATCAAGAAGGGCGGGCACGGCCACCACGGCGGCGCCTGGAAGATCGCGTACGCCGACTTCGTCACCGCGATGATGGCGTTCTTCCTGCTGATGTGGCTCCTCGGGTCGATCAGCAGGGGGGATCTCAAGGGCATCGCCAACTACTTCAACACGCCGCTGCGCGTGGCGCTGATGGGCGGGTCTTCGACGGGCGAGTCGCCCAGCGTGATCCAGGGCGGCGGGCCCGACATGACCTCCCGCGCAGGGGAGATGGCCCGCGGGGATGTCGAGCGGGTCAAGCGCAACTCGGACGAGCGGCAGATCGAGGAGGAGATCGAGGAGCGGGAACGCCAGCGCCTGGCCGAGCTCAAGGAGAAACTCGAGCGCGCGATCGATGCCAACCCGACGCTGCGGCCGTTCCGGAAGCAGATCCTCATCGACCTCACGCCCGAGGGGCTGCGCATCCAGATCGTCGACGAGCAGAACCGCCCCATGTTTGCCACGGGGAGCACGACCATGGCCGGCTTCGCGCGGGACCTGCTGCGCGAGATCGGCGTGATCCTCAACGACGTGCCGAATCGGGTGAGCATGTCCGGACATACCGATGCCACGCCGTACTCGTCCGGCGACCGCGGCTACAGCAACTGGGAACTGTCAGCAGACCGCGCGAACGCCGCGCGCCGCGAGATGGTCAACGGTGGCATGCAGGACACGAAGGTGCTGCGGGTGGTCGGGCTGTCCTCGGCGGTCGGGTTCCCCGGCGCCGCGCCGCTCGATGCGATCAACCGGCGGATCAGCATCATCGTGCTCAACCGCCGCACCCAGCAGGCGATCACCGCCGAGTCGGCGCTGCCCGCCCCTCCAGCGGCCGGAGCCCCGTCCGCGCGCCCGCAGGCACCGGCGCCAGGCCCCGCAACCGCGCCCGCCGCGCCGGCAGGAGCACGGCCTTGAACGCCGTCCCCGGGGTTGCCCGGCGCGACGATGCGATCCTCGTCGCGAGCGGGCCCCTCGCCGCGGCGCGTGCGGGTGGCATCCAGGGCATGGCCGCGCTGGCGACCGTCACGCTGGCGGCGATGGCCGTCGCCGCGGGGGGGCGGCTGGCATCGCCGTGGCCGTGGGTACTGCTGCACGGGCTGCTCGCCGCGATCCTCGCGACCGCGGCGGGCGAGCGAGGGACGCGCAGGCTGATGCACGCCGGGTTCCTGCCGGCCGCAGTGGCCGGCGCGGCCTCGCCGGTTCCCGCCGGGGTCTGGCTCGTCGCGGCCGTCGTGCTCGCACTGACCAGCCACAATGCGTTGCGCGAGCGCGTACCCTGTTCCTCAGCAGTGCGGCCGCGCGCTCGAGGCTGCTCGAGTGCCTGCCGGGTGATCGACCCATACGCTTCGTCGATGTCGGCTGCGGCACCGGGGGCGTGCTGGTCGAGGTCGCGCGCGAACGGCCCACCACCCAGTGCCTGGGGCTGGAGACCGCCTGGCTGCCGTGGCTGATCGCGCGTGCGCGATGCGGGCTGTCGCCCAACGGGGCGCGGGTCATGCGGCGCGATCTGTGGCAGCACCCGTTGCGCGACGTCGATGTGCTCTACGCCTATCTGTCGCCCGTACCCATGGCCCGGTTGTGGGCGAAGGCCTGCGCCGAGATGGCCCCGGGCAGCGTGGTGGTCAGCAACAGTTTCGAGATTCCCGGCGTGCCGGCGGAATCGAGCCTCCCGGTCGAGGACATGACCGCGTCGGTGCTCCACGTCTATCGCGTGCCTCCTCGGGGGCCCTGACCGCGACGCGCACGGGGGGGCGGGCATGCCCTCGGCGGCGCTCGCGCCGGTCGCGACCGATACCCGTGCGCAGGCCGGCCTTCCGGCGAGGGCCCGCGCGGCCGGCATCCACCGGGCAGGCCTTCGCCGTGCGCGGTCCCGCTGCCCATGGCCGCGCGCGTGCCGGCGGATGCAGGGATTGTCGGAACGCGAGACCTCGCCGCGTTAGCATATGGACATGGATGCAGGGTCCGGGAGTGGGCAAACGCAGCCGGGGCGCCAGCCGCTCTGGTACGTGCGTCGGCACGGGCGCGAACACGGACCCCATCCGCGGCGGGTGGTCGTGGATGGCCTTCTGCTGGGCCGATTCGAGGCGTCCGACCTCGCGAGCCTGGATCGCGTCCAGTGGCAACCGCTGCACGCGTTCGCGGAGTTGTCCTGCGCGCAGGACGGCCCGCCCGCAGCCGCAGTCGTCCCGGCGGGCGAGGGTCGGGACCCCGAGGACGAGTGGGACGGAGAACGTCGAGCCGCCGCGCGTCGCTGGGCCGACGAGCGATCGGGACGCGATCGGCGCACCGGTCGCCCCGTGTCTCCGGACGGCGGGGAGCGGCGCGCGCTGGGAGATCGCAGGGTGTCGGATGAACCGCTGCAGGTCTCCCTGTGGCGCCGGGTTCGCCTCGACCGGCGCGCGCTGCACTCGGTTGCCCGCGACGGACGCGTGCTCGCCGGGGTCGCGCTGGCGGCGCTGGCAGTCACGCTGGTGATCGCCCTGTCGGCGCCAGCCCCCGTTGCGATCCCGCTGGAGGCGGCCAGGGGCACGGGCTGCGACAGGGCCGGCGGGCCCGGTGTCGACTGGCGCGGCTGCACCAAGGAGGCCGCGCAACTGCCGGGCGTCG
>CAIKXV010000190.1 GCA_903831455.1 uncultured Pseudomonadota bacterium | reverse complement strand
TCGCGGGTGAGATCGAGCAGGCGCCGCGCCTGGGCCTCCTCGAGCAGTTCGCTGAACGACCTGAAGCCGTAGTAGGACTCGTTGAAACCGGGGTTCCGGCGCTTGAGGGTCTGCTTGACCATCGAGCCCCAGATCCGCTCCTCCTCGCCGCGTTCGGCCGCCAGCGCCTCGACCGTGGCGAGCACGAGGTCGATCGCCTCCTGGGCACGATCGGCGTCCTCGGTCCCGGCACCCGCGACGCCGGTCGCCGGGACCGCCTCCGCCGCGGGCAGGGCTTCGCCGCCGGCCGAGGCCTCGACGAGCTCCACCGCCGCCGCGTCGGGCAGCGCGCCCGTGGACGTCCCCGCCTCGCCCTCGGCCGCGCGCGACGCGCCCTTGCGCGCGGACTTGCGCGGGGCCGCCCGCCGACGGGCCGGCTGCTCGCGCACGAGGTCGTCGTAGAAGATGAACTCGTCGCAGATGCCGATCAGCAGGTCGGAGGTGGACTGCTTGACCCCCACGCCGATCACCGTCTTGGCGTTCTCCCGCAGTTTCGCCACCAGCGGCGAGAAGTCGGAATCCCCGGTGAGCAGCACGAAGGTGTCCAGGTGCGCCTTGGTGTAGCAGAGGTCGAGGGCGTCGACCACCATGCGGATGTCGGCCGAGTTCTTGCCCGACTGGCGCACGTGCGGGATCTCGATCAGTTCGAACGAAGCCTCGTGCATCGACTTCTTGAACGCCTTGTAGCGCTCCCAGTCGCAGTAGGCCTTGCGCACCACGATGTTGCCCTTGAGCAGCAGTCGCTCGAGCACCTTCGCGATGTCGAACTTCGCGTGCTTCGCGTCGCGCACGCCGAGCGCGACGTTCTCGAAGTCGCAGAACACCGCCATGTTGGTCACTTCGGATGCGGCCATGGTGGGCCTCCCTGTTCAGGAGCACGCGTGCGAGGGGCACCGTCCTCCGGGGTTTGACGCCGCGCGGTGGCCGGGGACGACGACCCCGCCGCGGCTCAGTCCTGCTCGCGCAGGCGCCGGGCGATCGCCGCCAGCGCGATCGCGCGATGACTCGAACGGTTCTTGATCTCGGGCGCCATCTGGGCCACGGTGAGTCCCAGCGAGGGGATCAGGAAATGGGGATCGTAGCCGAAGCCCCCCTCGCCCCGCGGGACATCGATCACCTCGCCGGCCCATGTCCCCTCGCCCACCAGCGGTTGCGGGTCGTCGGCCGAGCGCAACAGCACCATCACGCAATGGTAGTACGCTCGACGGTCGGACATGCCGGCCAGGTCGGCCACGAGTTTCGCGTTGTTGCGGGCGTCGGAGCGAGGCTCGCCGGCATGGCGAGCCGAGCGTACGCCGGGTGCGCCACCCAGCGTCCGCACGCAGATGCCCGAGTCGTCGGCCAGTGCCGGCAACCCGGTGATCGCCGACGCGTGCCTCGCCTTGGCAAGGGCATTCTCGAGGAAGGTGGGATGCGGCTCCTCGGCGTCGCCCACCCCCAGCGCCGACTGCGGCACGATGGCGATGCCCAGCGGGGCGAGGATGGCGTCGATCTCGCGCAGCTTGCCGGCGTTGCCGCTGGCGATGACCAGGCGCGACAGGCCGCTCACCGCGAGGCCGGCCCGCTCGCGAGGACTTCGCGCTGCAGCGCGACCAGCCGCGCGATGCCGGAGGCCGCCAGGTCGAGCAGGCCGCCAAGGCACTCCCGGCTGAAGGGCTCGCCCTCCGCCGTACCCTGGACTTCGATGAAGCGGCCTGCGCCGGTCATCACCACGTTCATGTCGGTGTCGCAGCCGGAGTCCTCGGTGTAGTCGAGATCGAGGACCGGCACGCCGCGCCATACGCCGACGGACACCGCGGCCACATGGTCGACCACCGGCAGGCGCGGCAGCGCGCCGGAGGCCACCAGGCCGGAGAGCGCGTCGTGGACGGCGACGAACGCGCCGGTAATGCTGGCGGTGCGCGTGCCCCCATCGGCCTGGATGACGTCGCAGTCGATCTGCAGCGTGCGCTCTCCGAGCGCGGACAGATCGACCGCGGCGCGCAGCGATCGGCCGATCAGGCGCTGTATCTCCTGGGTGCGGCCGGACTGCTTGCCGCGCGCGGCCTCGCGCGCCATGCGGGTGTGGGTGGAACGCGGCAGCATGCCGTATTCGGCGGTCATCCAGCCCTGCCCCTTGCCCTTGAGGAAACCGGGCACCCCCTCCTCGATGCTGGCGGTGCAGATCACGCGCGTGTTGCCCGCGCACACCAGCACCGAGCCTTCCGCGTGGCGCGTATAGCCACGTTCGATCGAGTACGGGCGCAGCGCGTCCTGCGCGCGGCCATCGGGGCGCGCGAATACGTGGGCATCGGTTGCAGCCGGGGCAGGGGTCATGGCCGGGGGGCGCTGTGCTATCGTCCTGAAGAGGCGCGCGATTGTGGTCGCTCACCCTGCCGAACACAAGCCCCGTGCGTCCGCCGGAGTGCCTTCGACGCGGGCGGGCGGTCGTGCGTGCGGCGGGTCCGCGCCCCGGGCCGTGCCTGGCGGGCAGCCGACCGCACCGGCCCTTCCACCCCGGCTCTTCCACTCCAGCCTGCTTCCCCGGGGTTCCTGCCCCCGGACTTTCCCTCATTCATCGGCCACCGCGCCCGCCGCGCATCCGGCCGGATCACCCCGCTCAGGTTCACCATGGCCTCCAGGATCCGCAGCATGACCGGCTACGCGAGCGTGAGCCGCGAACTGCCGCAGGGCACCCTGACCCTCGAGCTGCGTTCGGTCAACAACCGCTTCCTCGACCTGCAGTTCCGCATGCCCGAGGACGCGCGGGCCTGCGAACCCCTGATGCGCGAGCGCATCGCCGCGCGCATCGCCCGCGGCAAGGTCGAGTGCCGCGTCGCGCTGGGCGCCAGCGGCCAGGGGCAGGCCGCTCTCGCCGTGGACGAACGCGCGCTCGGCGCCCTGCTGGCCGCCGCCGCGCAGGTCCAGCAGTTCGCCCCGGGCGCGCGAGCGCTGTCGGTGGCCGACATCCTGCGCTGGCCGGGCGTGGCCGCCGGGCAGTCGCTCTCGGGCGAGACGCTGCGCGACGCGCTGCTTGCCCTGTGCGACCAGGCGCTCGCCGAGTTCGTCGCCTCGCGCGAACGCGAGGGCGCGCGACTGGCCGAATTCCTGCTGGAGCGGGCGCGGGCGATCGCCGGCATCGTCGAGACGGTGCGCCCGCGCATCCCCGAACTGCTCGCCGCGCAGCGCGAGCGGATGCAGCAGCGCCTCGCGGAATCCGGCGTCGCCGCCGATCCGGACCGACTGGCGCAGGAACTCGTGCTCTACGCGGCCAGGATCGATGTCGAGGAGGAACTGTCGCGCCTCGAAGCGCACATCGCGGAGCTTCGCGGCACGCTGGAGCGCGGCGGCACCACAGGAAAGCGCCTGGATTTCCTGATGCAGGAGTTCAACCGCGAGTCGAACACGCTGGGTTCGAAGTCGGTCGATACTTCAACCAGCCGCGCGGCCATCGAACTCAAGGTGCTCGTGGAGCAGATGCGCGAGCAGGTGCAGAACATCGAATGAGGCCCACATGAGCGGCAGCCTGTTCGTCGTGAGCGCGCCCTCGGGCGCGGGCAAGACCTCGCTGGTCAACGCGCTGCTGGCGGCCGACCCGGGGGTACGCAAGTCCGTGTCCTACACCACCCGCGCGCCGCGGCCCGGCGAGCAGGACGGAGAGGATTACCACTTCACCGACCGCGCCCGCTTCCAGTCGATGGCCGACGCCGGCGAACTGCTCGAGCACGCCGAGGTGCACGGCAACTACTACGGCACCGGCCAGACCTGGGTGCGGCAGGCCCTGGCGGGCGGCCGCGACATCGTGCTGGAGATCGACTGGCAGGGCGCGCAGCAGGTTCGCCGGCTTCACCCCGACGCGGTCAGCGTGTTCATCCTGCCGCCGTCGATCGAGGCCCTGCGCTCCCGGCTGCGCGGTCGCGGCCAGGATGCCGAATCGGTGATCGAGCGCCGCCTTGCCGCGGCGCGCGGCGAGATCGAACACGTCAGCGAGTTCGACTTCGTCATAGTAAACTCCGAGTTCGCGGTCGCCGCCCACGAGCTGCACAGCATCGTGGTCGCCCATCGGCTGCGCCGCGACCCCCAGCTCGATCGTCACGCGGCACTGGTCGCCGCACTGGGCGCATCCTCGAGCCGCGAGTGACCCGCCCGACCGCGGGTCGCGTCGTCGGCCCCGGTCGCGCCCGTACCGTCCACCTCATGGAGGCGTTCACATGGCCCGCATCACCGTCGACGACGCGCTGAAGAGCGTCCCCAACCGGTTCGAGCTCACCCTGGCAGCCACCTACCGGGCGAGACAGATCACGATGGGCGCCACCCCGCTCATCGAGGCGAACAAGGACAAGCCCACCGTCATCGCGCTGCGCGAGATCGCCGCCGGCAAGGTCGGCGCCGAGATCCTCACCCGCGCCAACGCGGGCTGACCCGGCCGCAAGGTCGGCCCACCCCACGGACTGCGGGCGGGTGGCAGGCCCGAGGGGTCGACGGGCCTCGTCACCGCCCGACGGTTCAACGGGCCTCGTCACCGCCCGACGGTTCAACGGGCCTCGTCACCGCCCGACGGTTCAACGGGCCTCGTCACCGCCCGACGGTTCAACGGGCCTCGTCACCGCCCGACGGTTC
>CAIKXV010000189.1 GCA_903831455.1 uncultured Pseudomonadota bacterium | reverse complement strand
GCGAGGCCGGCGCGGTGATCCTCGGCAAGACGGTGTCCACCGAGTTCGCCACCCGCCACCCCAACAAGACCCGCAATCCGCACGATCCGACTCGCACGCCCGGGGGCTCGTCCAGCGGTTCGGGAGCGGCGGTCGCCGACTTCATGGTGCCGCTCGCGCTGGGCACGCAGACCTCTTCGTCCATCATCCGGCCCGCGGCCTACTGCGGCGTGGTCGGCTGCAAGCCCAGCCTGGGGCTGATCAATCGCGCGGGCCTGAAGTTCCTCTCCGAGTCGCTCGACACCCTCGGCGTGCTGTCGCGCTCGGTGGCCGATGCCGGCCTGCTGCTGCAGGTGCTGGGCGGCCTCGCGCCGATGCCGGCTCGCCCGTCGAGCGCGCCGGCGCTGCGCATCGGGCTGTGCCGCACCCCCTGGTGGGACGCGGCCGAGCCGCCTGCTCGCGCGGCGCTGCAGGCAGCGGCCGAGCGGCTGGCGCAGGCCGGAGCACGGGTGGGCGAGGTCGAACTGCCTGCGCCGTTCGCAGGCCTGAACGACGCGCAGATCGCGATGAGTTCGTACGAATTCCACCGCGCCCTGGCCTGGGAGCGCCAGCATCACGCCGACCGGATCTCGGCCAGCCTCACCGCGCGGCTCGCGGGCGGCGCGAAGGTCACGCGCGATCGCTACGAAGCGGCGCGTGCGCTGACCGAGCAGTGCATGGCGCTGATCGCACGCCGGTTCTCGGGGGTGGACCTTCTGCTCGCGCCCAGCGTGCCGGGCGAGGCACCCGGCATCGAGTCCACCGGCGAGCCCACGTTCGGACTGATGTGGTCGCAGCTCGGGTTGCCGTGCCTCACGCTGCCGGCGGGCCGCGGACCCTCGGGTCTGCCGCTGGGGGTGCAGCTGATCGCGCCGCGCCATGCCGACGCGGCGCTGCTGCGCGATGCCGCATGGGTGGAGACGGTGCTCGCGCCGGTGGCCACCGCCGCCGTGCCGGTGGTATCGCCGGGCGCCGATTCCGAGGGCGTGCGGTCGTGATCACGCTGAGCGCGTTCCAGTCCATTGCGTTCTGCGAGGCGTTCCGCAGGCTCGCGCCGTTGCGCGCGGCCGAACTGGGCTGTGCGGCCGAAGCGGTCCTCGACGGCGGGCTTCAGGTGGTGGCGCGGCTGCGGGCGGGCGAGGTGTTCGACCTGGTGATCATGGCCCGGGACACCCTCGTCCAGCTCGAGGCCGAGGGCATCATCGCGGCTGGCAGTCGGGTCGATCTGGCCGTCTCCCCGATCGCGGTGGCGGTGCGCGCGGGCGCGCCACGCCCGACCCTGCGCGATGGGGGAGACCTGCGCGCCGCGCTGCTCGCCGCGCGCGGCGTGGCGATTTCCACCGGGCCCAGCGGAGTCCACCTGCGCACGGTGTTCGAGCGCCTGGGCATCGTCGCCGAACTGGAGCCGCGGCTGAAGGTGGTCGTGGGCGAGCCCGCTGCCGCGCCGGTGGCGCGCGGCGAGGTGGACCTGTGCTTCCAGCAGCTGAGCGAACTGTTGCCGGTTCCGGGCATCGACATCCTCGGTCCGCTGCCCGATGACGTGCAGAAGCTCACCGTGTTCTCGGCGGGCGTGCATGCGCGCACGCCGCATCCCGAGCAGGCCCGCGCGTTCGCGCGCGCGCTGGGCTCGACGGCCTCGGCGGCGGTGATTCGCGAGAGCGGCATGCAGCCGCTGGGGGCGGGCACCTGAGCACGCTGCGCGCGGCAGCCGCGCTGCTGGCTGCCGTCGCGCTGTCCGGCGCCGTCGCCCGCGCGGCGAGCGCCGCCGAGGCACCGCTCGACCGCAGCGCCGTCTGGTTCGTGGACGGGCAACTCTCGCCGGTGGCGCGGCAGGCGGTCGAGCGTCTGCGCGCGGCCGACACCCATGGGCTGCCGGTGGCGGCCTACCTGTCGCCCGAACTGGAGCAGGCGCTGCGGCGGGTACGGCAGCCGGACGAGACGCCGGCCACGGCTCCGCTCGGGGCGCCGGTCGATGCGGCGACGACGATGCGGCGTGATCATCGGCCGGATGCAGGGCCGCGCGATGGCGTGCGCGGCCCCGTATCGTCGTTTCCGATCGACGCATCGGCGCAGTCGGCGCTTGCCGCACGGCTCCGGCAGTCGATGCTGCGCTTCCTGAACGACCTGCACCATGGCCGCGTGCCGCCGGCGGAGTTGCCGCCCGGCTACCGGGCCGCCGAGCGCGCGCCGTTCGATGCACCGGCGCTGCTCGATGCCGCGCTGGCCGCGGGCGATCTCGACGCGGCCATCCGCGCCGCGCAGCCTGCGCTGCCCCAGTACGAACAGCTGCGCCTGGCGCTCGCGCGCTACCGGTCGCTGGCCGGGTCAGGCGCCTGGTCGGCTCCGCTGCCGCCGGTCACCGACGAGGCCGGGCGCCGGGTGCCCGCATGGCGGCCCGGGAGGGCGTGGTCGGGGCAGGAGCGCGTGCTCGCGCGTCTGCGCGCGCTCGGTGACTTGCCCGAGAGTCCCCGCGAGGGCGAAGACCCGGAGGCCTGGGCCGAGGCCGTGCGGCGCTTCCAGCGGCGGCATGGACTAGAGCCCGACGGTGTCGTCGGGCCGCAGACCCGGGCGCAACTGGAGGTGAGCCCGGAGCGTCGCGCGCGGCAGATCGAACTGTCGCTCGAGCGGCTGCGCTGGACTCCGTTGACCGGTGCGGGGCCGCGCATCGTGATCAACGTGCCCGAGTACCTGTTGCGCGCCTACGAGGGCAGCGGTCCGGACGGGACTCGCATCGAGCTCAAGGCGACGATGCGCGTGGTGGTGGGCCGCGCGCTCGACACCCGCACGCCGCTGCTCGCCTCCCCGATGCGGGAGATCGAGTTCAACCCCTACTGGGATGTTCCGGAGTCGATCGCGGTGAAGGAGCTGGTGCCCTCGTTGCGCGAATCTCCCGAACGCTGGGCCGAGCAGGGCTACGAGTTCGTGACCCGCCAGGGGCGGGTGGTGGAGGCGTTGGGCGAGGCGATGCTCGATGCCGTGCTGGCCGGGCAGGCACGCATTCGCCAGCGCCCGGGGCCGCGCAATGCGCTGGGCGCGATCGTGTTCCGTTTTCCCAACACGCAGCAGATCTACGTGCACGACACGCCGGCGCCGGCGCTGTTCCGACGCGATCGGCGTGACCTCAGCCACGGGTGCATCCGCGTGGAGGATCCGGTCGCGCTCGCGCGCTTCGTGCTGTCGGGGACGGCCGAGGGGGACGACGCGCGCATCCGGGCCGCCATGGCCAGCGGCGAGCGCTCGACGCTGCGCCTGCCGCAGCCGGTGCCCGTGGTGATCACCTACGTGACGGCGATCGCCCGATCCGACGGGTTGCACTTCCGGCCCGATGTCTACGGGCACGATGCGGCGCTGGAGCGGCGGCTGGCGCGCTCGGTGCGCTGACGCGCGTCGATCTCGCGCGGGGCAGGTGAATCGCCGGACGGGCCGTCGGTGTCGGGGCCGGACGAGCGGACGGGCGGACGGGCGGACGCGTCCGGGCGTGTCCTGCGGGGCCACGCCTGCGTCAGGGCCGCGCCCGGGCGCGCGGACGCGCAGGCGGTCGCCCACAGGCAGTGCAGATGCGCCACGTGCCGGGTCGGGCGGTGCCTATCCTTCAGTCGACGCAGGGCGGCGGGTCCGGCCCGGTCCCGCACCGGGTGGCCCGCAGGCGAGTCGCAGACCGCGGATATCCGCCCGGCCGATCGCGGCTGATCGATCCCGCGGCAGGGCGGTGGTCCCCCGATGCCGGCGCAGCTCGGGTGGCTTGGCCGCGGGCCCGCGGGCGATCCGGCCGGCCGACCGGTGCTGATAGACTCCGCGGCGAGGCGGGCCGGGAGCCCGCGGTCGACGAGAGATTCGACGATGGCGATGAACCACGGGGTAGCGGGGACCGCGGCAGCGGCGGGCGTGCGGCAGGGAGACCGTGCAGCGGGCGGGCTCGGTGGAGGCGGCGCCGCCCACCGCGCAACCTCGCCTCAGGCTGCCGCAACTCGCCCGGGCAGGGGCCAGCGCCTGATGGTGGTCCTGCTGGCCTCGCTGGCGCTCGCGGCCTGCGGCCGCAAGCCGGCGCAATTGCCACCACCGGCCACGCCCGAGGTGGGGGTGGTCGAGATCAGCACCGGGCGGGCCGCGCTCACCATCGAACTGGTCGGGGACATCCGCGCCTTCCGCGAGGTGGAGTTGCGTCCTCGCGTGAGCGGCGTGGTCGAGCGGCAACTGTTCCAGCCCGGCCAGATGGTGAAGGAAGGGCAGCCGCTGTTCGTGATCGACACCCGCGCACTCGACTCGTCCGTGGCGGATGCGCAGGCGCGCCTGGTCGAGTCCGAAGCCGCGCTCGCGCGCGCGCGCCAGGACGTTGAGCGCTACAAGCCGCTGCTCACCGATGACGCGATCCCGCGCCAGACCTACGACCAGGCGGTGTCGGCCGAACAGCAGGCGGCGTCCGTGGTGGAGTCGCGTCGCGAGTCGGTTACCCGCGCGAAGCTCGACCGCTCCTATGCCGACGTGCGCGCGCCGGTCACCGGGCAGATCGGCCTGCAGCGGGTGGAGGTGGGGGCGCTCGCCACCGCCGGCCAGACGGTGCTCGCCACGGTGTCCACGCTCGATCCGGTCACCGTCTATTTCAGCGTCTCCGAGGCCGAGTACCTCAACTACGCGCGTCGCCTCAACGCCGTCTCGCGCAGCGAAGGGCCGCGTCGCGGCCCGCCGATGCAACTGGTGCTGGGCGACGGCAGCGTCTATCCCTCGCCGGGCGCGCTCGATTTCGCCGACCGCGCGGTCAACCCGGCCACCGGCACGCTGACCCTGCGCGCGATCTTCCCCAACCCCGACGGCCTGCTGCGCCCCGGCATGACCGGCCGCATCCGCGTGCTCTACGACCACGTGGACAACGCGATCGTGATCCCGCAGAAGGCGGTGTCCGAATTGCTGGGACGGCAGTTCGTGAGCGTGGTGGGCGCGGACGGCAAGGTCGAGCAGCGCCCGGTCAAGACCGGCGAGCGCATCGGCGATCAGTGGCTGATCACCGAGGGCCTGAAGGCGGGCGAGCGGATCGTCGTCGAAGGCGTGCAGAAGGCGCGTCCGGGCTCGGTGGTCAAGCCGGTGCCGCTGCAGGCCGCGCCGGCAGGCGCGGGTGCATCCGGGGCGGCCGCCCCGACCGGCTCGTCGTCGGCCGCGCGCTGAGGCCCGGCCATGGCGCGCTTCTTCATCGACCGCCCGGTCTTCGCGATCGTCATCGCGCTGGTGATGCTGATCGCCGGCGCGGTGGCCGGGGTCAACCTGCCGATCGCCCAGTTCCCGCAGATCACCCTGCCCACCATCCGGGTGAGCGCCGCCTACCCGGGCGCCAACGCCGAGGTGGTCGAACGCGCGGTGGCGCAGGCGGTGGAAAAGCAGGTCAACGGCGTCGAGGGCATGGCCTACATGAACTCGACCTCCGCGGGCAACGGCGCCTACGCGCTGGACGTCACCTTCAACCTCGGACGCAACGCCGACATCGCCGCGGTGCAGGTGCAGAACCGGGTGTCGCAGGCCAACGCGCAGCTGCCCAGCGAGGTGCTGTCCTCGGGCGTCACCACCCAGAAGAGCACGCCCGACGTGCTGATGTACGTCGCGCTCTATTCGCCCAACGGCACCTACGACGAGCTGTTCCTCAACAACTACCTGTCGATCAACATCGTCGAGTCGATCAAGCGCGTGCGCGGCGTGGGCACAGTGCAGGTGTTCGGCTCGGACTTCGGCATGCGGCTGTGGCTGCGTCCCGACCGCATGTCCAGCCTGGGCGTCACGCCCACCGACGTCTACCGGGCGATCCAGGAGCAGAACGTGCAGGCCCCGGCGGGCCAGATCGGCGCGCAGCCCTCGCCCCCGACGCAGCAGTTCCAGTACGGGGTGCAGGTGCGCGGTCAGCTGGAGCAGGCCGAGGAGTTCGGCGCGATCATCGTGCGCGCGCGCCCCGACGGCTCGTTCGTGCGCATGCGCGACATCGCGCGCGTGGAACTGGGCGCGAAGGACTACTTCTTCGCGACGAAGTTCAACGGTCGCCCCGCGGCCGCCTTCTCGGTCAGCCTGACCCCGGATGCGAGCGCGATCGAGACCGCCGCGCTGATCCGCAAGGAACTCGAGGCGCTGTCGGCGTCGTTTCCGACCGATCTCTCGCACGAGGTCGTGATCGACAACACCGTGTTCGTGAAGGCCTCGCTCGAGGAGGTGGTGCACACCTTCGTCGAGGCGCTGATCCTCGTGCTGGTGGTGGTGTTCATCTTCCTGCAGAGCTGGCGCGCGACGCTGATCCCGATGCTGGCGGTGCCGGTGTCGCTGGTGGCGACCTTCGCGGCCTTCACGCTGCTGGGCTTCACCATCAACACGCTCACGCTGTTCGGCATGGTGCTGGCCATCGGCATCGTGGTCGACGACGCGATCGTGGTGGTGGAGGCGGTGGAGCACCACATGCACGCGAGCGGCCTGTCGCCGCGCGAGGCCACCATCCGCGCGATGGAGGAGGTGTCCGGTCCGGTGATCGCCATCGCGCTGATCCTGGCCGCGGTGTTCGTGCCGGTGGGCTTCCTGGGCGGGATCGCCGGGGTCATGTACCAGCAGTTCGCGATCACGGTGGCGGTGTCCACGCTGCTCTCGGCGGTGGTGGCGCTCACGCTCACCCCCGCGCTGTGCGCGCTGATGCTGCGCCCGAAGGCGGCGCATGGCAGCGGCGGGCCGCTGGCGAAGTTCTTCGATCTGTTCAACCGGATGTTCAACGCGATCACCGAGCGCTACGGCGCCGGCGTCACGCGCGCGATCCGCTGGAGCTTCGTGTCGTTGTCGCTGCTGGCGATCCTCATCTTCGCCGCCTTCGGCATCATGCAGAAGGTGCCGGGCGGCTTCGTGCCACCCGAGGACCAGGGCTATTTCATCGCCTCGGTGCAGTTGCCGCCGGCCGCCTCGCTCAACCGCACCCAGGCCGCCACCGAGGAGCTGCAGAAGATCATCGAGGCCACGCCCGGCTACGAGCGCTCGCTGGTGGTCAACGGCTACAGCATCCTCACCAGCACCGTGCAGCCGGATGCCGCGCTGGTGGTGGTGGCGCTCAAGCCCTGGGAGGAGCGGCAGACGCCCGAGACCTCGATGCGCTCGGCGATCATCGGCTTCATGACCCGAGCCCGCGAGCTGCGCGATGCCACCGTGCTCGCGTTCAACCCGCCGCCGATTCCCGGCCTCGGGGCCACCGGCGGCTTCTCGTTCAAGCTGCAGGACCGCGCGGGCGGCGATGCGCAGGCGCTCGCGCAGGTGGCCCAGGAGTTCGTGGCCGCCGCGCGCCAGCGCCCGGAGATCGGCAGCGTCTACTCCAAGTTCGATCCGCGCACGCCCGCCATCAAGCTCGACATCGACCGCGAGAAGGCGAAGAAGCTCGGCGTGCCGATCAACGACGTGTCGCTCGCGTTGCAGGCCTTCCTGGGCGGACTCAACATCAACGAGTTCTCGCGCTTCGGGCGCAGCTTCAAGGTATCGATGCAGGCCGATGCGTCCTACCGCGCCGACATCCGCTCGCTCGCGCTGCTGTACGTGCGCAGCGATCGCGGGGACATGGTGCCGCTGTCCACGCTGGTCACGCCCTCGTCGATCGCCGCGCCCACCACGCTGCAGCGCTACAACCTGTACCGCACCGCCGACATCGGCGGGGATGCGGCGCCCGGCTACAGCTCGGGCCAGGCGATCGCCGCGATGGAGGAGGTGGCCCGCGAGGTGCTGCCCGCCGGCTACGGCTACGAGTGGTCGGGCATCAGCCTGCAGGAGAAGGCCTCGGCCGGCCAGGCGCCGGTGATCTTCGCCTTCGCCATCATCTTCGTGTTCCTGTTCCTCGCCGCGCTCTACGAGAGCTGGGCGGTGCCCTTCGCGGTGCTGTTCGCCGTGCCGCTGGGCATCTTCGGGGCGATGAGCGGGCTGTACCTCACCGGGCTCAGCAACAACATCTACGCGCAGATCGGCATCGTGCTGCTGATCGGCCTCGCCGCGAAGAACGCGATCCTGATCGTGGAGTTCGCGAAGATGAAGCGCGACGAGGGCGAGGACGCGGTGTCCGCGGCGATCGAGGCGGCCAAGCTGCGGCTGCGGCCGATCGTGATGACCTCGTTCGCGTTCATCCTGGGCGTGGTGCCGCTGATCCTCGCCAGCGGCGCCGGCGCGGCCTCGCGGGTGTCGATGGGCGTCACCGTGTTCAGCGGCATGCTGGCGGCGACGCTGCTCGCGATCTTCTTCGTGCCGGTGCTGTTCGTGGCGGTCGATCGGATCGTGAGCCGGTTCACGGGCGGGCGGAAGGCTCCTCCGCCCGGCACGGCGGGCGGATCGGCGTCGGGCATGGAGGGCGTGTCCGGTCCCGGCCCGGCAGGCGGAGCCGCGTCGGGATCGGCCGGGGCGAGTGCGCTGGGTACGCCCACGGCCGGGGAGGGCGCGCGATGAGCAAGCGCGGAGATCTCCGGACAGCGGTCATTCGCGAGCCGTCCCGCGGCGGGCGCTCTCGCGAGCGGCCGGCCGGGCGAGCGGTACGCGCCTCCGTCGCGCTCGCCGCGAGCGTCGCGCTGCTCTCGGGCTGCGCGGTGGTGGGCGACAACTACTCTCGACCCACGCTCGACACGCCCTCGCAGTACCGCGCCTCGCCCGCGGGCGGGCCTTCGCTCGCGGCGACCTCATGGCGTGACGTCTTCACCGATCCGGTCCTGCAGAAGCTGATCGAGCGTGCGCTCGCCGGCAACCTCGACCTGCAGAGCGCGGCGGCGCGCGTGCGCGAGTCGCAGGCGCAACTGGTGGTGGTTCGCGCCGAGCGCCTGCCGACGCTGGGCCTGGGCCTCACCACCACGCCGACCGCGCTGCGGCCGAGCGACACGTTCACCTCCACCTTCCTTGCCGCAGGCCTGCTGTCCTGGGAGGTGGATCTCTGGGGTCGTATTGCGCGCCGGGTGGAGGCGGGCGAGGCCGAGGTCGCGCGCGCGCAGGCTTCGCGGGACGGCGCGCAGGTCTCGCTGGTGGCCGAGGTGGCCAGCCGCTACTTCGAGATCGGCGGGCTGCGCGACGTGCTCGAAGCCACCGAGCGCAACGCCCAGTTGCAGCGCGACGCGCTGCGGCTGATGCGCCGTCGCAACGAGGCCGGCATCGTGTCCGCGGCCGAGGTGCGGCAGGCCGAGGTGCAACTGGCCACCACCGAGGCGCGGGTGCCCGGCCTGCAGCGCGACCTGTCGGCCACCGAGAACGCGCTGGCGCTGCTGCTGGGCGCCGCGCCCATGCCGGCGCCCGGCGAGCGGGTGCGGCTCACGCTGCCCGCGGCGCTGCCCGCGGGGCTGCCCTCGGAGCTCGTCGACCGCAGGCCCGACCTGCGCGAGGCCGAGCAGCGGCTGGTGGCGGCCAACGCCCGGGTGGGCGAGGCGCGCGCGCTGCTGCTGCCTTCGCTGTCCATCACCGGCGCGCTCGGCCGCGTGAGCACCGCGCTCGACGGCCTGGTGCGCAATACCGGCAGCGACGTGGCCTCGCTCGGGCCGAACGTGTCGCAGACGCTCTATGCGGGCGGAGCGCTCCAGGCCAACCGCGCGGCCGCGATCGCGCGGCTGGACCAGGCGCTGCTCGCGTATCGACGCACTGCCCTCAACGCGCTGCGCGAGGTGTCGGACGCGATCACGTCCTACGACCGCAT
>CAIKXV010000188.1 GCA_903831455.1 uncultured Pseudomonadota bacterium | reverse complement strand
TGCACCTCGCGCTCATCGCCGCGGCAGTTGCGAACAACGGTGCGATGCCGGCGCCGTACGCGGTCGCCGACACACGCACGGCGAAGGGCCCCGTGATCTCGGCGACTAAGCCCCGCACGTGGAAGACCCCGATGGCCGCCGGCACGGCGAAGAAGATGCGCGGCCTGATGCGGGGCGTGGTGGAGAACGGGACGGCGTCGTGCTGCCTGCGCCTCGCGAACGGCGTGCAGGCCGCTGCGAAGACCGGCACCGCGCAGCTGAACCCGGAGGGCCAGAAGCAACGGTCGCACGCCTGGATCACCGCGTTCGCCCCGGCGGGCGACGGCGAGACCCCGCGCGCCGTGGTGGCGGTGATGCTGAAGGGCGTGAACGACGAGATCAGCACGGGCACGGGCGGTCGACTGGCCGGACCGGTGGCGAAAACCCTGCTGGACACGGCGATGAGGGTCATCCCTCCTGCACCCTGACGGTGGGCGGACTGCCCTCGCACACGGCCACGGGTAGCCTGCAATGGTCCTATGACAGGCCCGAACCCCACCATCATCAACGACCGGTACCAGCTTGCCGACCGCATCGGCCGCGGCGGCATGGCCGAGGTGTGGAAGGCCCGTGACCTGTTGCTCGACCGCGAGGTCGCCATCAAGGTGCTGTTCCCCGAGAACGCGAACGACCCCTCCTTCGTCGAGCGCTTCCGCCGCGAGGCCCAGTCGGCGGCCGGCCTGAACCACCCGAACATCGTGGGCGTGTACGACTGGGGCCAGCACGGCAACACCTACTTCATGGCCATGGAGTTCGTACCGGGCAACACGCTGGCCCAGATCATCCGCCGCTACGGCAGCCTGCGCGCCGAGGTGGCCGCGCGGATCGGGGCCCAAGTGGCCGACGCGCTCGCGTTCGCGCACCGCAACGGCGTGGTGCACCGCGACGTGAAGCCCGCCAACATCCTCATCACCGATGCCGGCGTGGCGAAGGTTGCCGACTTCGGCATCGCGCGCGCCATCGACGCCGGTCACGACGACGGCCTCACCCAGGACGGCGCGGTCATGGGCACCGCCACCTACTTCTCTCCCGAGCAGGCCAAGGGCGAGACCGCCGACCCGCGCAGCGACATGTACTCACTCGGCATCGTGCTGTACGAGATGGTGGCGGGCAGGCCGCCGTTCGTGGCCGCGACCGCTCTCGCCACCGCGTACAAGCAGGTTCACGACGATGCGGTGCCGCTGCCGAAGGTGGCGCCGGGCGTGCCGAACAGGTTCGCCGCCATCGTGGCCAAGTGCCTGGCCAAGGAGCCCGAATTCCGCTACGCCACCGCCGACCGCATGCGCGACGACCTGCGCAACTTCCTGCAAGGCAACAAGGTGATCGCGTACGAGCAGGCCGCCGGACGGTTGCCAATGACCGGCCCCGAATCTGATGCACCCACCACCGCGATCACCCCCGTGCCCCCGGCTGCCGTGGGCGGAGCGGGGTCCGCCCCTGGTGCGGTATCGGCGGCGGACGACACCCAGGCAACGCAGATGCTGCAGCGCACCCAGGTGATGCCCGCAGCATCCGCCGGTGCGGGCTCCGGTGCGGCGGGAGCAGTCGCTGCAGCGGGTGACGCGGGTG
>CAIKXV010000187.1 GCA_903831455.1 uncultured Pseudomonadota bacterium | reverse complement strand
GATGCCCGACCGCCGCGGGGCTTGCCTCGGCCGTGCGCCGGCGACAGGCAAGGCGATTGCGCGGAGGGAGGGGGGCGAGCATGCGAATCGTCGGGCGGGTGAGGGGGCGCCATCCCGGGCGCGTGCAGCGACGAGGATCGCGATGCGCCGATTATGCGCCCGCACGACCGGCCCGGCGAGCGAGGCCCGGGTGGTCGCGCGCGGGCGTGGCCGCCTGCTGCCGGGCTTCATTACAATCGCGGCGATCCCAGACGCCGATCGACCCCGCCGGGGTGTGACCGCCTCGTGGGGCCTGCACCGCGCCCGGAGCCCGCCATGCCGATGATCGAGATCAAGCTGTTCGAAGGTCGTACCCAGGAACAGAAGCGCGAACTCGCGCTGGCCATCACCGCCGAAACCTGCCGGGTGCTGGGCGTCGGCCCCGAGTCGGTCGATATCGTGTATCACGACGTGCGCAAGTCCGACTGGGCGACTGGCGGGCGATTCTGGTCCGAGCCGCGGGGCTGAGCGGGCGGGACCGCCAGCCCCGCGTGCGCCGGGCACGGGGCTCGCCTCCGACCCGACCCTCCATCGGCGCGGATGTCGGTCCGGTACGCACTTGAAGTCGACCGTGCACGATCCCTGCCTGGCGTCCGACCCGATGCGGGATCGGCGAGCCCGCGGCGAACCTTCCCTTTCCCAGCTCAGGACCAAGCCATGACCGACACCGAAGGCAACGGCAGGATCGCCCTGATCACCGGCATCACTGGCCAGGACGGCGCCTATCTGGCCGAGTTCCTGCTCGGCAAGGGCTACACGGTGCACGGCATCAAGCGGCGCAGTTCGCTCTTCAACACGGCGCGCATCGATCACCTGTACCAGGACCCGCATGTCGATCATCGCCGGTTCATCCTCCACTACGGCGATCTCACCGACTCCTCCAGCCTGGTGCGCATCGTGCAGCAGGTGCAGCCCGACGAGATCTACAACCTCGCGGCCCAGAGCCATGTCGCGGTGTCCTTCGAGGAGCCGGAGTACACCGCCAACTCCGACGCGCTGGGCGCGCTGCGCCTGCTCGAGGCGATCCGCATCCTCGGGCTGGATCGGCGCACGCGCTTCTACCAGGCCTCGACCTCGGAGCTGTACGGACTCGTCCAGGAGACTCCCCAGCGCGAGACCACGCCGTTCTATCCGCGCTCGCCCTACGCGGTGGCGAAGCTCTACGCCTACTGGATCACGGTCAACTACCGCGAGGCCTACGGCCTGTACGCCTGCAACGGCATCCTGTTCAACCACGAGTCCCCGATCCGCGGCGAGACCTTCGTCACCCGCAAGATCACCCGCGCGCTCGCGCGCATCCGCCTCGGCCTGCAGGACTGCCTGTACCTCGGCAACCTGGATGCGAAGCGCGACTGGGGCCATGCGCGCGACTACGTCGAGGCGATGTGGCTGTTGCTGCAGCAGGACACGGCCGAGGATTACGTCGTGGCCACCGGCGTGCAGTACAGCGTGCGCCAGTTCGTCGAGGCGGCCGCGCGCGAACTGGGCATCGAGCTGAGCTGGCGCGGGCACGGCGTGGACGAAGTCGGCGTGGACACCTCGGGACGCACGGTGGTGGCGGTCGACCCGCGCTACTTCCGTCCGGCCGAGGTCGAGACGCTCCTGGGCGATGCGACGCGCGCGCGCGAACGGCTGGGCTGGCGGCCGCGCACCGACTTCGCGGCCCTGGTGCGCGAGATGGCGCAGGAGGACTTGCGCTCGGCCGAGCGTGACGAACTGGTGCGGCGACACGGCTTCCGTTCGCCCGACTTCCATGAGTAGGCTGCTCGCGCCGCAGGCGCGCATCTTCGTGGCCGGCCATCGCGGGCTGGTGGGTTCGGCCATCCTGCGTCGGCTGCAACGCGGCGGCTACGCAAACCTCGTCACCCGTACCCGCGCCGAACTCGACCTGCTCGACCAGGCGGCGGTGGCCGCGTTCTTCGCCGCCGAGCGCATCGATGCCGTGGTGCTGGCGGCCGCGAAGGTGGGGGGTATCGTCGCCAACGACACCTACCGCGCGCAGTTCATCCACGAGAACCTGGTCATCCAGAGCAACGTGATCCACTCGGCCTGGCGAGGGGGCGTGCGCCGGTTGCTGTTCCTCGGGTCGAGCTGCATCTACCCGAAGCTCGCGCCGCAGCCGATGCGCGAGGAGCACCTGCTCACCGGTCCGCTGGAACCCACCAACGAGCCCTACGCGATCGCCAAGATCGCCGGCATCAAGATGTGCGCGGCCTACAACGCGCAATACGGCACCGACTACATCGCCGCGATGCCCACGAACATGTACGGACCCGGGGACAACTACGACCTGGACAACTCGCACGTGCTGCCGGCGCTGATCCGCAAGATGCACGAGGCGCGCGAGGCGGGCCGCGAGAGCGTCGTCATCTGGGGCACCGGAACCCCGCGGCGCGAGTTCCTCTACAGCGACGATCTTGCCGATGCCTGCGTGTTCCTGCTGGAGAACGCCAGCGCCGTCGAACTCGGCGAATTCGTGAACGTCGGCTGCGGAGAGGACATCAGCATCGGCGAACTGGCCGCGAAGGTGGCGCGGGTGGTCGGTTTCGAGGGACGACTCGAGTTCGACACCTCGCGCCCCGACGGCACGCCGCGCAAGCTGCTCGACGTGTCGCGCATGCACGCGATGGGCTGGCGGCCGAAGGTCGGACTCGAAGACGGCATCGGCCGCGCCTACCGGGACTTTCTCGACCGCACGACACCCGTACGCGGCTGAGGCGTTCGGCGCCCCGGCCGGCGGCCTGCGCGGGCCTGCGACCGGGCCCGAGGACGGTTGCGCCCATATCCCGCGGCTACCGCCCCCGCGGCCTCCCCCCGGGGGCGGCGATCGCTCAGTCGGCCTCGGCCCGTGCCGCCCGCAGCAGCGCCTCCACCTCCGACCAGTCGGCAGGCGGGGAGGGGGGCGGTGGGGGCGCGGCTCCCGGCGCCGGCGATGCGCCCGCGCGTTCGGCGAGCAGTTCGAAGCGCGAATCGCCGCGCGAGGCGAGGGCTTCGATGCTGATGCGGCCGCCTGCCCATTGCACGAGCCGGCTGCCGACCGGGGTGCGCAGCGCGCCCTTGGCTCGCAGCAGTTGCCAGCCGCCCGCGGCCAGCGTCGCGGGCAGGCGCATGAGCAGCCGCTGCGTCGCGTCGATGTCGAAGGCAGGCAGTGCGTTCGAGTCGATCAGCCAGCCCGCGCTGGCGATCGCGCCCGCATCGATCTCGTGGCGCTCGCCCAGCCCGGGCGCGTGCGCCACGCGGATCGCCGAGGGTGTCTCGGCCGGTTGGGGCAACAGCGCGGGTCGCCAGTGCGCGGCCGGACGCAGGTCGAGCAGTGCCGGATCGATGCGACCCTGCTCGGCGATCACGACCGCCGCGGGCGGCGGATAGAGGGCGTCGGTCCACTCGGGCAGCCGCGCACGAGCGGGGTCGTCGAGCAGGTCGACCTTGTTGATGACCAGCACGTCCGCGTGCTCGACCTGCTCGCGCCAGGTGTCGGCGTGCATCGAGGACCGTATCGGATCGGCCGGATCGAGCCCGCGTGCGTCGACCACGCACAGCACCGGCCCGATGACGAGCGCGCGGGCGAGGCCCGGCTCGCGCAGCAGGCCCAGCAGGGCGCCGGGGCGCCCCAGTCCCGAGGGTTCGATCAGCAGGCGATCGGGGCGCAGCTGCCGGAGCACCTCGGTCAGCGCCACCCGCAGCGGCACCGTGGCCGCGCAGCACACGCACCCGCCCGCGACCTCGCGGATCCGCACGCCGGCCGCGGTGTCCTCCTGCGCCAGCGCGGCGCCATCGAGCCCCACTGCGCCGAAGTCGTTGACGATCACCGCCCAGCGTTCCCCTGGGGGACGGCGGGCCAGCAGATGGCGCAGCAGCGTGGTCTTGCCGGCACCGAGGAAGCCGGTGACGAGGGTGCAGCGGGCAGTCATCGTCGCACTCTAGCCGGTCGCGAGCCGGAGGGCCGGATTGCCGGCCCTGTTGCGGGATCGGTACCCGGCCCCGCGGGCCATGGCTGGCGCCGAGCGCTCGGCCCCCGTCCATGGCCCGCGACTTCCGGACACTGCGGCTCCCCGGCCTTGGGAGGGTTCCGTGCGCGGCGACATCCCGGCGCGCCGGCCAGGACTCGGTGCAGCGGCGACGCGACTGCGCGCCGGTCATCACGCAGTGGAGACGGAGTGGGCCGAAACAGGGGGCGGGTCCATGCCCGTGCCGGGCGCTCGATCGCCCCATCCGCACCGGCGGGCACTTTCGCGCGGCGGCCGGTGCGCGGATGATCGCCGGGGTCCATCCCGTCCCCGCGAGGAGCCCTGCATGCCTGGCGTCTTCACCCCCGTGGCAGTCACCGTCACGCTGCTGGTTGCCTCCAACATCTTCATGACCTTCGCGTGGTATGGGCACCTCAAGCACCTGAACGCGCAGCCCTGGCTGGTGGCGGTGCTGGCGAGCTGGGGGATCGCCTTCTTCGAATACCTGCTGCAGGTGCCTGCGAATCGCATCGGGTTCACGGTGCTCTCGCTCGCCGAGCTGAAGATCCTGCAGGAGGTGATCACGCTGTCGGTGTTCGTGCCCTTCGCGGTGCTCTACATGGGCGAGCCCCTGCGCCTGGACTACCTGTGGGCGGCGCTGTGCCTGCTCGGGGCGGTGTACTTCATCTTCAGGGGCTGAGCGCAAGCCCATCGACCCGCGGCGATGCAGGGGCCGGGCGCACCCGTCGGGCGGTCGCCGAACGGCTGGCGCTGCGCGGCGTGGGCCCACGGCGCGCCGGCGACGAGCGCCGTGGCCGTGGCGCAGTGCGGTCCCGGGTTGCGATCCCGGCACGCCGATCGGACCCGACGGCGCTGGATCCGCTGCCGCGGCGGCGCTTGCGCGGCCCGGCCGAACGGGCGCGGGCCGGGATACACTCGGTCGCCATGCACATCCATGTCCTCGGCATCTGCGGCACCTTCATGGGCGGGGTCGCGGTACTCGCCCGCCAGGCCGGCCATCGCGTGACCGGTTGCGACGCCGGCGTCTACCCGCCGATGAGCACGCAGCTCGAGGAGCAAGGCATCGAGCTCATCGAGGGCTACGATCCGGACCAGTTGCGGTTGCGTCCGGACGTCTTCGTGGTCGGGAACGTGGTCTCGCGCGGCAACGCGCTGATGGAGGCCATCCTCAACCGGGGCCTGCCGTACGTGTCCGGCCCGCAGTGGCTGGCCGCCGAGGTCCTGCGCGGCAAGTGGACGCTGGCGGTCGCGGGCACCCACGGCAAGACCACCACCACCGCGATGCTCGCCTTCATCCTGGAGCAGGCCGGCCTGCGCCCCGGCTTCCTGGTGGGCGGAGTCGCGCAGGATTTTCCCGTGTCCGCTCGGCTCGCCAATTCGCAGTACTTCGTGATCGAGGCCGACGAGTACGACACCGCGTTCTTCGACAAGCGCTCGAAGTTCGTGCATTACCGGCCGCGCACCGCGATCCTCAACAATCTCGAGTTCGACCACGGCGACATCTTCCCCGACCTTGCGGCCATCGAGACCCAGTTCCACCACCTCGTGCGCACCGTACCCGGTGCGGGCCGCATCATCCACAACGCGCTGTCCCCCGCACTCGACCGCGTGCTCGAGCGCGGCTGCTGGACGCCGGCCGAAGCCTTCAACAGCGCCCCCGGCTGGCAGGCCGGGGAGCCCGAAGCCGATGGCGCCATCCCGGTCCGGTTCCGCGGCGAGTTGCAGGGGCGGCTGCAGTGGGATCTCGCCGGCGAGCACAACGTGCACAACGCGCTGGCCGCGGTCGCGGCGGCCCGGCATGCCGGGGTATCGCCCCGGTCGAGTCTCGAGGCGCTCGCGCGTTTCCGGGGCGTGCGCCGGCGCCTGGAGGTGCGCGGGGAGGTGCGCGGGGTCACCGTGTACGACGACTTCGCGCATCATCCGACGGCGATCCGCGTCACGCTCGACGGGCTGCGCGCGCGGCTGCGCGCCCGCGGCGAGTCCGGCGCGCGCGTGCTCGCGGTGCTCGAGCCGCGCTCGAACACGATGCGCATGGGCCTGCTCAAGGACGCGCTTCCGGACAGCCTTGCCGCGGCGGATCGGGTCTACTGCTACACCGCCGGGCTGGGCTGGGATGCAGCCGCGGCCCTCGAGCCGCTGGGCGATCGGCTGGCAACGAGCGACCGGCTCGCCGAACTGGTGGCGGAGGTGGCCGCCCACGCACGTTCCGGCGACCACGTGCTGGTCATGAGCAACGGGGGCTTCGGCGGTTTCCACGAGCGGTTGCTCGAGCAACTGGCGCACCCCGATCCCTCGCGCGATGAATGACGTCCACGACCTGAAGCTGATCCTCGAATCCCGGTTCCCGCTGGTGACCGTGGAGACCACCGAGGAGGCGCGCGTGCTCGGCGTGATCGAGCGCTGCGCGAACCTGCTGGGCCGGGCGTCGTTCAGCTGGTCGGTCACCGACGGGCTACGCCGCTGCAATCGACCCGAGCGCGTGCCGGCCACCGAGGCGCTGGGCGATGCGCTACGGCATATCGACACCACGCCGCACAACGGCATCTACACGCTGCTCGATGCGCATCCCTACCTGAACGACCCGGCCGTGGTTCGGGTCATCCGCGAGATCGCGCAGGAGTATTCCCGCTGCGCGCGCACGCTGGTGTTCGTGAGCCCGCGCATCGACCTGCCGACCGACCTGCACCACCTGACCGCGCGCTTCGCATTCGAACTGCCCGACGCGAACGCGGTGCGCAGGATCGTGAGCGAGGAGGCGCAGCTGTGGCAGTCGCGCAACGGCCGCAAGCCGGTCGGTGATCCGGCGGCGATCGCGCTCCTGACCCAGCACCTGACCGGCCTGTCGGTGGACGACGTGCGCCGCCAGATCCGCCAGGCGCTCGAGGCCGACGGCGCGGTCACGATGCAGGACGTGGATCGCGTGGTGCGCTTCAAGCAGGATCGGCTCGCGGCCGACGGCCTGCTCGACATGGAATCGGATACCGGCAGCTTCGCATCGGTCGGCGGGTTGAACGGGCTCAAGCGCTGGCTCTCGCTGCGACGCGCGGTGTTCACCGGCGAGCCGGGCACCGGCAACCTGCCCGCTCCGCGCGGGGTCCTGCTGCTGGGCGTACAGGGCAGCGGCAAGAGCCTCGCCGCCAAGGCGGTGGCCGGTGCCTGGGGGCTGCCGCTGCTGCGCCTGGACTTCGCGACGCTCTACGACAAGTACACCGGGGAGACCGAGCGCCGCCTGCGCGAGGCCCTGCGCGGGGCGGCCAAGATGGCCCCGGCGGTGCTCTGGATCGACGAGATCGAGAAGGGCCTGGCCACCGACGACGTGGGCGACTCCGGCGTGTCCCGGCGGATACTGGGCAGCCTGCTCACCTGGATGGCCGAGCGCCGCGAACCGGTGTTCCTGGTCGCCACCGCCAACGACATCTCGAAGCTGCCGCCCGAACTGTTGCGCAAGGGGCGCTTCGACGAGATCTTCTTCATCGATCTGCCGGGCCCAGGGGCCCGCGAGGACATCCTGCGCATCCACCTGGGCCGCCGGGGCCTGTCGCCCGAATCCTTCGCGCTGCCTGCGCTGGTGGAGGCGACCGCGGGCTTTTCCGGCGCGGAGATCGAGCAGGCCATCGTGGCGTCGATGTACGAGGCGCATGCGCTCGGCGAGCCGCTGGCCAGCGGCCATGTGCTCGCCGAGATCGCCCGTACGCGCCCGCTGTCGGTGCTGATGGCCGAGAAGGTGGAGGCGCTGCGCGCCTGGGCAGCCGAGCGCTGCGTGCCGGCCGACTGATACCCCGCGCGAGTCCGCGCGCCGGGCGACCGGTTCGCCCCGGTGGCGCGGGTCGGGGCGACGCTCGGTCATCCGAGCCGCCGCCGGGCGCTGTCGCGTCCGGGGCGATCGGCTATAGTCACCGGGCTGCACGCAACCCCCCAGGAGGATGTCGGATGATCCGCAAGCTGCGCACCCAGCGCGACAACCAACAGTGGATGCTCGACCTTGCGCTCAACATGCGCGGCCGGGTCCAGAACTTCGAGCGCGACGACATCGAGGTGCCGCCCGGCACGCGCGCCCGCAACTACCGGATGCTGCCCAAGGTCTGGCGCAAGGCGGCCGAGCGCCACGAGCGCCTTGCCCGCAAGGCGCAGGCGATGGGCGCGGATGCGACGGCCACGCACCACTACGACCACGCCATCGAGTCCTACCGGATGGCGCAGCACCCGATCTACTTCGACAACCATCCGGTGAAGAGGATGCTCTACCGGAAGATGTCGGAGATGGTCGACCGCCGCAGCGAGGTGGCCTCCTACCCGATCGAGCGGGTCGAGGTGCCCTTCGACGACGGCAAGACGATCTCCTGCCTCTACCACATGCTGCCGGGCAAGCCGAAGGCGCCGGTCGTCATCTACGTGCCGGGCATGGACCAGACGAAGGAGGTCTTCCCCAAGGCCGCGCACAACATCGCGCTCTCGCGAGGCTTCCATGTCATCGCGATCGACGGCCCGGGGCAGGGCAATTCGAACATGCAGAAGATCCGCGCCGTGGGCGACAACTACGAGCGCGCGGGCGCCGCGGTGATCAGCTGGCTGATGAAGCGTCCGGAGGTCGACAAGAAGAAGATCGCGATCTACGGCATCAGCATGGGCAGCTACTGGTGCCTGCGCCTGTCGAGCTACGACCATCGCGCGGCCGCGGTGGTGAGTTCGGTGGCCTGCTTCAACCCGAACAACACCATCTTCACGCAGAGCTCGCCGCGCTTCAAGCAGATGTTCATGTACATGGCCGGCTACGAGGACGAGGAGAAGTTCGACGTCGAGGTGGCGCAGCCGATGACGGTCCGGGGCTACCTCGACAAGATCAAGTGCCCGACGCTGCTGGTCACCGGCGAGTTCGATCCGCTCTGCCCGCTCGAGGAGGCGATCGAGGCCTACCACGACCTCAAGGTGCCCAAGGAGATGTGGATCATGGAGAACCAGTACCACCCGCTCTGGGGCATCCCCAACCTGGGCGGCATGGACTGCCATGACTACGTGATGGACTGGCTCAAGGGCCTGTTCACCGGCAAGCGGGTGCCGAAGAAGGCCGGCCGCATCGCCTACATCGAGGAGCACGGCGACGGCCCGTGGTCGGCGTGCGAGTGGCAGCCGCCGGTACGCCCGGGTCAGGCCTACTTCTGATCTCGATCCACTGAGAGTCCCGCCGGGCCTGCGCGCAGCGGGTCCGGCGCCGCCGGCCCGGCCACCCCGGGGTCGGTGGGGGCGGTGTCGACAGGGGTGCATCGCAGCAGCGGGGGATGTTCATGCGTATCGGATTCGCCGGACTGGGCGCGATGGGGCAGTGCATCATTCCCCGCCTCCTTGCCGCCGGCCATCAGGTGACCGGCTGGAACCGCAGCCGCGACAAGGCCGAGCCGTTGCTCGCGCAGGGCATGGCCTGGGCCGACACCCCGCGCGCGCTCGCGCAGGGCAGCGAGGTGGTGTTCTCCATCCTCACCGACGCGGCCGCGGTGCGCGCGGTGGCGCTGGGCGAGGAGGGCATCCTCGCCGGCCTCGCGGCCGATGCGGTGTACCTCGACATGAGCACCATCACGCCCGAGTCGAGCCGGGCGGTATCCTCGGTGTTCGCGCAGGCGGGCCGGGTGATGCTCGATGCGCCGATCTCCGGCAGCCCGGTGACGGTCAACCAGGGCAAGGCTTCGCTGATGGTCGCAGGCGACCGGGCGGCGTTCGACCGCGTGCTGCCGGTGCTGCTGGCCATCGGCCCCAAGGCCACCTACATCGGCGAGAGCGGGCTGGCCGTGCAGTTGAAGCTCGCGATCAACCTCGTGCTGATGGTCGAGGTGATCGCCTTCTGCGAGGGCGTGGCGCTGGCCGAGAAGGGTGGGGTCGAGCGGAAGACCGCGGTGGAGGCGATGCTCTCCAGCGTGGTGGCCTCGCCGGTGCTGGGCTATCGCGGCCCGTTCATCCTCGAGGGCAACATGCCCGAGGTGCCGCTGGCCGACGTGACCCTGCAGCAGAAGGACATGACCATGGTGCTCGAGCTCGCGCGCAAGCTCGGCATGCCCTCGCCGCTGGCGGCGGCGGCCAACGAGATGATGAACGCCTGCCGCGGCTTCGGCATCGACCACCACGACTTCGTGGTCGCGCACGAGGCCTACCGGCGCATGGGAGGGATGAGTCGATGAAACCCGATGAGCACATGAAGTCCGGCCAGCCGTTCATGACCCGCCTGGCCGACGTACCCAAGGTCGCGGGCCTCAACGCGAAGGACGGCTGGGTCGACATGCAGGTGCAGTTCCTGATCAACGCGCAGAACGCCGGCAGCGACAAGCTGCTGGTGGGCTGGACGGTGCTGCCGCCCGGCGCGCAGCACGACCGGCACCGCCACTTCAACTGCGACGAGTTCTGGATCGTGGTCAAGGGGCGCGGCGTGATGTACCTCGAGGATGGCACCGAGAAACCCTCCTGCGAGGGCGACGTGGTCTACACCCCGCGCGGACACTGGCATGGATTCAAGAACACCTCGGACGAGGATGTCGTGCTGGTCTGGGGCTGGAGCGGGGCGGGATCGCTCGAGGCCGCGGGCTACGAGTCCATCGAGGGCGGTCGTACCCACTGAACCTGGCGCGCGGTCGGCGTCGACCGCGCGTCGTGTCGTGCCGAGGAGGGCGCATGCAGGTCGGTTGGCAGGACGCACGCATCGCGCGCGGGCTTGCGGTGCAGTTCGCGGATCTTGCGCGAACCGAGGCAGCCGGCTCGCGCGTCATCGGCTGGAAGGTCGGGTTCGGCGCCCCCGCTGCACTGGAGAAGTTCTCGCTCGCCGCCCCGGTCGTGGGACACCTGCTCGATCGGGCGCCGCTGGCCTCGCCGGCTCGGGTCGCCGTCGCGGACTGGGTGCGTCCGGTGATCGAACCGGAGGTCGCGGTGACGATGGGTCGCGACCTCCCGGCGGGCGCCGATCGCGCGCAGGCACTGGCCGCCATCGCCACGCTGGGACCGGTGCTTGAACTGGCCGATCTGGCCTTTCCGCCCGAGGACATCGAGCGGATCGTCGCGACGAACATCTACCAGCGCCATCTGGTGCTGGGTCCGCAGCGGGCGGCCGAGGCGGGCTTCCCGGATGCGTTGCGCGCCCGGGTCTGGCACGATGGGCAGGCGCTGGCCGTGCCCGAACCGCTGCACGCGCTGACCGGGGATCCGATCGACGTGGTGAGGCACGTGGCCGCAGTGCTGGCGGCCGCCGGGCGCGGGCTGCGCGCCGGCGAGATCGTGATCACCGGTTCGGTGGTGTCGCCGGTGTTCGGCGGGGCGGGAACCCGGGTGCGCTTCGCGCTCGACCCGATCGGAGAGGTGGAGGTGGCGCTCGGCTGAGCGGCGGCGATGCGTGCCGTCCGCGCGCAGGGATGAACGCAATACCCCGGGCCGCAGAGTCCGGAGGACACCGAGGAGAAGACGATGAACGAACGCTTTGAACGCCATCCGGGCGCCTGCGTGGCGGGTGCGCGCGGGGTCCCGCCCCGTGCCGAACGCGGCACGGCCGCGCGTCGTCCGCTGCGCCGTGCCGTGGCCTCGGCCCTTGCCGGCGCCCTCGCGGCGGTCGCCGCAGTCCCGACCTTCGCGCAGGCGAACTTCCCGCAGCGCTCGATCCGCATGCTGATCCCGGTGTCGGCCGGCAGCCAGACCGACATCATCGCCCGGATCATCGGCCAGAAGATCACCGAGAACTGGGGCCAGCAGGTGCTGGTGGACAACCGCCCCGGCGCGGGGGGAACGGTGGCCGGCACCATGCTGGTCAACGCCACGCCCGACGGCCACACGATGCTGCTCAATTCGATCTCGCATGCGGTCAATGCCTCGCTGTACGCGAAGCTGCCGTTCGACACGCTGCGCGATTTCGCCGGAGTCGCCCAGGTGGGCAGTACGCCCAACGTGCTGGTGGTGCCCAACGACCTGGGCGTCAAGACGATGCGCGACCTGCTCGCGCTCGCGCGCAGCCGCCCCGGCAAGCTCAACTTCGCCTCCGCCGGCATCGGCACCGGCACCCACCTGAACGGGGAGCAGTTCAAGCTTGCCGCGGGCATCGACATCGTGCACGTGCCCTACAAGGGCACGCCCGAGGCGATCAACGACACCGTCAACAACCGCGTCCAGATGTTCTTCGCGCCGCTGTCGCCGGTCCTGCCTTTCCTGCGCGATCGCCGGGTCACGCCGCTGGCAGTCAGCACCGCCCAGCGCGCGCCTGCGCTGCCCGATCTCCCGACGGTCGCCGAGGCCGGCCTGCCGGGCTTCGAGTTCGATCTCTGGCTGGGCATCCTCGCGCCGGCCAAGGTGCCGCGACCGCTGCTCAACACGATCAGCGCGGAGATCAAGCGGGTGCTGGATCTGCCCGACGTGCGCGAACGCATGCTCGCCCTGGGGATCGATCCCCGCTACAGCACGCCGGATGCGTTCGACCGCTTCATCCGCAGCGAGGTCGACCGGATCGCGAAGATCGTCAAGGCGGCGGGCGCGCGGGTCGAGTAGTTCGCCGGACGGTCGTTCGCCGGCGAGCGGTCCGTGGTCACTGCGGTGCGGTGATCACGGCACCGCCCCGCGGGCGCGGCCCCCGTGCGGCCGGGGGGTTACCAGCCGATGGCCGCGCCGTCGCTGCGCGGATCCGACGCGCCTTCGAGTACCCCGTCGGGGCTGCGCACGATGGCGCCCGCGTGACCCATCGTCTCGTCCCATGCCCCATAGACCTCGACCTCGTGGCCTCTCGCCCGCAGGGCATCGAGGAGCGCAGGGTCGAAGCGCGACTCCAGCTTGAGGGACTGCGTCGCCTGGCCCCAGGTGCGGCCCAGCAGCCAGCGCGGCGCCGAGACCGCAGCCTGCAGGTCCTGCCCGAACACGACGTGGCGGGTGAAGACCGCCGCCTGGGTCTGCGGCTGTCCTTCGCCACCCATGGTGCCGTAGACCATCACGCGACCATCGGCCAGTTGCGCGAGCGCCGGGTTGAGGGTGTGGAACGGCTTGCGTCCGGGTTCCAGCGTGTTGAGCGCCGCCGGATCGAGCGAGAACGAGGCACCGCGGTTCTGCCAGTTGATGCCGCTGCCGGGCAGCACCAGGCCACTGCCGAACTCGTGGTAGACGCTCTGGATGAAGCTCACCGCCCGGCCCTCGCCGTCGATCACGCCCATCCAGATGGTGTCGGCCGGCGGCTGCGGGGCGGGCCAGGGCAGTGCGCGCGAGCGGTCGACGCGCGCGGCCATGCGGTCGAGCGCCTCCGGGGCCAGCAAGCCCTGCGGGTCGACCGTCATGCGCGCCGGGTCGGTGAGGTGGCGGTCCCTCACGAAGAAGGCCTGCTTGGTCGCCTCGACCATCAGGTGCACGTAGTCGGCACTCTCCGCCTCGACCTTCGCGAGGTTCAGGCGGTCGCTCACGCCGAGGATGGCGAGCGAGACCAGGCCCTGGGTGGGCGGGGCCATGTTGTAGAGGCGACCGGCCGAGTGGTCGATCCAGACCGGCGGGCGCTCCGTCGCCCGGCAGGCGGCGAGGTCGGCCGCCGATACCGGACTGCCGGCGGCGGCGAGGTCGGCGGCGATGCTCGCGGCCAGTTCGCCGCGGTAGAAGTCGTCGGTGCCCGCGGTGGCGATGCGCTCGAGCGTGGCGGCGAGCGGCTGCTGGACCAGCAGTGATCCCGGTTGGGGCACGCAGCCCTCGGGCATGAAGCGGTCGGCGAAGCCGGGCTGGTCGCGCACCTCGGCGAGCTTGGCGGTCAGCGTGGCGGTGTAGCTGCGGGTCACCGGGTGCCCGTGGCGCGCGAGGTGGATCGCATCGGCCAGCAGCCGGGTGAGCGGCATGCGCCCACCCATCCGCTCGCGCGAGATCGCGTGCGCGAGACCCCAGCCGGCGACGGTGCCGGCCGCGGTGTTCGCGGCGAGCGGGCCGCGGAACGGAATGGAGGACAGGCCTGCGGACGCGTAGAGGTCGCGGGTGGCGGCGGTCGCCGCCGCACCGCAGGCATCGATCGTGGTCACGGGCTGCCCCGGCTGGTGGACCAGCCAGAACGCATCGCCGCCGATACCGTTCATGTGGGGGTAGACCACCGAGATCGTGGCCGCGGCCGCCAGCATCGCCTCGAGGGCATTGCCGCCTTCGCGCAGCACGGCGGCGGCCGATGCGCTGGCGGCCGAGTGCGGCGCGGTGGCCATGCCGCGAGTGGCCCGTGTGGTCTGGATCGCCATGTCTGTCCCTCTGCTCGCCGACTGCCGGTCGATGGTCGGGCAGACTAACGCAGCGGCGGGCACGCGCGCGATCCTTGCCGCACGTCCGCCCGCATGCTGAACTTCGCGTCGGCATGCCGAGAGCATGCCCGTGATCCGCCGCGCGGGCGATCGCGTCCATTGCCCGAGGAGACTGCGTGGATCTGCTGCTGCGCTCCGGCCGCCTGGCCGGACACGACGAACACGCGCTGTTCGACATCGGCATGCGCGACGGGCGGATCGTCGCGATCGAGCCCGCGGAGCGCGGCATCGCGGGCTCGGCGCGCGAGGTGCTGGATCTCGACGGCCGGCTGCTCTGCCCGCCGCTGGTCGAGACCCACATCCACCTCGACAAGAGCTGCATCCTGGACCGCTGCCGGGCGGAGGAGGGCACGCTCGCCGAGGCGATCGCCGAGGTGAGTGCAGCCAAGCGCGGCTTCGACGAGGCCGACGTGTACCAGCGCGCCAGCCGCACGCTCTCGCGCGCGGTCACCCAGGGCACCGGCCTCATGCGCACCCATGTCGAGGTCGACCCCGGCATCGGACTCACAGGGTTCCACGCGGTGCGCGCGCTCGCGCGCGAATGGGACTGGGCGATCGATCTCGAGATCTGCGTGTTCCCCCAGGAGGGGCTGCTGAACAACCCGGGAACAGAGGACCTGCTGGTGCAGGCGCTGCGCGACGGGGCCCGGGTGCTGGGCGCCTGCCCTTACACCGACAGCGATCCCGCCGGGCAGATCGAGCGCATCTTCGCGATCGCCCGCGAGCACGACGTCGACATCGACATGCATCTCGACTTCGGCGACACGCCCGAGGACATGTGGATCGAACACGTGGCCGAGGCGACCGAGCGCCATGGCTGGGGCGGCCGGGTGGCGGTGGGGCACGTGACGCGCCTGTCCACGCTCCCGCCGGAGCGTCTCGCGCGCATCGGTCGCGCGCTCGCGCAGGCGGGCGTGGCCGTGACCGTGCTGCCCTCGACCGATCTCTACCTGATGGGCCGGGGCCGAACGCACGACGTGGTGCGTGCGGTGACCCCGGCGCACCGGCTGCTCGCGCAGGGCGTGAACTGCTCGATTTCGACGAACAACGTGCTCAACCCGTTCACCCCGTTCGGCGACTGCTCGCTCACGCGCATGGCCAACCTGTACGCGAATGTCTGCCAGGTCGGCCGTCGCGACGAACTGCGCGCCTGCTTCGAGATGGTGAGCAGCCGGTCGGCCCGCCTGCTGCGCCGGGACGGGTACGGCATCGCGGTGGGCCAGTCGGCCGACCTCGTGCTGCTCGACTGCCGCTCGACGGCCGACGCGGTCGCCGAGATCGCCCCCGCGATGTGGGGGATGCGGCGCGGGCGCCGCACCTTCACCCGGCCCTCGGCGCAACTCCACCCGCCCGCCGATTGAATCTCCGGCGTGCGCGCGGCGCCCGCCCGCCCGCGAATGAACGGCCGATGGCGGGGCGCGCGCGGCCGCCGCGCCGGGGCACGAGCCGCCGCGGCCTGCGACGGCCGGCG
>CAIKXV010000186.1 GCA_903831455.1 uncultured Pseudomonadota bacterium | reverse complement strand
GGTGTGCACCACGAGGCGGCAGGCGACGCGATGGATGCCACTGTTCCCGTCGTACTTCGGCTCGTGCTCGACATGGATGCGCGGCAGGTATGCCATCGTCTGCGGCGCGAACAGCCGGTCCGGCGCGAACTGGGCGGCGGTGGCCTCGCGCTCCAACGCCATCACCGCCAGCCCGTAGCGCAGGTTCATCTGCGCGGCCAGCACGCCCTGCACCTTCTCGCGGGTGTACTCCCAGCCGCAGTGGGCGAGCGTGTTGCTGCTGACGTACGCGGTCATGCGCTCGATCTGCCCGGCGTCGAGCCCGTGCGCGCGCATCAGGGTGTCGAGCGCGGTCATCGCACTCACGCTGCCGTTGGACGCCGGGGCCGGCTTGAAGCCCACCCTCAGGATCTCCCAACGCTCGCCCAGTCCGGCCGTGAGCGCCGCCCCGTCGCACTGCGCGGGGATCGCCACGGTGCCGAGGAAGCCACCGTAGGGCTCCTCGAGCACCTGCGGGATGCCGGTGAAGCCCAGCCGCGCGAGCCGAGCCGCGTAGACGCCGCTCTGCGCCGCGCGACCGCAGTGGAAGCTCTTGGCCATCGCGCCTTCCTGTACCGCCATCAGACCGGCGGCCTGCGAGCCGGCAATCCCCAGCGCGTGCTGCAGGGCGAACGCGTCCAGGCCCAGCAGGCGCCCGGCGCTCACGGCGGCCACCAGCGCGCCGGTCGCGCCCTGGTTGTGATAGCCGCGGGTGAAGATCGACCCGCGGGCCGCGATGCCGGTGCGAAGCCCGGTCTCGTAGCCGGCGACCAGCGCGGTGATCATGTCGCGACCGCTCACGCGCGCCTCGCCCGACTGCGTGAGCGCGAGCACCGCAGGCACCGCGGCCGAACCGGGGTGCAGCGTGGCCTGGATGTGGATCTCGTCCAGCTGGAAGCTGTGCGCCGCGGTTCCGTTTACCAGCGCGGCCATGGCCGGGCTCGCGCGCTGGCGGGTACCGAACAGCGGCGCGGGACCGTCGGCCTCCTCGGCCGCGACCATCTGCGCGAGCGTGCGCACCGCGGGCTGCGTGCTGCCGAACAGGCAGCAGCCCAGCGTGTCGAGCACGCAGGTCTTCGCGTGCCCGACCACCTCGGGCGGCAACTGCTCGAAGCGCAGCCCCGCGGCAAAGGCCGCCTGCGCGGCGGTGGCGCCACGGGCGCCGGGGATCTCGTCGTGCGAGCCGCTCATCGCAGGGCCCCTCCGCGCGCAGTGGCCCCGGAGATCTCCCGCTTCGGGTCGCTCATCGCGGACCTCCTCCTGCCCGCCCATCAGACATCACCCGGTGCGCTCGCCGGTCAGCACCGCAGGCGCCGGGGATCTCGCCGTGCGCACCGCTCATCGCAGGGCTCCGTCCGATTGCACAGCCCCGGAGATGGCGTCGTGCACGCCGATCATCGCGAGCCTCGTCCTGCCGACGCCGCGCCGGTCACTCGACCCGCGCGCCGGTCAGCGCGATCAGCTTGCCGTACTTCTCGAAGTCCACCTGCAGGATGCGGTTGAAGTCATCGACGGTGGTCGGCGCCGGGTCGAGCGCCTGCTTGCCCAGCGTGGCGACCACCTCGGGCAACGCCAGCGTGGCGTTGATCTCCCGGTTCAGGCGATCGATCACCGGGCGCGGCGTGCCGGCCGGGGCGAACACGCCGATCCACGGGCTCATCTCGTAGCCGGGCAGGCCTGCCTCGGCGATGGTGGGTACGTCGGGCAGCACGCTCGACCGCGTGGCCGAGCCCACGCCCAGCGGGCGCAGCCGCCCGGCCTGGATCTGGCTGATCACGGTGCCGATGGTGGCGAAGGACGCCTGCGTCTCGCCCGCCATCAGCGCCGCGACCTGCGGGGCTCCCCCCTTGTAGGGCACGTGCGTGATGTTGATGCCGGCCATCGAGATCAGCAGCGCCATCTGCAGGTGCGGTGCGCTGCCGTTGCCCGAGGACGAATAGTTGATCTGGCCCGGTCGGGACTTCGCCAGCGCGACGAAATCCCGCACGGTCTTCACCGGTAGCGACGGATGCACCGCGAGCACGCCGGGCTGGGAGGAGAGCCTCGCCACCCCGGTGAAGTCCTTCATCGTGTCGTAGGTGAGCTTCTTGCCGTAGAGGTGGGCGTTACCCACGTGGGTGGTGGAATGCACCATCAGCGTGTAGCCGTCGCCGGGCGCCTTCGCGACCACGTCCGCACCGATCGAGCCCGCGGCGCCCGCGCGGTTCTCGATCACGAACGGCTGGGCGAAGGTGCGCGCGAGTTCCTGCATCACGATGCGCCCGACCACGTCGTTGGATCCGCCGGCAGGCCACGGAATGACCACGCGCACCGGCTTCACGGGCCAGGCCTGTGCGACCCCGTCGGCGGGCAGGGTCGCGATCAGGGCGAGCGTGGCAACTGCGCACGCCTGCGGCAGGTTCATGGCGCTCTCCTCCAGTCAGGGCCGGTCTGCTGCCGGCGCATTTGCCTGAACATTACCGGAGAGTGGCCGCCAATGGCAGCGCTCCGCGCGCACGCTCCCCGGGGCCGCGGGCGCTCATCCTCCGGCCCTTCCCCAGCCAGCGGCGTTCATCCCCTGGCCGTCATTCCAGCGGCGCGATCAGCCCCCGGGGCCGTCGTGCATGATGTAGCCCATCAGGTCGCCGACGTTGCGCTCGAGCTCGCGGATAGTGTCCTTCACCACGTCGCCGATCGAGATCACGCCCACGACCTTGCCGCCGTCGAGCACGGGCAGGTGGCGGAAGCCGCGCGAGGCCATCATGGCCATGCAGCCTTCCAGCCCGTCGGCCGGCTTGACCGTGACCGGGTTGGCGGTCATCACCTGGCTCACCAGCGTCTGCTTCGCGTCGAGGCCGGGCAGCAGCACCTTGATGGCGCAGTCCCCCTGCGTGACGATGCCCACGAGCTTGTCGTCGTCGATGACCAGCACCGACCGGACGCGGTTGTCGCGCATCCGCAGCAGTGCCTCCACCACCTTGTCGCTCGACCGGACGCTGATGAGAGCGCCGCTTTTCTGGGCCAGCGCGCTCTTGACCGTCTGCATCGATCTTCTCCCTGAATCCGCACGTTGGAGGCAGAAGTGTGCACGAATCGGCGGGCAGAGGAAGGTTTTGGCGGCTGAAGGCCCCTGATGGCGCCGGGTGAGCGGCGCGGCGGGGGACTCTTCAAGTCGTGCCAAGGGCGAACCTGCGCAGTCCTACCCGATGCGACGCGGCCCCCCCGGCGGGCTGGTTGCCGGGCCTTGGGTCCCGGCAGGGTGGCTTTGGGCTTTCGTCGAAGCCCCCTTCAGCCCGAAGGCCCATCAGCGCACACTTGCCGGATACGACGTCGCTCCCTGCCAACGGCCCTCCGGCGCCTGCCATGAAACCCTCCGTCCTGTTCCTTGCCCTTTCCCTTGCCCTGGCGCCCGGCCCCGCCATCGCCGCAGCCGCCGCCCCGGCGATCGCCGAGGGCGTCAAGTTCTGGCCCGAGGACTGGGAACTGGCCTGCGACAACACCGGCATCTGCCGCGCGGCGGGCTACCACGAAGACCGCGCCGACTTGCCGGTGTCCGTCCTCGTGACGCGCCGGCCCGGGCCAGCCACCCGCCCCGAGGTGAAGCTGGTGCTCGGAAACTACACCGAACCCGCGGCCGTCAAGGCCTTGCCGCCCCAGCCGGTGCTGACGATGCGGGTGAACGACCGGTCGCTGGGCGCGGTACGGCTGGGCAAGGACGGCTTGTCCAGCACGCTGAGCCGCGCGCAGGCCGCGGCGCTGCTGGCGGCCTTGCCCAAGGCGCAAGCCCGGGTGAGCTGGCACCATGGCGACGCGACATGGGTGTTGTCCGACCAGGGCGCCCGCGCGGTGATGCTGAAGATGGACGAGGCCCAGGGCAGGCTCGGCACGCCCGGCGCGCTGGTGGACCGGGGCACGCGCGACGAGCAACAGGTGCCCGGACTGCGGCCACCGCCACTGCTGAGGGTGCCCGCGGTGCCGCCCACCCTGGAGGCCGACCGCACCTGGCCGCAGCGCCAGGG
>CAIKXV010000185.1 GCA_903831455.1 uncultured Pseudomonadota bacterium | reverse complement strand
CGGTGATTGCCGCGCGGAGGTGCATGCGCGGCTCCAGACATGATGTCGAAGCCATGACTCCTCCTGAGATCCAGCCCCGCGGCCCGTCGCCTCGGGGCGGTGTCCGGCTCTGGCGCGATCCCGGCCGGTCCTTGAGATTGCAGGCTAGCCAAATTTCGCCGCGCGGGCAAATCTGCTAGATTCCGGGGCGCCGGATCGCTCACCGCGGCGACCGGCACCGATCCTCGTGCCCCCCCGTCCGACGGGGCGGCCACCCGACTCCGGAGACCCGGCATGAACGACGCCCTGCCCGCGCTGCAAGGCATGACCGAGCGGATGATCGTCCGCAAGGAAGGACCCCTGGGCTGGATCGTGTTCAACCAGCCCGCGCGCCACAATGCGATGTCCGTGGACATGTGGGAGGCGCTGCCGCGCATCGTCGAGGCCTACGAGGCCGATCCGGAGATCCGCGTGATCATCATCACCGGGGCCGGAGACCGGGCCTTCGTGTCCGGCGCCGACATCTCCCAGTTCGGCGAGCGCCGCGGCACGATGGAGGCGGTGAAGGAATACAACGCGATCGCCGACCACGCGAACGATCGCCTGCAGGCCTGCAGCAAGCCGGTCATCGCCATGATCCGCGGCTTCTGCATCGGCGGCGGGCTGGGCATTGCGCTGGGCGCCGACATCCGGGTCTGCGCCGAGGACGCGCAGTTCGCGGTACCCGCGGCCAAGCTGGGCCTGGGCTACCGCTTCTCGGGCATCAAGCGCCTGGCCGACATCGTGGGCCCGTCGTTCGCGGCGGAAATCTTCTACACCGCGCGCCGCTTCAATGCCCGCGAGGCCGAGGTCATGGGACTGGTCAATCGCGTCGTGCCGGTCGATCGCCTCGAGGCCGCGACCCGCGAACTGGCCTCCGTGATCGCGGAGAACGCGCCGATGACCGTGCAGTCGGTCAAGCTCATCATCCGCAACATCCACGCCGACCCCGATGCGCGCGATCTCGACGCCTGCGCCCGCGCGGTGGAGAACTGTTTCGCGAGCGAAGACTACAAGGAAGGCCGCACCGCGTTCATGGAGAAGCGAAAGCCCCGGTTCCAGGGGCGCTGACACGACCGCCGCGCGGCTCGCGGCGGATCGACCATCACGACCGGGCCGGGTCCTTCGGACACCCGCCCGCACAGGAGGAGACGCATGCTGCGAAGGACTGTTCTCGGTACGCTGGGCGCGGCCGCGGTCGCCGGTGCGATGCCGGCAGGCGCCCAGGCGCCGGCGCTCGATGCGCCGGCCGGTCGCTACACGCTCGACGTCACCCACGCGAGCCTGCTGTGGCGCATCAGCCATTTCGGGCTGTCGAACTACACCGTGCGCTTCACCCGCTTCGATGCGCACGTGGACTTCGACCCGGCCGATCTGTCGAAATGCTCGGCCGCGGCGACCATCGACCTGGCCTCGGTGGAGACCGACTACCCGGCGGGCCTCAACAAGCGTGACTGGAATGCCGACCTGCGCGGGCCGAAGTTCTTCAACGCCGAGAAGTTCCCGCGTGCGAACTGGCGCTCGACCGCGGTGCAGGTACTCGAGCCGCGGCGCCTGCGCATCGCCGGCGAACTGTCGCTGCTGGGCATGACCGCGCCGGTCACGCTGGAGGCGACGCTCAACGGCGTGTTCCGCTCGCGCCCGGTGACCAAGCTGCCCACGATCGGGTTCTCGGCGCGCGGCAGCTTCGACCGTCGCGCCTTTGGTCTCGGTTTCCCCTCGCCCGAGGAGGGCGTAGGCGCGAATGTCGAGATCATCATCGAGGCGGAGTTCATCCGTCGCGCCTGAGGCGACGGTCCTTCATCGCAGCAGGAGTCACTCGAGTCATGGCTTTCGATCCGAACCGGCCCGACCTCGTCGTCGGGGTGCTGGGCGCTGGCGCCATGGGGCGCGGCATTGCGCAGGTGGCCGCCGGCGGCGGCATGCGGGTGCTGCTGATGGACGCCAAACCCGGCCTGGCGGCCGAGGCGCGCGGCTTCATCGGCAAGATGTTCGACCGGGCCGCCGAGAAGGGGCAGATGACCGCGGCCGATGCCGCGGCCGCGCTGGGGCGGGTCGAGGTCGTCGAGTCGATGGAGGCATTCTCCGCCGCCCACCTCGTGGTCGAGGCGATCATCGAGAACCTGGCGATCAAGCAGCAGACCTTCGCCGAACTGGAGAAGGTCGTCTCGCCCGAGTGCATCCTGGCCACCAACACGTCCTCGCTGTCGGTGACCACCATCTCGGCGAAGCTCGCCACGGCCAGTCGTTTCGCGGGCTTTCACTTCTTCAACCCGGTCCCGCTGATGAAGCTGGTCGAGGTCATCGACGGGGTGCAGACCCAGCCGTGGGTCGGCGACGCGCTGATGGTGATCGGGCGGCGCATGACCCGCGAGCCGGTGCGCTGCGTGGACGTGCCCGGCTTCATCGTCAACCAGGTCGGGCGTGGCTTCACCATCGAGTCGGCCCACGTGCTGCAGGAATCGCTGGCGGGCATCGTCGACGTCGATCGCGTGATGCGCGATGTCGGTGGCTTCCGGATGGGTCCGTTCGAGTTGATGGAACTCACCGGGCTGGATGTCACCCATCCCGCCTCCGAGGCGATCTACCAGCAGTTCTACGACGAGCCGCGCTACCGGCCGGTGATGCTGATGCGCGCGCGCTGCGAAGCGGGCGTGCTGGGCCGCAAGAGCAAGCGCGGCTTCTACGACTACGACGCCGACATGAAGCCACTGGTGCCGGCCGAGGCGCCTGCTCCCGATGCGCGTCCGGCGAGCGTGTGGGTGAGCCGCGCCGAGCCGCAGGGCCACGAGGCGCTGGTCGCGCTGCTCGACTCGCTGGGCGCGCCGCTCGAGCGCGGCGAGCAGCCTTCGGCGGGCGCGCTGATCCTGGTCACGCCCTACGGTACCGACGCCACCCACAGCGCGGTCGAGCAGGGCCTCGATCCCGCGCGCACGGTCGCGGTCGACACCCTGTTCCCGATGGATCGCCGACGCACGATCATGGGCACGCCGGTCACCGACCCGGCCATGCTGGCCGCTGCGCACGGGCTGCTGGCCTCCGACGGCCGACCGGTCACGGTGATGCGCGACAGCCCCGGATTCATCGCCCAGCGCGTGGTGGCCATGATCTGCAACATCGGCTGCTCGATTGCCCAGATGAAGACCGCTTCGCCCGCCGACATCGACAAGGCCGTCACGCTCGGGCTCAACTACCCGAACGGTCCGCTGCGTTTCGGCGACGTGGTGGGCGTCAGGCGCATCCACGCGGTGCTCGAGAACATGTACCGTCTCCTCGGCGATCCGCGCTACCGCCCGAACATCTGGATGACCCGCCGCGCCCGCCTGGGCGTGTCGCTGCTCACGCCCGAGTAGCGCGCCCGCCGCGTTCGCGGCGCATGCGCCTGCGGGCAAGGTGCCCCCCGCTCAGCAAGCCCCACCTCCCCGCCGGCGTCCGCAGGTCTCCGGCACTCACCGAACGAACCCGCGAGGACTTCCATGCTCGACGCCTATATCTACGACGGACTGCGCTCCCCGATCGGCCGCCACGCCGGTGCCCTGGCGGGCGTGCGCCCCGACGACCTGCTCGCCGGGGTGATGAAGGAGTTGATGGCGCGCAGCGCCTTCAAGCCCGAGCAGCTCGAGGACATCGTGATCGGCTGCGCGAACCAGGGGGGCGAGGACAGCCGCTGCATCTCCCGTCATGCCGGACTGCTCGCGGGGCTTCCGATCGAGGTCGGCGGCACGGTATTGCAGCGCAACTGCGCGAGCGGGCTCAACGCGGTGGCCTATGCCGCCCAGGTGGTGACTGCCGGCGAAGGCGACCTGTTCATCGCCGGAGGCGTGGAGAGCATGAGCCGCGCCCCCTTCGTGATGGCCAAGGCGGAGAGCGCCTACAGCCGCGACTTTCGCGTGTTCGACTCGACCATCGGCCCGCGCTTCCCCAACCCGAAGGTCGAGAAGCAGTTCGGCGATGACTCGATGCCGCAGACCGCCGACAACCTCGCGCAGGACATCGGCGTGCCACGCGAGGCCGCCGACGTGTTCGCACTGGCCTCGCAGCGCAAGTACGCCGCCGCGAAAGCCGACGGCTTCTTCGATGGCGAGATCGCGCCGGTGAGCATCCCGCAGCGCAAGGGCGACCCCAAGGTCGTGGCGGCCGACGAGCATCCGCGCCCCGACACCACGATGGAGGCGCTCCAGAAACTCAAGCCGCTCAACGCGGGCGGCGTGACCACCGCGGGCAATGCATCGGGCGTCAACGACGGGGCCGCCGCCGTGCTCGTGGGTTCGCGCGCCATCGGCGAGAAGGCGGGCGTGAAGCCGATCGCCCGCATCCTCGCCACGGCCGCCGCGGGCGTGCCGCCGCGGATCATGGGCTACGGCCCGGTGCCCTCCTCGCAGAAGGCGCTCGCGCGTGCGGGGCTCACGCTCAAGGACATGGACGTGATCGAGATCAACGAGGCCTTTGCCGCGCAGGTACTCGCCTGCCTGAAGGGGCTGGGGACCTCGTTCGAGGATTCGCGCGTGAACATGAACGGCGGGGCCATCGCCGTCGGCCATCCCCTGGGTGCCTCGGGCGCGCGCATCGCGCTCACCGCTGCCCGCCAGTTGCAGCGTGTCGGGGGTCGCTACGCCCTGGTCAGCCTGTGCATCGGCGTGGGCCAGGGCATGGCGATGGTGATCGAGCGCACCTGATCCGGCGGGGTCGCATGGGCGTCCCCGGCGATCTCGAGGCGGTCACCCTGACCGGGGGCCGCTTCGAGTGGGACGATCCGTTCCTGCTCGACGACCAGCTCGACGAGTCGGAGCGCGCGATCCGCGACAGCACCCGCGCGTGGGCGCAGGAGAGGCTTGCCCCGCGCATCGTGGCGATGAACCGCCACGAGACCTTCGATCGCGGGATCATGCGCGAGATGGGCGAGCTCGGCCTGCTGGGGGCCACGCTGTCCGGCTATGGCTGCGCGGGCATCGGCTATGTCGCCTACGGGCTGGTGATGCGCGAGCTCGAGCGGGTGGACACCGCCTTCCGCTCGGCCTGCGGCACGCAGGGCACGCTGTCGATGCTGCCGATCTACGCCTACGGCAGCGAGGAGCAGCGCAGCCGCTACCTGCCGCGCATGGTCACCGGCGAACTGCTGGGCTGCTTCGGCCTGACCGAGCCGGACCACGGCTCCGACCCCGGCAGCATGAACACGCGCGCGCGCAAGGTGGATGGCGGGTGGGTGCTCAGCGGCAGCAAGATCTGGATCACCCACGCGCCGATCGCCGACCTGATGGTGGTGTGGGCGAAGACCTCCGGCGGCGAGGACCGCGAGGACACGATCCGCGGCTTCATCCTCGAGCGCGGCATGCCCGGGCTCGCCACCCGGAAGATCGAAGGCAAGTTCTCGGTGCGCGCGAGTCCCACCGGCGAGATCGCGATGGACCAGGTGTTCGTGCCCGACGCGCAGCTGCTGCCGGGCGCGCGTGGGCTGCGCGGGCCGTTCGGCTGCCTGAACAACGCGCGCTTCGGCATTGCCTGGGGCGCGCTGGGCGCGGCCGAGGCCTGCTGGCATGCGGCGCGACGCTACACGATCGACCGCCACCAGTTCGGGCGACCGCTCGCCGCCAACCAGCTGGTGCAGAAGAAGCTCGCCGACATGCAGTGCGAGATCGCCATCGGGCTGCAGGCCGTGCTGCGGGTGTCGCGGCTGCGCGACGAGAACCGTGCCTCGCCGGAGATGGTGTCCATCGTCAAGCGCAACTCCACCGGCAAGGCGCTGGAGATCGCGCGCGCCGCGCGTGACATGCACGGCGGGAACGGCATCAGCGACGAGTACGCCGTGATCCGGCACCTGCTCAACATGGAGACGGTCAACACGCTGGAAGGCACCAGCGACATCCACGCGCTGGTGCTGGGGCGTGCGATGACCGGGATCTCCGCCTTCGCCTGAGTGCATCCATGGCGCTGCTCTTCTACAGCGAGTACGACAGCGCCTCGGAGTGGCAGTCCGCCTTCGCGCAGGCCGAGCCCGAACTGGAGTTCCGTGCCTGGCCGCAGTGCGGTGATCCCGCCGAGGTGGAGGCCGTGCTCGCCTGGAATGCGCCGGCCGGCTTCTACCGGCAGTTTCCGCGCCTGCGGCTCATCGTGAACCTCGGCGCGGGGGTCGATGCGATCGTGCGCGACCCCACGCTGCCCGCAGGCGTGCCGGTCACCCGCATCTCGGACCCCGCGATGGGCCGGATGATGGCGCAGTACGTGCTGGCCGCGGTGCTGCGGCATTTCCGCGACTTCGGTGCGTTCGAACGCGCGCGCGAGCGCCGCGCGTGGCAGTGGATCGCGCCGCGCGAGGCGCGCGAGTGCACGGTCGGGGTGATGGGCCTGGGGCAACTGGGCTCGATGGCTGCCTGCGAACTCGCACGGCAGGGCTTTCGCGTGTTGGGCTGGTCGCGCACCCCGAAGACGCTGCCGGGTGTCGAGGGCCTCGCCGGCGACGAGGCGCTACCCGCCTTCCTCGCGCAGTGCGAGATCTGCGTGATGCTGCTGCCGCTCACGCCGGCCACCGAGGGGCTGATGGACGCGCGTCGGCTGGCGATGCTGCCGCGCGGGGCGAAGCTGGTGAGCGCGGGCCGCGGTCGAACCGTGGACGAGCGTGCGCTGGTGGCGGCGCTGCGCTCGGGCCACGTCGCCGAGGCCACGCTCGACGTCTTCCACGAAGAGCCGTTGCCGGCGGGCCACCCGCTCTGGGACCTGCCGCAGGTGCTGATCACCCCGCATCTGGCCTCGATCGCCATCCCGCGCACCGCGGCGGCGCAGGTGGTCGACAATCTCGCGCGGGTGCGACGCGGCGAGAGGCCGGCCAACGTCGTGGATCCGACTCGCGGCTACTGAGCGGCCTGCTCGGCGTCGACCGCAGGCGGTTGCAGTCCGACGCCCGCCGATGCCGGCGAACGCGGTGCTCGCGGCCGATGCATCCGCTCAGGGCTGCGGAGAGCGGGTTCCAGCGGCGGGCTCGACCGTGATGCGCAGGGGCATGAGGTGGCCATCCGGACGCAGCCGGAAGCGCAGGATCGCCCGCCGCGAGTCGTCGGCCAGTTGCCGCTCCAGCGGGGCCGCTTGCGACTGCGGGACGTACAGCCTGCCCGTTGCCAGCCCCGAGCCGGCCTCGGTCGCGCGGACCGGATGGGTGCAGGCGCCCTCGAGGATCGCGACCCGTTCGATGCGTGGAGGCTCGCCGTGCAGGCACAGCCCCCGGGCAGTGGCGAGCAGGGCGGGGCCGGCGTCCAGCCCGGGCCAGTCGTACCGGTAGACGATGTAGTGCCCGCGCAGCAGGTCGCGCGGGTCGTAGCCGCGTACCGGCACGTCCCACTCGACGCCCTGCTGGGCGCGGGTATGGACGATCGCCCAGATCGCGCCCAGCCCCAGCAGGGGCAGTGCAAGGACGAGGGCGCGCAGCAGCGCGCGGGGATTCGGGCGGTTCATCCGGGTCCCGCTTCACCGCGGCCCGGGGCCTGTGGCGCGAAACGCCTCGCCACGCGCAGCGCAGCCCAGACCACGCCGAGGATCAGCAGGCCGGAGAGGATGAGGCCGGCACCGCTGGTGAGCAGATCGCCGGCCAGTTCGAAGCTCAGGATCACCAGCCGCAGCGCGATGAGCGCGACGGCCAGCTGGAAGGCCTCGCGCCAGCCTGCATGCAGCGCGGCCAGGGCGAGGCCGGCCCACAGCCCCATGAACAGCAGGGCCGCCACCACCTCGCTGCCGCCGAGCAGCCACGCGAGCGGCGGGACGACGGCGAGCCCGGCGAACACGGTCGGCTCGAGACGGGCCTGCGCGTCGGACCGGAGCCTGCGCAGCACGGCTGCCGCGACCACGAGGGTGGTCGAGACCGCGAGGGCCGCGGCGAGGCTCAACGACCATTCCGGGTCCGGCTGCGTCCTGAAGGACGCCAGGCTGGCGGCGGCAGCGGCACTGGCGAGCGTCGCGGACCACCCCAGCGCCAGCCGGGCGAGCCTCCGCCAGAAGCCGGGCCGGTCGCTGCGCGCGCAGGCCCATGCCGCCAGCGGTGCGATCAGCGCGGGCGAAGCCAGGGCAAGGGCCGTGCGCGCGCCCGTGCGCCAGGCCTCGGCAGGATCCGCCCGATCCAGCAGCTCGCCCGCATAGACCAGCAGGGTCAGCACGAGCGTCGCGAAGAACAGCAGCACGATGAGCCAGCCGCGACCTCGGGCGAGCAGCAGCGGCGAGAACAGCAGCAGCCAGAGCCCGAGGGGAACGTACAGTGGAGAACTCGTCTGGTAGACCTGGCCCAGGTGGCCGAAGAAGGTCAGCCCGAGCACGCCCGGCACGAACAGCAGCGCGTCGTGATCGACGCGCACCAGCGCCGCGAGGCAGCCGAGGATGAGGGTGAAGTGGAGCGTGAGGCGGATCTCGCCGGGGATCTCGGCCCAGTGGGCGGCGACCACCGAGACGATGCCCAGCCCGATCGCCAGCACGGCGAGGCCGACCACCGCGCGCAGCGCGTAGGGCCGCGCGTGCGCGGCCTCCCAGTCGCGGATGCGTGCGTGGGTGGCGGCATCGATGAGGCCTGCGTCCTCCCACGCCTTCAGTTTTCGCAGCGACATGGCCTGCAGCATAGCGCAGGGGCGCGCGACCGTTCGCGGCGCTGCCGCCGGGACCCTGCGCCGAGGGCGGCCCGTGCCCCGGCCGCGCCTGCGAGCGCGAACCGGCCGCAGGAGCGCACGGCGGCGGGCACAGGGACCTGGCGCGGGCTCGGCGACGCGTGCCATCGCGGCGACACCGGGTGGGCCGGATCGGGCCGTACCCGACGGGCGGGCATGCGTGGGGCGGAAGCCCGCCCGATCAGATCTCGACCTGCGTGCCCAGCTCGATCACGCGGTTGGCGGGCAGGCGGAAATACGCGGCTGCGCTGCCGGCGTTGCGCGCCATGGCGGCGAACAGCCGCTCGCGCCACAGCGCCATGCCCCGGCGCATCGTGGGCACCACCGTCTCGCGGGAGAGGAAGAACGAGGTCTCCATCATCTCGAAGGGCAGTCCGAAGGCCGGCAGGCCCTCGAGTGCCACCGGAACGTCGGGCGTATCGCGGAAGCCGAAATGGAGGGTGAGGCGGTGGAAGCCCTCGGCCAGCGTCTCGACCCGCAGCCGCTGCGAGGCCGGTACGCTGGGCACGTCGTCGATCACCACGGTGAGCAGCAGCACCCGTTCGTGCAGGACCTTGTTGTGCAGCAGGTTGTGCAGCAGTGCATGCGGCACGCCGTCGCGGTCCGCGGTGAGGAATACGCCGGTACCCTCGACGCGCGTGGGCGGATGGCGCGACAGGCCTTCGATGAAGCTGCGCAGGTCGATCGCGCCTTCGCGCAGCCCGTCCATCAGCAGTTCGCGTCCCCGCTTCCAGGTGGTGAGCACGACGACCCCGAGCAGCCCCAGGGTCAGCGGGAACCACGCGCCATCGGCGAGCTTGAGCAGGTTGGCGCCGAGGAACGCGAGGTCGATGACCGCGAAGGCGAGCAGGAAGGCGATCGTGCGCGCGTAGCTCCAGCCCCACACCCGGCGGAACACCACCGCGGCGAGCACGGTGTCGATCGCCATCGTGCCGGTGACCGCGATGCCGTAGGCCGAGGCCAGTGCCCCCGAGGTCTGGAAGCCCAGCACCAGCGCCACGACCGCGAACAGCAGCAGCCAGTTCACCAGCGGGATGTAGACCTGCCCGATCTCGCGCTCGGAAGTGTGGACGATCGCCAGCCGCGGGCAGTAGCCGAGCTGGATGGCCTGCCGCGTGACCGAGAACGCGCCGGAGATCACCGCCTGCGAGGCGATCACCGTGGCGGCGGTGGCCAGCAGCAGCATCGGGATCTGCGCCCAGTCGGGGAACATCAGGTAGAAGGGATTGCGGATGGCCGAGGGGTCGCGCACCATCAGCGCGGCCTGTCCGAAATAGTTCAGCACCAGCGCGGGCAGCACCAGTCCGTACCAGGCGAGCCTGATCGGCGCCCGGCCGAAGTGTCCCATGTCGGCGTAGAGCGCCTCGGCGCCGGTGACCGCGAGCACGACCGCGCCCAGCACGAACAGCGCGGTGAGCCGCCCCTCGAGCAGGAAGGTGAGCCCGTAGGCGGGGTTGAGTCCGGCCAGCACCTCGGGGGTTTGCGCGATGCTGGCGATGCCGCCCAGCGCGAGCGCGGCGAACCAGGCCAGCGTGATCGGACCGAAGAGGCGTCCGACGGCCCCGGTGCCCCGCCGCTGCATCAGGAACAGCCCGACCAGCACGGTCAGCGTGATCGGGATCACGGCGGCCGACAGCGACGGGGCGATGACCTCCAGTCCCTCGACGGCCGACAGCACGGAGATGGCGGGCGTGATCGCGCCATCGCCGTAGAACAGGGCCGCGCCGAAGATGCCCAGCAGCACCAGCACCGCGCGCTGCCGGGCGTCGCGCCGTGCGTCGGTACCCCGCAGCACCAGGGCCATCAGCGCCATGATGCCGCCTTCGCCGCGGTTGTCCGCGCGCATGATGAACAGCACGTACTTGACCGATACCACCAGCATCAGGGCCCAGAACACCAGCGATGCGGCGCCCAGCACGTGGTCGTGCGTGGCGCTGATGGCGTGGGCTTCGGAGAACACCTCCTTCATCGCATACAGCGGGCTGGTGCCGATGTCGCCGAACACGACGCCCAGCGCGGCCAGCGCGATCGCGGCCCGTGCGCCGTGGGCGGGCGCGGATTGCGCGTGGCCTGGGGCGCCGGGCGAGTCGGGGCCGGCCGCATGCCCGGCTTCGGGCGCCAGGGCGACGTGCGCAGGGTTCGCTTCCGGACCGGCTACGGCAGTGCCGGGATCGCCTGCCGCGGCACGGGGCTCCGCGGAGGAAGGGTTGGACTCGGCCATCGCCCGATTATCCGCCAGCGACGGGCGCCTGTCGCGCGCGCCGGGCCCCCCGACAGGTGTCAGCCGGCCTCGGCGTAGTAGCCTGCGAGTCGCTCGACTTCCTCGCGCGAGCCGAGGATCACGCCCACGCGCTGGTGCAGCTTCGCCGGTTGCACCTCGAGGATGCGCTGGCGTCCGGTGCTGGCGGCGCCACCGGCCTGCTCGACGATGAAGGCCATCGGGTTGGCTTCGTACATCAGGCGCAGCCGTCCTTCGACGTGCTTCGCATCGGCGGGGTACATGAACACGCCGCCGCGCGAGAGGATGCGGTAGACGTCGGCCACCATCGAGGCGACCCACCGCATGTTGTAGTCCTTGCCCAGGGGCCCGGTCTTCCCGGCCACGCATTCGTCGATGTAGCGGGTGACCGGGGCGGGCCAGTTGCGCGCGTTCGACATGTTGATCGCGAACTCGCGGGTCTGCTCGGGGATGCGGATCCGCGGCTGGGTGAGGATCCACGAACCCACCTCGCGGTCGAGCGTGAAGCCTGCCGTGCCGTTGCCCAGCGTGAGCACCAGCACCGTGGCTGGTCCGTAGACGGCGAAACCGGCCGCGACCTGTCGCGTGCCCGGTTGCAGGAAGTCGGCCTCGGTCGGGTCCGTGACCCCGGGCGGGCACTCGAGCACGGAGAAGATCGTGCCGATCGACACGTTCACGTCGATGTTCGAAGAGCCGTCCAGCGGATCGAACAGCAGCAGGTAGCGGCCCTTCGGATACTGGCTGGGGATGGGAAGCGGGTCGTCCATTTCCTCGGAGGCCATGCCCGCGAGGCAGCCCCCCCAGCAGTTGGCCTCGACCAGCACCTCGTTCGAGATCACGTCGAGCTTCTTCTGTGCCTCGCCCTGCACGTTGTCGGTGCCGGCCCCGCCGAGGACGTCGGCCAGGGCGCCCTTGGACACGGCATGTCCGATCGCCTTGCAGGCGCGCGCGACGACTTCGATCAGCAGCCGCAGTTCCGGGCCGACGCCGGACAGGCTGCGTTCCTGTTCGACCAGATACTGGGTGAGCGTGACGTTGCGCATGGGTGGGGCTCCGGGGAAGGCGGGATCAGGGGCGTGAGGCAAGCGGGGACGGACGGGCAGCAGGGGAAACCGGGTCGCGCGGCACGGGTCGGGCCCCGCCGCGACCGACCCGCGAGGGGCGAGCGCCAGGGCCGCGAGCGGGGCCGCAACGGGCCGCCCAGGAGGGTCGCCGCAGGAACGATGCGGCGGCGTGCCGAGCGTCCGGCGGGCGCTCCGCCGCCGACCGGGCGAGGCCGATTATCGCCAACGCCGGGGCGCGCTGCACGAGAGGCGGGCGGTGCCGTGGCGACGGTCGAACAGCAGGCTTCGCTGCCCCGCGTGCCGGGCCTACCAGCGGCGCCGCGGGCGGCCGGCGGTCGGATCGGATTCAGCGACGATGGCCGTGATCTCGCGCGCGCTCATCACCGCCACGCCGGGCGGCACCCGAGCCGCCGCCGTGAGGATGGCTGCGGCGACCGTGCTCGCACGCATCGGCTGGATGGCCGTCGGCAGCATGATGTGCGCCAGGGCGCGTCCGGCCGCGCGCACCAGGCCCGGCACCAGGCCACGGGCTGCGTTGGCGTCCTCCGGCCGGGTGGGGCGCACGATCAGCACGGTCTCGAACCCGAGGGACAGCAGCTCGACCTCGTCCCGGTGCCCCAGCGTGCGGGCGGTCGTGGAGAGTTGCAGCAGCGCGCCCAGCGGTGCCACCAGCACCAGCCGGCGGGCCCCCGCGTCGCGCGCGCGCCGCGCTGCCGCCAGCATGTCCGGATGCGAGAGGGGTCGGATCGGCGCATCGTCGCGGACCGGGGCCTCGGGCGGCGTCTCGCACAGGAAGGCATCGCGCGCGGGGGGCCACGGGGTGGTGCCGTCGAGCCGCAGCGCGGAGAAGCGGTCGCTGGTGCTGGGCATCGGGCGATCCACGCCGACATGGATGCGTGCATAGTCGGAGCTGGCCAGCAGACCGCTCATCATCGCCTCGCCGAGGCTCCCGGCAGCGCCGATCAGCAGCGCTTCGGGCAGTCGAACGGGCGGTACGGGTCGCAGGGCGCCCGCGAGGGCCGAGTCGAGGTCGGTGGGGCTCATCGCGGGCGAGGCCGTCGAGGCGAGGGAGGGCAAGGCATGGGGAACGAGCCTACATCCGTTCGGGCAAGGAGGGTATGGCCGGGGGTCCGGGCTGCGCCGGTGACCGCGCGGGCAGGCTGCGCGGCCCGCGCGCGGACGCTGCGCATCGCGGTCGTCCCTGCGCGCCGGGGCGGGGAGCGGCCATGACCGGCCCCCGCGAGTGGACGCCTGCGCGCGAGGCGGCGCTGGCCTGCGTCGATCGGGTCGATCCGGTGGCGTATGCGCGAAGCCGCAACCATCTCCGCGGCGCAGTCACCGGCCTGTCGCCGTGGATCACGCACGGCCTGATCGATCTGCCCGAGGTGCTCGCCCGCCTGCGCGAGCGCCATCGTCTTGGCGCGCAGGACAAGCTGGTCTCCGAGTTCGGCTGGCGCGAGTTCTTTCATCATGCGTGGCGCCACCTGGGCGAGGGCATCCTCGCCGACGTGCGCCCGCCCCTGCCGGGCGTGCGCTACTCGGGGCGCGTGCCCGACGACCTGCTGCAGGCCTGCACCGGCGTGCCGGCGATCGATGCCTCGGTGCGCGCGCTGTATGACACGGGCTGGCTGCACAACCACCAGCGGATGTGGCTCGCGTCGTACGCCGTGCATGGGCGCAAGGTGCACTGGCGAGCGGCTGCCGACTGGATGGTCGGCCACCTGCTCGACGGCGACCTGGGATCCAACCATCTCTCGTGGCAATGGTGCGCGGGCACCTTCAGCAGCAAGCCCTACCTGTTCGATGCGGCCAACGTGGCTCGCTACGCGCCGATGCTGGCGAGCCCGGGCACCTTCATCGACCGCAGCTACGAGGATCTCGACCGGCATGCGCGCCAGGGGGGCGATGCCGGGCCGGAGCGGGTCCGCCCTGCCTCGGCCGAACCGCCGCCGCTGCTCGCGCAGCCGCCGGAGGCTTCGCCCGAGGCATCCGGATGTCCCGACCTGCGCGGGCGCGACGTGCACCTGATGCATCCGTGGGCGCTGCGACGGCCCGCGGGGGGCGCGTTCGTGCTGGCCGTGCTGCATCGCCCGTTCCACCAGCGGTTCCCCTGGTCCGCGCGGCGCTGGCGGTTCGTGATGGAGGCGATGTTGCGCGAATCCGATGCGCTGTGGTGCGGCGACCTTGCGCAACTGGTGCATGCCTTGCCGCAGGCCTGCACGATCTCGGCGCGCGCGACGCTCAATCCGGGCTATCGCGAAGCCCTCGCCGCCGCGCGCGTGCGGGTCGAACCCGTGCCGCGCTTCACGGACGATCCGGATCGCCCGTGCGGGTCGTTCACCGCGTTCTGGAAGCGTGTATCGGGGGCGATCGACGGGTAATCGCATGGCCCCGGCGCGGTTCGCACCGGTGACCGGCAGCGGCCAGGCTCGTCGAGGCCGTCGCCCGGCTAGCCCAGTTCGAAACTGGTGATGCCGAACAGCGAATCGAGCGCCAGTTCGGGCGTCGGGCCCTTGTACATCCGCGCGGTCTCGAACACTGGATGCAGGCCCCGCTGCTTCGCCAGCGCGACGGCGGCCGCGTTGGGCTCCGGCACGTCGAGGAAGAGGTCTTCCCCGGGCACGGCGGAGGCGAGGTCGTCGAACAGCACGCCGGCGATCGACGCATCGTCGGCCACCAGAGGGGCGATCTTGTAGCCCACCCTGCAGGGGCGGATCACTCCCCAGCCTCGCAGCCGACCCTGATCGACGATGGCGCGCGCACGATGCCCGGGCGCACCGATCCACGCACGAAGGAACGCCGTGCGCGCGGCTGGAAACACCGCGCGGTCCGAGCGCTCCAGGGCCTCGAAGGGCACCTCCCGAAGGTCGACTCGCGGCATGCCGTCGATCGGTGGCGAGGCGACCGCGCGCCCGCCGTAGCGGATGTTGCGGTGGGCCAGCCCGAAGCCGGAGCGGCGATAGTTGTGCTGCTGGGCGAGGACCCCGTCCAGCCCGACGGTACGCGACCCGGCATGGTCGATCGCCCGCTGCCACAGCTGCCATCCGATGCCCTGGCCGCGCTGGTCGGGCCGCACGATGTAGAACCCGAGGAAGGCGAAGCGCTCGTCGTAGTTCACGAGGGAGATCGTGCCCGCAGGCACGCCGTTGCGCTCGGCGAGCAGGAATCCCCGGGGGTCTACCGTGGCGAAGCAACGGGCATCCGAAAGTCCCGGGTTCCAGCCCTCGGCGGCTGCCCAGTCCACCGCCAGGGGGATCTCCTCCTCGCGCAGGACTCTCAGGGAGAGGGTCATCGAACGCCCCGAGGCCCGTGGATCAGTGTCGTCCGAGGTAGGCCTGGCGGACCGCCGGGTCCTGCGCGAGGTCGCGGGCGCTGCCCTGCAGGGTGACCCGACCGGTCTCCATCACGTAGGCCCGATGGGATACGGCGAGCGCCTGCGTGGCGAGTTGTTCGACGAGCAGGATCGCGAGCCCGTCCCGGTTGAGTTGCTGCAGGACCGGGAACAGCATGTCCAGCACCCGGGGCGCGAGTCCCAGGGACAGTTCGTCGATGACCAGCAGCCGGGGTCGCGAAGCGAGGCCGCGGGCCATCGCGAGCATCTGCTGCTCCCCGCCCGACAGCGAACCCGCCGCCTGGGCGCGACGCTCGGCCAGTCGCGGGAACAGCGTGAAGCCGCGGTCGACCGCCTCGTCGATCATTTTCGGCGTGCGCGAGAACACGAAGGCGCCCAGCCGAAGGTTGTCCTCGACCGTCTGCTCCGCGAAGACCTGGCGGCCCTCGGGCACCATGGCCAGGCCCTGCCGAACCAGTCGGTGCGAGGGCTGCCCGGTGACGTCCGCGCCGTTGAACTCGACGCGTCCGGACACCGGTGCGAGCACGCCGGCGATCGCCTTCATGGTCGAGGATTTCCCGGCGCCGTTCGAACCGATCATCGCGACGAATTCGCCTGCGCCGACCTCCAGGCTGACCGACTGCACCGCGCGGACCTGGCCGTAGGCGACGCCCAGGTCGGTGACCTTCAGCAGCGCAGGCGGGGAGGACGCCGTCGTCATGTTCATGCCGCATCCCCCGCAGGCGAGGCGCTGGCGCCGAAGTAGGCCTCGATGACCTTCGGGTCTTCGCGCACCGTGCCCGGTGCGCCCGAGGCGATCACTTCGCCGTAGTCGAGTACCGTCACGTGGTCGGAGACCGACATGATCATGTCCACGTGGTGCTCGACCAGCACCACCGTGACGCCGAGCCGCTTCAGGTCGCGGATCAGCGCGATCAGCTCGTCGATCTCGGCATGCGTGAGGCCGGCCGCGGGCTCGTCGAGCAGGAGGATCTCCGGCGACAGCGCGAGCGCGCGCGCGATCTCCAGTCGTCGCTGGTGCCCGAAGGCGAGGTTGGCGGCCGTCTCGTCGCGGTAGGCGGCAAGCCCCACGTAGTCGAGCAGCAGCGCCGCGCGTTCCCGCTGCAGCCGCTCCTCGGCCCTGAACGCGGGCAACCGGAGTACCGTGGACACGAAGCCGCAGCGGCTTCGGGCATGGAAGGCCACCCGCACGTTCTCCTCGACCGTCATCTCGGGGAACAGTTCGGTGTTCTGGAAGGTGCGGGTGAGTCCGCCGCGGGCGATCTGAACGCTCGAGCGGCCGCCGACCTCGTCCTGCAGCAGCGTCACGCGTCCCTCGGTGGGCGCGTAGAACCCCGACAGCGCATTGAGCAGCGTCGTCTTGCCGGCGCCGTTGGGGCCGATGATCGCGTGCACGGTCGCCCGTTCGATGTCCACCGAGACCCGCGAGACCGCGGACAGCCCGCCGAAGCGGATGGTGAGGTCGCGGGTCTGCAGCACCGGTCCGCGCACCGAGGGGCGGACGCCGAGCAGCGCATCGATTCCCTCTGAAGGCTTGGGCCAGGCATCCGCCTGGCGGACCGTCTGGACCCGCCCTCGCCGCCAGCGCAGCCAGAGGTCGCGCGCCGATCCGGCGATGCCCTTGGGGAGGAAAAAGATGACGCCGGCGAGCAGCGCGCCGTAGACGAACAGCTGCCATTTTCCGAATGCCTGGAGCAGGTTGGGGATCCAGGTCAGGATGCCTGCGCCGATCAGCGGACCGAAGGTGGTGCCGGCTCCCCCGAGGATCACCATCAGCAGGAAGCGGATCGAGTCGGAGAAGCTGAACGTGTCCGGATTCACGTAGCGGTTGAGGTAGGCGTACAGCCCGCCCGCGATGCCCGCGAATACCGACGAGAGCACGAACGCCAGCACGCGCTGCCGCGTCGGATCGATGCCCAGCGCGCGCGATGCGGTCTCCGACTGCGCGACCGCGCGCATCGCGCGGCCGATCCGGGAGTGCATCAGGTTGTGGTGGAGCACGAACCCGAGGAAGGCGGTGACCGCGATCAGCGCGTACAGGCCGGTGGTGCCCAGCGGCCCGGTGCCCAGGTCGATGCGCGGGACGTTGGAGATGCCCAGCGTGCCGCCGGTCAGGGCGCGCCAGTCGATCGCGACGTTCTGCACGATCAGGCCGAAGGCGATGGTGACCACCGCGAGGTAGACGCCGCGCACCCGCACCGTCGGGTAGGACAGCGCCACGCCCGCGGCCGCGGTGACCGCGATCGCGCCCAGCATGGCCGGGAGGAATCCCGCCCCGGTCTTGGTGGCGAGGATCGCCACGGTGTAGGCCCCCAGCGCGTACAGGCCGGCCTGGCCGAGGGAGACGAGGCTCACCAGGCCGACCAGCAGGTTCAGGCCGAGCGCGACCAGCGCGTAGACGAGGAAGAGCATCACCGCCCGCAACTGGAAACTGTTGCTGACCAGTGCCGGGATGAGGGCGAGGACCGCCGCGAACGCGATCGCCGGGAGCACCACGCCGCCCGTGAACCGGGTCGTCTTCATACCTTGTTCACTTCGCGCTGTCCGAACAGGCCGTTCGGGAACATCAGCAACAGGAGGATCATCACGCCGAAGCCGAGCACCTCGCGCAGCGCGGTGTTGCCGAAGCCCTCGATGAAACGCTCCAGCACGCCGTAGGCGAATCCGGTGATCACGATGCCCCGTGCATTCGACATCCCCGCGATGATCGCCACGAGGAAGCCCTTGAGGCCCAGCAGCAGGCCCATGGTCGCCGAGACCTGGATGATCGGCGCGGCGAGGATGCCCGCGAAGGCACCCAGGGCGGAGGCGGCCGCGAAGGAGATGAGCGCCATGCGGCGCACGTCGATGCCCATGAGCCCTGCGGCCACCGGCTTCTGCGAGATCGCCCGCATGGCGCGGCCGAGCATGGTGGAGCGGTAGAACCCGTCGAGCAGGGCAAGCAGCGCGACCGCGCTCGCCGGCACCAGCAGTTCATGCGGGAAGATGCCCGCGCCCGCGATCGAGATCGGCGTGCCCATGAGCGGGGAGGGCAGCGAACGCGGGTCGGCGCCGAAGGTGACGGTGACGAACGCCTCGAGCATCAGCCCGATCGCGATCGTCGACAGCATCCAGCCGACCGAGGAGGGGCCGTGGTTGAGCGGGCGCACCGCGATGCGTTCGATGAGCAGCCCGAACACGGCGGAGGCGGCGATCGCCAGGGGGATGCCGACGATCAGGGGGACGCCCGCCCACATCAGCGCGATGGACAGCACCGAGCCGAGCATCAGGGTGTCGCCATGCGCGAAGTTCACCGCGCGCACCGCCGACCACATGATGTAGAAGCCGAGGGCAACGATGGCATAGAGCCCCCCGATCACGAGACCGGAGAGCGTGTACTGGACGATGGCGGTCATGGCGAGTGGGCGCGGCGGGCCGCGCGGCGCCCGGCGAGGCCGGACGACGCGCGGGGCGAGCGCCGGGAACGCTTACTTGCCGTACGGCGTCTGGGCGATCGGCAGGATGCGGCCGTTGTGCCATGCGGTCCAGACGTAGTTCTCCGGCAGGATCGCGTTGTGGCGCTCCGGCGTGAAGGCCGGCGCGTAGCGCTGCACGATGCCCTGGTGCGAGACCTTGTACATCGCGTCGCGCACGCGGGTGCGGTCATAGGCGCCCGCCGTCCGGATGGCTTCGGCGAGGATGTAGACCGCGTCGTACGCGTTGGCGGCACCCGAGCCGTGCTTGATGTCCTCGGGCGACTTGAGCTTGTAGCGGCTCATGATCGAGTCGAGCACCTGCTTCTGGCGCGGCTGGAGGTTGCCCATCCAGGTGAAGGTCTGCAGCACGATCATCCCGTTGGCGAGCGGGCCGGCCAGCTCGCCCAGCGTGCCCGTGTTCCCCCAGGCCGAGACGATGCGCGCCGTGTAGTTGATCCGCTGCATCGAGCGCAGGATCTGGTTGGCCTCCAGGTCGCGCGAGTAGAGGATGATCGTGTCCACGCCGGCGTCGCGCAGGCGGATCAGCTGGGCCGTCATGTCGCGGTCGTCCCACTTGAAGACCTCGTAGCCGACGACTTTCGCGCCCTCTGCGCTGGCGCTGGCCTTGAGGTCCGGCACGGCGCCCTGGCCCCAGCCGGTGTCCTCGTAGAGAACGCCGATGTTGCCGGTCTTCGTGACCTCCTTGCTCTTGCGCACCAGCGCCAGCGCCTGCCAGCGGTCGAACATCGACACCCGGAACATGTAGTTGGGCTTGCGGTCGTTCTCGGTGATGCGGGTGCCTGCCGAGATCACCGCGATGTACGGGATGCGTGCGTCGTGGACAGGCTCCACCACGGCGAGCGCGACCCCGGAGTGCCAGCCCCCGAACATCGCGATGCAGCCGTCGGACTCGGCGATGCGGCGGGCGTTGTCGACGCCGCGCGGCGGCTGCCCGGCGTCGTCGTAGGCGACGAAGCTCAGGCGCTGGCCCAGCACGCCGCCCTTCGCGTTGATCTCGGCGATGGCGACCTCCGCGCCCATGCGGATCGAATCGGCGGCCCAGGCCGTCGGGCCGGTGATCGGGAGCGAGGCCCCGATGCACGGCTTGTTGGCGAACGCCGGCATCGCCCCGAGGGCGAGAGCCAGGCCTGCCGAGCCCAGCAGTGCGTGGATGGACTGAAACCTCATGGGGATCTCCTGGTGGGGTTCGCGACGGGCGCGGAGCCTGTTGGATGGGCGGCGTGTTTGACCGGCCGTCGACGCACGCAATGTCCGTGCCATGGCATTTCCGCCGGTGGGGCGTTCCGGACGCCTCCTGGCGGCGCATCCGGGGCGAGCCGGCGCCCCGATCCGGTGCACGCTGCGCGCGCGTTACTGCGGGCTGATTGCGAGCCCGCCGTCGGCCACGACGACCTGCCCCGTGACGTAGCGCGCCTGGCGCGAGGCGAGGAACAGGATCACGTCGGCGATGTCGTCGGGTTCGCCGACCCGGCCCAGCGGCACGCGCGCGGCCGCCTGCTCCACGCCGTCCGGGCCCAGCGAGTGCTCGGCGGACAGCAGTTGCGCGGTACGCACGTAGCCCGGGGAGACCGCGTTCACGCGCACGCCGTCGGGGGCGACCTCGGCGGCCAGGCCGCGCATCAGGCCGATGACGCCGGATTTCGCCGCGGAGTAGTGGACATGCTCGGACCATCCCCATGCCACGCCCATCAGCGAGGTGAGGCAGACGATCGCCCCGCAGCGCCGGGCGCGCATCGCCGGCAGTGCCGCACGCGCGACGCGGAACATGCCCTTGAGGTCGATGTCGACCGTGTGGTCCCAGCGCTCGTCGTCCAGTCGAGCGAGCGGTACCTTGTGGGCGATGCCCGCGTTGAGCACGAGCGCATCGATCACGCCGCGCTCGGCGACGACCCGGGAGACGACCTCGTCCACGCGCACCGTCGAGCGCACGTCCATCGTCGCGAACTCGGCGCTGCCGCCTGCGGCGAGGATCGATGCGCAGACCGCGCGGCCCTCGGCCTCCAGGATGTCGGTCACGACCACGTGGTAGCCGGCGCGCGCGAAGGCGAGCGCGGTGGCGCGACCGATGCCGATGCCGGCACCGGTCACGAGCGCGGTGGATGCTGCAGCCATGGCGATGCTCCGTTCGGGATGACCGACATCGGCAGAGCAAGTTCCGCACCCGGGCACGACCGCGCGCGCGTCGGCTGCGACCTGTCGGCTGGGGGATGCGCGGGTGCCGCCCGCGGCGCCCCCGCGTGCCGGCGCGAGCCAGCGCGCGGGCGCGCCTTCGCCGAGGGCGGTATCCGGTTACGGCATGGCCGACCGGCCCAGGCGCACCTTGCGGGCTCCGGACCGGCCACGCCGCGCCTTGCCCCGGATCCGGGCGCCGGGGGCGATTCCGCCCGCGGGCTTCCGCGCGAGGAGACGCGGCGCGGCGCGGTCGGACTTCAGGCCACGACGCCCAGCTGGTGCAGCCCGTCCCAGAGCAGCTTGAGCGAGGCGAGGATCAGCAGCGCGTAGCACAGCGAGTAGAGCTGGCGCTGGTCGAGCCGCTGGTGCAGCCGCCAGCCCAGCCAGATCACCGGCGGCGCGGCGAGGCTGCAGAGCAGCACCAGCATCCACAGTTTCGCATCCGGGCTCGCGAGGAACAGCCAGGGCCCGACCTTCGCCGCGTTGGCGACGGTGAAGTACATGTTCATCGTGCCCGCATACAGGGTCTTCGAGAGCCCCAGCGACAGCATGTAGATCGCCACCGGCGGCCCGCCGGTGTGGGCCATCATGCTGGTCACGCCCGACACGGTGCCCGCCAGCGTGGCGCGCGCGCGCGATCGCGGACGTACCACCACCTGGCTGCCGCCGATGAACCACTGGGCGGAGAAGCCCAGCGTGACGACGGCGATGGCCACGGCGATCCAGCCCGGGTTGAGCTGGCTCATCAGCCAGAAGCCGATGGCCGTGCCGACGAACATCGGCGGCAGCAGCCAGGCCAGCTCGGTGCGCGACCAGGTCGAGGGCTTCCAGTAGCGGATCGCGATGATGTCCATCACGATGAACAGTGGCGCCATCAGCGCGCCGGCCGAGACCGGGTCGAGCTTGAGCGACAGCAGCGGGATGCCCAGTGCCGCCAGGCCGCCGCCGAAGGCCCCCTTCATGAACGCGAGGATGAAGACGACCAGCAGGCAGACGGCGAGCGTGCCCGCGTCGGGCAGCAGTTCGAGCACGGGCGCGAAGATCCCTAGCGGCGCGCGTTGCGCAGGGCACTGAGCGTGGTGCGCGGGGTGATCGCCTCGGGGTCGGTGCGCAGCTCGATCAGCGACGGGCCGTCGAAGGCGAGGCAGCGCTCGAGCGCCGCGGCGAAGTCCTCGGTGTGCAGCACCGTCTCGCCGTGGCCGCCGTAGGCGCGTGCGAGCATCGCGAAGTCCGGGTTGCGCAGCCCGGTGCCCGACACCCGCGCCGGGTATTCGCGTTCCTGGTGCATGCGGATCGTGCCGTACATGCCGTTGTTGACCACGCAGAACAGGATCTTCAGCCCGTACTGCGCGGCGGTGGCCATCTCCTGGCCATTCATCATGAAACAGCCATCGCCGTTCCAGGACACCACGGTGCGGTCCGGGTGCACGAGTTTCGCCGCCACCGCCGAGGGCACGCCGTAGCCCATCGCACCACTGGTGGGCGCGAGCTGGGTGCGATAGCCGCGGTAGTCGAAGAAGCGGTGCAGCCACGCGGCGTAGTTGCCCGCCCCGTTGGTGACGATCGCATCGTCGGGCAGTCGCGTGCGCAACGTGCGCAGCACCCGCGAGAGGTTCACGTCCCCGGGAGGGGTGACCGGCTCGAGCGTCTGCAGGTAGTCGGCGCGCGCCGCGGCCGCCCAGGCCGTCCACCGCCCGGACACGGTCGCCGGCAGCGCAGGCATCGCGCGCAACGCGGCGGCCATCTCCGGCATGCCGGAGTTGATCAGCAGGTCGCCCTGGTAGACGCGGCCCAGTTCCTCGGCCCCCTGGTGCACGTGCACCAGCGTCTTGCTCATGCGCGGCACGTCGAGCAGCGTGTAGCCCTGCGTGGCCATCTCGCCCAGCCGCGGGCCGATGGCCAGCAGCAGGTCGGCTTCGCGGATGCGTGCGGCCAGCGCCGGGTTGATGCCCACGCCGACGTCGCCGACATAGGTCGGCAGGCGGTTGTCATGAAGGTCCTGGCAGCGGAAGGCGCAGCCGACCGGCAGGCCCGAGGCCTGCGCGAACGCGGCCATGTCGGCGACGGCCTGCGCCGTCCAGCCGCTGCCGCCCAGCAGCACGAATGGCCGCTCGGCCGCGGCCAGCAACCCGCGCAGCCGCTCGAGATCGGCGGCGCCGGGGTTGGCCTGCACCCGTTGCCAGTGCCGGGCGTCGGGCACGGTTGCCGTCTCGGTCAGCATGTCCTCGGGCAGCGCCAGCACCACCGGCCCCGGTCGCCCGGACGTGGCCAGGTGGAAGGCGTGGCTCAGGTATTCCGGGATGCGCGCGGCTGAGTCGATCTGGGCGGTCCACTTGGCCATGAACGGGCCGAAGAAGCGCCGGAAATCCATTTCCTGGAAAGCCTCGCGGTCGACGTAGTCGCGTGCGACCTGCCCGATCAGCACGATCATCGGCGTGGAATCCTGGAACGCGGTGTGGATGCCGATCGCCGCGTTCGTCGCCCCCGGGCCGCGGGTGACCATGCAGATGCCCGGGCGGCCGGTGAGCTTGCCGTAGGCGTCGGCCATGTTGGCCGCGCCGCCTTCCTGGCGGCAGACCACGAAACGGATCGCGTCCTGGTGGTCGTGGAGCGCGTCGAGCAGCGCGAGGTAGCTCTCGCCGGGCACGCCGAAGGCCATGTCCACGCCGTGGATGCGCAACTGGTCAGCAAGAATCTGTCCGCCGGTGCGGGGGCGAAGTGCGGGGTCGGTCATGGTCGGTGTCCCTGGAAGCCTGTGCCGGCATGCGATCTGCGTACGGCCAGGCCGCAATGGTGCCCGCATCCGGGGATTCCCGCAGCGGCGCCCGGGCGGCCTCCGACCGTGCGCGGCTAGTCGATGCGCGCGCCGGTGGCCTTCACCACCTTCGCCCACTTGGGGATCTCGCGCGCGATGTGCCTGGCGAACGCCTCGGGCGTGCCGCCGGCTACGGTCGCGCCCAGCCTGGCCAGGCGGGCGCGCAGTTCGGGGCTGGCGAGCGCCTTGTTGGCCGCGGCGTTGATGCGGTCCACGACCTCGCGCGGCGTGCCCGCCGGCCCGAGCAGGCCGTACCAGATGTCGGCCTGGTAGCCGGGCAGGGTCTCGGCGATGGTCGCGATCTGCGGGGCCGCGGGCGAGCGGGCCGCCGAGGTGATGCCCAATGCGCGGAAGCGTCCGGACTCGATGAACGGCAGCGAGGGCAACAGGCCGTCGACCATCAGCGAGACCTCGCCGCCCAGCAGGGCCATGCGTCCGGGAGTGGAGCCCTTGTAGGGTACGTGCTGGATCTCGATGCCGGCCATCGTGGCAAACAGCGCCGCGTTCAGGTGGGGCGTCGAGCCCGATCCCGACGAGGAATAGAACAGCTCGCCGGGTCGCTTCTTCGCGAGGGCGATCAGGTCCTTCAGCGTCTTCACCGGCAGCGCCGCCGGCACCACGAGCACGGAAGTGGTGTCGGCGACCTGCACGATCGCGCTGAAGTCGCGCTCGATGTTGAACGGCAGCTTCGGGTAGAGCGACGGGTTGATGGCGACCGGCCCCACGCCGCCCATGACCAGCGTGTAGCCGTCGGCGGGCGCCTTGGCCACCAGTTCCATGCCGAGGATGCCGTTGGCACCTGCCCGGTTCTCCACGGTGATCGGCACCGCGAGCAGCGGTTCCATCGCCTGGGCTACGTCGCGCGCGAGCGTGTCGCCGGTGCCGCTGGCCGCCAGCGGCACGATCAGCCGGATCGGGCGGGCGGGCCATGTCTGCGCCGATGCCGATGGGGCGACTGCCAGGGCAAGCAGGCCCGGCACGGCCATCGCAAGGCCGCGTCGCCGGTGGCGCTGGCGGCTGGCCGGACGGACGCCCGCAGGGGCGTGCACGGATGAACAGGACATGTCGACACTCTCCTCCGGTGGCCGGCGCGGATCAATGCCCGACGCCTGGCTGACAGGGCGGCGATCGCTGCGCGCGCGACCGGACGATCACCCGCGCACGAGTCTACCCGGCGCGCCGCCGCGCGAGGCGCGCGTGGCGACGCGAGGCGCCGCTATACTGCCCCGGTCGCGGGCGGCGGGGTTGTCCGCGACCGCGGTGTCGTCATCACCCGCGCTCGCACGCGGCCATGAAATCGACCCTACCCATCCCGCGCCGGCGATGGTCTCGCCATTCCAGCAAGGAGGAGCGCGCATGACCCTGGTATCCCTTCGTGCCGCGAAGCGGCCCATCGCGGCGACGCTTGCGCTGCTGCCCGTCGTGCTGTTGCCCGCCGGCGCCCTTGCGCAGGGCAAGGGCGGTGAGTTCCCGCAGCGCTCGATCCGGTTCATCGTGGGCTTCCCGCCTGCCGGCACCACCGACATCCTCGCGCGCATGGTGGGCAGCCACCTCACCGAGCGCTGGGGGCAGACCGTGATCATCGACAACCGTCCCGGTGCGGGCGGCAACATCGGCGCCGAACTGGCTGCGCGAGCGGTGCCGGACGGCTACACGATGATGATGACCACCGCCGGGGTGTCGGCGATCAACCCGACGCTCTATTCGAAGTTGGCGTGGAATCCGAAGGATTTCGAGGCGGTGGTGGCCGTCGGGCAGACGCCCAACGTGTTCGTGGTCAATGCCTCCTCGCCGCACCGCACGCTCAAGGAACTGATCGCGGCGGCGCGAAGCGCGCCCGGCCGGGTGGCCTTCGGCGCCCCGGGCGTGGGCACCACCGGGCACCTCTCGGGCGAGCTGTTCAACACGATGGCGGGCATCACGCTCAACTTCGTGCCGTTCAAGGGCAGCGCGCTGGTGCTCAACGACCTGCTGACCGGATCGGGCATCAACATCGCGATCGACAACATGCCCCCCTACGTGCCGCAGATCAAGGCCGGCAAGTTGCGCCCGCTCGCCGTGGGTACCCCGCGCCGCAGCGCGATCCTGCCCGACGTGCCGACGGTGGCCGAGGCGGGCCTTCCGGGCTATCTGTCCTATGCCTGGTTCGGACTCATCGCTCCCAGGGGGCAGCCCCGTGCGGTGGTCGAGCGGGTGAACGCCGAGACCAACCGCATGCTGGCCATGCCCGAGATGCAGGCCCGGCTCGCCGAGCAGAGCATCGAGGCGATGGGCGGCTCCGCGGCCGACTTCCAGAAGCTGATCGACTCCGAAGTGCAGCGCTGGGGCGAGGTCGTGCGAAAGTCCGGCGCCAAGGCCGACTAGCGAGGCGACATGATCCACGACGCCGAAACCCTCGATCTGCTCCTCGATGCCATCCGCCGCTTCGTGCGCGAGCGGCTGATTCCCGCCGAGGCGGAGGTCACCGAGACCGACGTCATGCCCGCGCCGATCGTGCAGGAGATGCGCGAGATGGGCCTGTTCGGCTACGCGCTGCCGCGCGAGTTCGGGGGGCTGGGGCTCACGGTCGAGGAGCAGTGCCGGGTCGCCTTCGAGCTGTGCTACGCCTCGCCGGTGTTCCGCTCGTACGTGGGCACCAACAATGGCATCGGCGCGATGGGCATCGTGATCGACGGCACGCCGGAGCAGAAGGACCGCTGGCTGCCGCGGATGGCCGCGGGCGAGGTGATCGGCAGCTTTGCCCTGACCGAGCCGGACAACGGGTCGGATGCGGGCGCGCTGCGCACCTTCGCGCGCCGCGAGGGCGACCACTTCGTGATCAACGGCACCAAGCGCTACATCACCAACGCGCCCGAGGCTGCGGTCTTCACGCTGATGGCGCGTACCGATGCCTCGCAGAAGGGCGCCTCGGGCGTGAGTGCGTTCCTGGTCGAGCGCGATACACCGGGCCTGACCGTGGCCGCGCCGGATCGCAAGATGGGACAGCGCGGGTCCCACACGGCCGACGTCATCCTCGAGAACGTCCGGGTGCCCGCCACGGCCCTGGTGGGTGGCGTCGAGGGGCAGGGCTTCAAGACGGCGATGAAGGTGCTCGATCGCGCCCGGCTGAACATCGCCGCGGTCTGCGTCGGGATCTCCCAGCGGATGCTCGATGACGCACTGGCCTACGCGATGCAGCGCCGGCAGTTCGGCCAGCCCATCGCCGACTTCCAGCTGATCCAGGCGATGCTCGCCGATTCCAAGGCGGAGATCTACGCTGCGCGCAGCATGGTGCTCGAGGCCGCGCGCGAGGCCGATCGCGGCGCCAACATCATCGCCGAGGCCTCATGCGCCAAGCTGTTCGCCTCGGAGATGTGCACGCGCGTGGCGGATCGCTGCGTGCAGATCCATGGTGGCGCCGGCTACATGCAGGAGTACGCGATCGAGCGGCTCTACCGCGATGTACGGCTGTTCCGCATCTTCGAGGGCACCAGCCAGATCCAGCAACTGGTGATCGCTCGCGGCATGATCCGCGACGCGAAGGCTGGCCGTGGCTGAGTGCCCGGCCGGTCGCCTGCCCGAACGGCATCCGGCCGGCCGATGGGCCGGGGCGAAAGCCGGCGTCTTGGGCGGGCACCACGGTCGGCGGTGCCGCGCGATCGCCCGGTTCGCGCGGCTGCGCCGACGCGCCGCGGTTCCATTCCCTGTATCTTCTGCAAGCTTGCGGTCGATTGCGGAACGTTCCCCTGAAGGAGCTGTCTCGATGAAAGCCACCGGTCTTTCCCCCGCGCGCTGCAGCGCGCTGTTCGCTGCCGCCCTCGCGCTGCCCGCCGCCGCGCAGAACTATCCGGCCAAGCCGATCCGCATCGTCGTGCCCTTCGGGGCAGGAGGCTCTGCCGACACGATGGCCCGGATGGTCGGCCAGCGCTTCACCGAATCGTGGGGGCAGCCGGTGGTGGTCGAGAACCGCACCGGTGCCGCCGGCATGATCGGCGCCGAGTTCGTGGCCCGCTCCGCCCCCGATGGTTACACCCTGATGCTCACCTCCGGTGCGTTTTCGTCGACGCCGGCGCTGGCGACGAAGGTTCCGGTCGACGTGTTCCGCGATTTCACGCCGGTCGTGAACGTATCCAACACGGCCACGATCATCAACGTGCATCCCTCGCTCCCGGTCAAGTCGATCAAGGAACTGGTCGCGTTCGCGAAGCAGCGGCCCGGGCAGATCAGCTACGCCACGGCCGGGGTGGGCTCCACGGGTCACCTCGCCACCGAGCTCTTCCTCGCGACCACCGGCACCCGGATGCTGCACGTGCCCTACAAGGCCAACCCGATCGCGGTGATCGACGTGATCGCGGGCCACGTGCCGGTGATGTTCGACCTGGTGCTCACCGGGGCGCCGCATGTGCGCTCGGGCAAGCTGCGCGCGCTGGCGGTCACCTCCAGCAAGCGACTGCCGCTGCTGCCCGACGTGCCCACGGTCACCGAGGCGGGCCTGCCGGCGTTCGACGCGAACGTGTGGCTCGGCATCATGGGGCCGGCCGCACTGCCGCGCGACATCGTGATGCGCCTGAATGGCGAGGTGAATCGCATCATCCAGTTGCCCGACGTGGTCCGGCGTTTCAACGAACTGGGCGTGGAACCCGCGGGCGGCACCCCCGAGGCCTTCGCCGCGCTCCACAAGGCCGACTTCGCCAAGTGGCAGAAGGTCGTGCGCGAGGCGAACATCAAGCCTGAATGACGCAGCCGTCCGACATGCTCCGCGCGGCGGTTCGGCGGGCTGCCACGGTGCTCGTGGCGAGCCTGCCGGTGCTGGCGCTGCCTGTCCACGCGCAGAAGGCCTGGCCCGAGCGCCCGGTGCGCCTGGTGATCGGATTCGGCGCGGGCGGATCGTCGGACACGGTGGCGCGCACGGTGGCGCAGCAACTCGCGCAGGCGTGGGGACAACCGGTGGTGGCCGAGAATCGTACCGGGGCCACCGGCACCATTGCCACCGATATCGTCGCGCGCGCGGCGCCCGATGGCTACACGCTGCTGTTCACCTCGGCACTGTCGACCGCCGCGGCGCTCTACCCGTCGCTACCCTTCGACTGGCAGCGCGACGTGGCGCCCATCGTGCAGACGACCGCCGTGCCGCAGCTGCTCTACGTGCACCCGTCGCTGCCCGCGCGCAGCGTGAAGGACCTGATCGCCTTCGCTCGCCAGCGTCCGGGCGAACTGGGCTACGCCAGTTCGGGCGTGGGTTCGGTCGCTCATCTGTCGGGGGCGAGCCTGGCGCTGCTGGGCGGGCTCAAGCTGATCCACGTGCCGTACAAGTCCAACGGACTGGCGGCGCTGGACGTGGTCGCGGGACATGTGCCGATCATGTTCGACCAGCTCTCCACCGCGGTGCCCAACGTGCGCGCGGGCAAGGTGCGGGCGCTGGCCGTCACCTCCGCGCGCCGCGTGGCGCAACTGCCCGAGGTGCCCACGATGATCGAACTCGGCTACGCCGGCTTCGAGACCAGCGTCTGGCACGGCCTGTTCGGGCCGGGCGCGCTCCCGAAGGAGCTGGTCGCCCGCATCAACGCCGATGCGAATCGCGTGCTCAGGCTGCCCGAGGTCCGCGAGCGGCTGGGCGCGCTGGGCATGGAGGTGGTCGGCGGCAGTGCCGAGGCGTTCGCCGCCGAGATGCGCCGCGATCACGCCTGGGCGTCGAAGACCATCCGGTCGGCGGGGATTCGCGCCGAGTGAAGCCGCCCCACCGCCGGGCGACCGCGAGCCGCCGGGCGCAGCAGGCCGGCCCCGTGCGATCGCCGCGCGCCCCGGGCGCCGTTCCGGCCTCGCGACGTCGGTCGTGTGCTCCGCCTGTCGCCTGGTTCGGGGCCGTCGGACCCGGGCCGATGCAGGTTGCAGCCGCCCGTGTCCCGACCGGTTCGCCGTCGGGTTTCGCGATCGTCCGCTGACGACTATCCTTCGCGGCGGCGCGCCGATCCCGGTCGCGCCAGTCGCCGAACACCGCAACGAGGCCCCATGATGAAGCAGACCGTCCCGCCCACCCACCGACCCCTCCCCATCCGCGGCAATCCGCGTCGCGCACGGCGGCCGGATCGTGCATCCACGCCGGCGGTCGCGTCGCGCGCGGCCTGCGCGCTGGTGCTGGGTGCGAGCGTGCTGGCCGTCGCATCGCTGCCGGCAGCGGCACAGAAGGCCTGGCCCGAGAAGCCGCTGCGCATCGTCGTCAATTTCGGGGCGGGAGGCTCGGCCGACACCATGGCGCGACTGGTGAGTCCGTCGCTGCAGTCGGCGCTCGGCCAGCCGGTGGTGATCGAGATCCGGCCAGGCGCCACGGGTTCGATCGGCGCGGAGTTCGTCGCGCGGCAACCGGCGGATGGCTACACGATGCTGATGACCTCCGGTGCCTTCGCGATGGCCCCGGCCCTGCAGTCGAAGCTGCCGTACGACATCTTCCGCGACTTCACGCCGATCGTCGGGTGTTCCAATGCCGCGCAGGTGCTGGTGGTGCATCCCTCGCTGCCGGTGAAATCGGTGAAGGACCTCGTGGCCTTCGCGAAGAAGCGTCCCGGCGAGGTCGGCTGGGCCACGGCGGGCATCGGCTCGACCGGGCACCTGGCCGGCTCGCTGTTCAACGAACTGGTCGGCATCCGCCTGATCCACGTGCCCTACAAGTCGAACCCGGCCGCGGCCATCGACGTGATCGGCGGACATGTGCCGGTGATGTTCGACCAGCTCTCGACCGCGACGCCGCACATCCGCGCCGGCAAGGTGCGCGCGCTGGCGATCACCGCGCCCGAGCGCAATGCGCTGCTGCCCGAGGTGCCGACCATGGCCGAGGTCGGATTCCCGAAGTTCCAGACCAGCATCTGGCTGGGGCTGCTCGGTCCTGCGGGGGTGCCGCGTGACATCGTGATGCGCGTCAACAGCGTGGTGAACGGCTTCCTGAAGTCGCCGGAGGCGCGCGAGCGATTCACCCCGCTGGGCCTGGACATCTTCGGCGGACCGCCCGAGGCGCTGGCCTCGCGGATGAAGTCCGACCTCGCCGGCGCGCAGGCGACGGTGAAGGCGGCGGGCATCAAGCCCGAGTAGTCCGCCGGCACCGCGCGGCAGGCCGGTTCGGCGCCGGGCCGGCACCCCGATGCGGCATGCGGGCGTCTCGTCGCGCGCCGGGAACGAGGGCCTTGCCGCGCGCCGCGCCGGTTGCTGTCGCGAGGGGCCCCCGCAGGCATGGCATCATGTCCATCGACGGGCCATAGGCCCCAGGCGAGGCAGGCGATGGATCAGGCGCTCCACTTCCGCACGCTGGCGGAGCTCTCGGCGATGCTCGATCGGCGCGAGGTGTCCTCGGTCGAGCTGACCGATGCGCTGCTCGAGCGGATCGCCGCACTCGACCCGCAGGTCAACGCGTTCATCACGGTCACCGCCGAGCGCGCGCGCGCCCAGGCGCGCGCGGCCGATGCCGAGCGCGCGTCCGGACAGCGTCGCGGCCCTCTGCACGGCGTGCCCTTCGCGCTCAAGGACATCATCGACACCGCGGGCGTGCTCACCAGCAGCCACTCGCGCATCTGCATCGACCGGGTGCCCGTGCGCGACGCCACCGTCACGCGGCGCCTGATCGAGGCGGGCGCAGTACTGCTGGGCAAGCTGTCCACGCACGAGTTCGCCCACGGCGGACCCTCGTTCGACCTGCCGTGGCCGCCTGCGCGAAATCCGTGGGACACGGAGCACTTCACCGGCGGCTCGAGCAGCGGCGCGGGTGCGGCGGTCGCCGCCGGCTTCGCGCCGTTCGCGCTGGGCACCGACACCGGCGGGTCGATCCGCACGCCGGCGGCGTTCTGCGGCCTCGCCGGACTCAAGCCCACCTACGGACGGGTCAGTCGCCGAGGGGTGGTACCCAATGCGTTCTCGTTCGACCACGTGGGCCCGATGGCGTGGACGGTCGAGGATTGCGCGATGGTGCTGCAGGCGATCGCCGGACACGACCCGCTGGACCCGGGGTCGGCCGAGCGGCCGGTGCCCGAGTTCCACGCGGCGCTGGGGGACCCCGACCTGCGTGGGTTGCGCGTGGGTGTGCTGCGGCATGCCTGGGAAGAGGATGTTGCGATCCCGCCTGAACTGGCCCAGGCCACCGAGGCTGCGATCGCCACGCTGCGCGAGCTGGGAGCGGAGGTGGCGAACGCGCGCATCCGCCCGCTGCAGGCCTGGCATGACGTGAAGACCGTCATCTCGATGGTCGAGCTGTCCTCGATCCACCATGACGATCTTCGGCTGCGCCCGGGCGACTTCGGCCGCGACTTCCTTGGCCGTGGCGGCCTCGCGGGGCTGATGTTCCAGGGCATCGACTATCTCCACGCGCAGCGGGTTCGCCGCGCCATGCTCGACGAGATGCAGCCGCTCTACGAGCGGTTCGACGTGCTGGTCACGCCCGGCGCAGGGCCGGCGCCCCGGCTCGACGGGCATCGGACCGTCTCGTTCTGGGAGAAGCCCTCGCTGTTCTCGCCGGCGAGCGTGCTGGGCAACCCCGCGCTGATCGTCTGCTGCGGTTACGCAGCCTCGGGGCTGCCCATGGGTTTGCAGATCGCGGGCCGTCCCTTCGACGAGGCAACCGTTCTGCGAGTGGGCCACGCCTACGAGCGTGCCACCGCCTGGCGTACGCGCCGCCCGGCGCTGATCCCCGGTACGCCCCGTCCGGCGGTGACGCTGGTCGAGCCACCGCCGCCGGGCGGGGAGATCCCGCCCGAGGCGCGCAGGGCGGCGGAGGTGTTCGCCCACGCGGCCGGTGTGCCTCTGGATGACGACCGTCATGCGCAACTGCTGCGGGCCGCCCCGCATGTGCTGGCGATGGCCGCGCGCATCCGCGCCGAGTTGGGGCGGTCGAACGAACCGGCAGCGGTGTTCGCCATCGACCCACGACGTGACTTCAGTTCGTCCGATTGACCCCGTTGCCTGCAGGAGTTCGCCGATGCCCCCCGACCGTGATCAGCCCGTCCGCCGTCATCCCCTGCTGGCGGGAGTCCTGCTGCTTGCGCTGGGTGTCGCCCCGCTCCCGGCGCTGGCCCAGGCGCGCGGCGACGCGGGCGCGTCGTTTCCCTCGCGCCCGATCCGCGTCATCGTGCCCTTCGGCGTGGGCAGCGTCACCGACGTGATCACGCGGGTGGTGATGCCATCCCTGTCCGAAGCGCTGGGCCAGCCGATCATCGTCGACAACCGGCCCGGCGCGGGCGGCAATACCGGCACCGACCTGGGCGTACGTGCACAGCCCGACGGGCACACGCTGATCATGAGCTCGGCGAGCACGCTGGCGGTCAACGGTTTCCTGTTTCGCAACATGCCCTACGACATGGCGACCGCGTTCGCGCCGATCACCCAGATCAATTCGGTCACCAACGTGCTGGTGGTGAGCCCGAAGCTGCCGGTGACGAGCGTGAAGGAGCTGATCGCCTGGGCGCGCGCCAACCCGGGCAAGCTCTCGTTCGGCTCGGCAGGTGCGGGCGGCACCATCCACCTCGCGGGCGAGATGTTCAAGGCGCTCACCGGCATCGAGATGGAGCACATCGCCTACGCGGCGAGTCCGGCCGCGCACAACGACCTGTTCAGTGGCCAGATCCAGCTGATGTTCGACGGCCTGCCGCCTGCGCTGGGCCATATCCGCGGCGGGCGACTGCGCGCGCTGGCGGTGACGACCGCGAAGCGCTCTCAGTTGCTGCCCGAACTGCCGACGATCGCCGAGGCCGGCGTGCCCGGCTACGCGGTGCAGGGCTGGAACGGTTTCGTGGGACCGGCGGGCCTGCCGCGGCCGATCGTCGACCGGCTGCATCGGGAGACGGTGAAGGTGCTGGCGCTCGAACCCGTGCGCCAGCGCCTGCTTGCGCTGGGGGCCGAGCCGGTGGGCAGCACGCCCGAGGCCTTCGGGGCGCACATGAAGGCCGAGCGGGAGATGTGGGGCAAGCTGATCGCGAAGATCGGGCTGCGGCTGGACTGATCTTCCCGGGACGGGATGCGTGCTCGGCCCGCGATGGCGAGACGCCTGCCGCCGGAGCCCCGGGCGGCTATCGCGTCCCGGTCGG
>CAIKXV010000184.1 GCA_903831455.1 uncultured Pseudomonadota bacterium | reverse complement strand
GCTGGACCTGGGCGCCGGCACGCTGTCGGTGGGCGGATCGCTGTCGGCGACCACGCTGGCGCAGAGCGGGGGCACGGTGCAGGTGACCGGCAGCACCGCGCAGGCGACGGTCGGGGCCTTCTCGCAGAGCGCGGGTTCGGTCACGGGGGCGGGCAGTTTCATCGTGGACGGCAGCTTCACGCAGTCGGCCGGGGGCAGCATCGCCACGACCGGCACGGTGTCCATCACGCAGTCGAGCGGAGACCTGGTGGTCGGCGGCGGGGTCGCGGGGCGCGCCGTGGCGCTGCAGGCGACGGCGGGCCACGTGCAGATCGACCGCCCGGTCTCCACGACCACCGGCACGCTGTCGGTGAACGCCGGCGGCGCGGGTTCGGACGTGAAGATCAACGCTGCGCTGACCTCCACCTCCGGATCGATCGACGTCAGCGCCGGTCGCGACGTGCGGGTCGATGCACAGGTGACTGGCGGCGAGGGAGCGGCCATTGGCCTGTCGTCGGGCCGCGATCTGCAGATCCGCCAACTTGTACGGGCAGACGAGGGCACGATCACGCTGACCGCCCGGTCGTCGGCCGGCCTGGTCAGCGACAGCGTGGACGGCAAACTGGAAGCCGATGCACTGGTGCTCGCGCGCGACGCCGGAGGCGGCCCCGCGGTGTTCGAACTGGACGCGAGCGGCAACCAGATCGGGCGGCTGAGCGGCGAGACCGCCGGCCTCACGTTCCGGAACGCACAGGCACTGGAGATCGGATCGGGTGGCAGCTACCAGGGCCTCGCGGTGACCGACCCCTTCACGCTGAAGGTGACCGGTGGGCATCTCACGGTCGCGAGCGGTGCGACGCTGAGCGGCGCCGGCAGCCTCGAACTGGATGCGGGCAAGCGGCTGATCAACGCGGGCACGGTGCAGTTGCGGCCGGTGGCGGCTTCGGGTAGCGCGGGCACGCTGGCGATCACCGGGGGCTTCGAGAACACCGGCACGTTGAAGCTTTCGATCGGCGGAACCACGGCCGGCAGCGGCCTGTCGGGCTACGACCAGGTGCAGGCCAGTGGCGCGGCCACGCTGAACGGCACGCTGACCACGACGCTGGCCAACGGGTTCGCGCCATCGGGCTCGCAGGGTTTCGACCTGATCGTCGCGGGCAGCGCGGTCGGGACCTTCGGCACGCCGGCGCTGCCGGCGGGTATCGAGGCGGGCCTGCTGCGGGTGGGATCGCCGGAGGTCTCCGTGTTCCGCCTGCTGCGCACCGGCGAGACGCCCTCCGCGGGCGTGATCACCTGGGACGGCGGCGCGGGGACGACGCGCTGGACGGACGCGGCGAACTGGCGCGGCGACGTGCTGCCGGGTCCGACGGATCGGGTAGCGCTGAGGATGCCCGGCACGGTCGTCGTGCACGATGCGAACGCCACGACCAGCACGGTGGACTCGATCGACAGCCGGGCGGGGACTTCGCTCGCCGTGTTGCTGGGCACCCTGACCGTGAATGGCGCCAGCCAGGGTTCGACGCTGGCCGGATCGCTGTCGGTGCAGGGTGGCACGTTCAATGCGAACGGGGCGATGAGCGTGGCTTCGGTGGCGCAGGGCGGGGGCACGCTGGCGGTGGGCAGCGCCGGCGCGTTGACCGCCACCTCGCTGGACCTGGGCGCCGGCACGCTGTCGGTGGGCGGATCGCTGTCGGCGACCACGCTGGCGCAGAGCGGGGGCACGGTGCAGGTGACCGGCAGCACCGCGCAGGCGACGGTCGGGGCCTTCTCGCAGAGCGCGGGTTCGGT
>CAIKXV010000183.1 GCA_903831455.1 uncultured Pseudomonadota bacterium | reverse complement strand
CGCCGACGAGGCCGAGGAACAGGGCGGGCGCCGCGATGCGTTGCTGTTCGGCCGCGGTCGCACGCGAGTACCTGCGGCGATCGCCGCCCGCGTGCTCGGCGGAGCCGGCCATGCCCACGACTGGGACGACACCCAGGTCTCCAACGACCCTCGCCACCAGTACGGACTGCTCACCCACCCGACGGTGCCGCCGCTGGCCGCGGCGCTCGCGGTGTCGCAGCGGCTCGCGGCCGAGGGCCAGGCGGTCAGCGGCGCGGACTTCTTCACCGCCTTCATGGCCGGATTCGAGGTGGAATGCAAGATCTCGGAATGGATGCTGCCCTTCGTCTACCGCGAGCGCTCGTTCCACTCGAGCGGGGTGGCCGGCATCTTCGGCGCGGCGGCGGCGGCTGCGAAACTGCTCGGCCTGCGAGGGACGCAACTGCGCATGGCGCTGTCGATGTGCGCGAGCATGGCTGCCGGGTGTCGCGTGAACTTCGGCACCATGAGCAAGCCGCTGCAGGTGGCCCGCGCGGCGGAGAACGGCGTCACCGCGGCGCTGCTCGCTCGCCGGGGGTTCACCGCCGACCTCGACGGGCTGGACGGCCAGTGGGGCTACTTCCGGGTCTACGGCAACGGCGTCTTCCCGGAGAAGATCGCGCAGGGGCTTCGGCGGTGCCAGGGCCGCGCAATGGTCGATCGTCTCGCCCGGCGTCTCGGTCAAGCCCTACCCGTCCGGCATCCTCACCCACCAGACCATGGACGGGATGCTCGAACTCATGCGCGAGCACGCGATCACGCCCGAGCAGATCGAGCGCATCGACGTCCACGCCGGCAGCAACGTGCTCAACCCGATCCGCTTCGCGATCGCGCGCACCCACCTGCAGGCCAAGTTCTCGATGGCCGGCCTGCTCACGATGATCATCCTGCGCGCTCGTGCCGGGCGCCAGGAATTCACCGACGAGTTCATCGGCTCGCCGCAGGCCCAGGACATGCAGGCCCGCATCCATACCCATGTCGATCCTCAGATCGAGGCGCAGGGCATGGAGATCATCCGCTCGCGCATCGAACTGCGCACGCGCGACGGTCGCCTGCTGGTGCACTGGGCGCCGGAGAAGTATCGGGGCGGCCCCCTCAACCCGCTGTCGGACGAGGACCTCGTGGGCAAGCTCGCCGCCTGCGCCGACGGGCTGCTCGATGCCGAGCGACAGGCAAAACTCGTGCGCGCGGTGCGACGGGTCGAGAAGATCGCCAACGCGGTCCAGCTCGCGCGCCTGATCCAGCCATGACCGGACCCGGTCTGCATCCGCCCCTGCCCTGACCCGCGCAGCCCCCACCTCGGCCCCGCCGCTCTACCCCGTCCCCGCGCATCCCGCCCCCCGCGCATCCCGTCCCCCTCCCACGCCCTCCGAGCGGAGTTCATCGATGGATCATCCTCCGGCAACCTCCCCCGTCCCGCGTGTGCGGCTCGACCACCGCGCGGCGCTGCGCCCGTCGCGTGTCGCGCTGGCCGCGGCGTTGTGCGCGCTGCCCGCGCTCGGCCTCGCACAGGGCTGGCCCGCCAAGCCCATCCGGATGATCATCCCGTTCCCGCCCGGTGGGGCCACCGACCTGATCGGGCGCGTGAGCGCGCAGCGGCTGACCGAAGCCCTCGGCCAGCCCGTGGTGGTCGAGAACCGCGGCGGTGCGGGCGGGTCGATCGGCACCGAACTGGGCATGAAGGCTGCCCCGGACGGATACACGCTGACCTTCAGCGTCGCAAGCTATGCCGTGAATCCGTCGCTCTACAAGCTCGCCTTCGATCCGGTGAAGGATATCCAGCCGATCATCCAGCTCTCCGACGGCCCGCTGCTGCTTGCCGTGCATCCTTCGGTGCCGGTGAAGACGGTGCGCGAACTCATCGCGCTCGCACGACGCACCCCCGGAGGGCTCAACTACTCCACCAGCGGACAGGGCACGATCAGCCACCTCACCACCGAGCACTTCATGGCGATGACCGGCGTGCGCATGACGCACATCCCCTACAAGGGCACCGCGCCCGCGCTTGCCGACACGGTCGCAGGGCACGTGGCGCTCACCTTCGGCAACGTGTTTGCCACCCTGCCGCTCGCGCGATCGGGGAAGCTGCGCGCCATCGCCGTGACCGGCGCGAACCGCATCAACGGCGATCGAAGCATCCCCACCGTGGCCGAATCCGGCGTTCCCGGTTTCGATCTCGCGCTATGGCACGGGCTGCTGGCCCCGCGCGGACTGCCCAGGCCGATCACCGAGCGGCTCAACGGCGAGCTCAACCGCGTGCTGAAGACGAAGGAGATGATCGACCGGCTGGAGGGTGACGGACTGTCGCCGGTGGGCGGAACACCGGAGCAGTTCGGAGAGCGCATCGCGCGCGACATCGCGCTCTATCGCACGATCGTCGCCAAGTCGGGCATCAAGGCCGACTGAACCCGCCTCCCCCGCATCGGCCTGCGGGCGCGCGGTGGGGGCACGCCGCTCGGGCGTGCAGTCGCGACCGGCGCGTGCGCGCACGGCCAACCGGGAGGCAGGTTCGCCGGCGTGCGGTCCGAATCGCTCGACGTCTCGGGCCTCATGCCTCGGCCCGGGGGGCCGCAGCGGCCGGGAAGGCGGCGCGAGGCTCGCCGCTACACCTCCGGCTTGATGCCCGCCCGGCGCACCACGTCGCGGAAGACGTCCAGATCCCCGCGGACCTGCCGCGCGTAGTCCTCGGGCGAATTGGGCGGCACGGCCTCGAAGCCCTGCTTTTCCAGTCGCTGCCTGAACTCGGGTGAGCCGAGCGCCGCGTTGAGCAACGCGTTCACGCGCTGCACGACCTCGCGCGCGATGCCCGACGGACCCACGATGCCGTAGCTGGCCTCGACCGGATGGACCTTCAGTCCTGCCTCCAGCAGGGTCGGCAGTTGCCTCGCCCCCTCGGCGCGACGGGTCCCGGTGACCGCAAGCAGGCGCAGGCGGCCCGCCTTCGCCGCGCCCTCGGAGGTCGGCAACGGCATGAAGCCGATGTCGATTTCCCCCGAGAGCAGCGCAGCCACGGCCGGCCCGGTGCCCTTGTAGGCCACGTGCACCAGTTGCACGCCGGTGGCACCTTCGACCAGTTCGGCAAGCAGATGCGAGATGGAGCCGACGCCCGAGGACCCGTAGTTGAGCTGGCCGCGCCGCTCACGCGCGATGCGCAGGAGATCCTGGACGCTCTTCGCCGGTACCGCGGGATGGACGGCGAGCACGTAATGGGTGATCGCGACCGCCCCGATCGGCGCGATGTCGCGCAGCGGATCGTAGCGAAGCTTCGGATCGATGGCGGGCGACAGCGCAAGCCCCCCGAGGCTGCCCACGCCCAGCGTGTACCCGTCGGGCTGCGCGCGCGCGATCGCCTCCATGCCGATCGACCCGCCCGCACCACCGCGGTTGTCGATGATCACCGGCTGGCCGAGATCGGCGGAGAGCCGCTGGCCCACCGTGCGACCGACCGCGTCCACCGGGCCACCGGCGGCGAACGGCACGACCATCCGCACCGGCTTGGCAGGCCAGGCGCCGGGCTGCGCGAGCGCCACACCCGAAGCCGGCACCGAACAGGCCGCGAGCGCGAGACTCGCCGCGCGCAGCCTGGCGAGGTCCGCCCCGCGCACCGGCCTCGCGCCCGCGGCGAGACTCATTCGCCGTCGTAGCCCGGACGCACCCGGGCATCGATCACGCAGAGACCACCCGCCCGGACATGGGCCAGACCGCGGGCGATCGCCGGGCGAAGGTCCGCCACCGTGTCCACCGGACCGATCCCGAGCGCGCCCTGCGCGCGACCGATGGCCGCCAGGTCGATGTCCGGGTCGCCGATGTGCTGCCCGATCCAGCGGTTGGTCTCGGGTCGGCCGCGGTGCTTCGCCACCTCTTCCTGGTGGCGCTCGTCGTTGAAGAACGAGCGGTTGTTGCACACCAGCACCAGAAGCGGGATCCCGTAGTGGGCGGCCGTCCACAGGGCGGAGTTGCCCATCATGAAGTCACCATCGCCCATCAGCGCGATCGGCACCCGGCCGCTGCCCTTGAGCGCGAGCGCCGCGCCCACCGAGATGCCCGGCCCGGCGCCGACGCCCGCACCGCCGTCCGCACCGATGGTGGCCAGCGGATGGTCGAAGGCGGTGTAGGAACCGTGCCAGCCCAGCGGCAGGCGGGTGAAGCAGTAGTCGACACCCGCGAGTTCGGCGCTCAGCGCCTCTCCCACGCCCTTGAGCGTGACCTCGTCGGTCGGCGCGGGCGTCTGGTCGAAGCCACCGCGGGTCGGAGCATCGCCGCTGCGCGCGTTGCAGGCCGCCAGCAGCAGCGGCACCGCCACGTCCGGCTCGCACATCAGGTGTTCGTCGACCGGGGGCAGCATGTGGTAATCCATGCTCCAGCCGCGGTGGTTATGCTGGTCGCAGGAGATCTGGACCACCTTCGCCGAGACCGGTTTGGTCCCGAAGGCCTGTCGCAAGGCGCCGCCGAGGTCGAGCCAGTCGAGCGACACGATCACGTCGGCCTCGCGGACGGCCGCCAGGGCGGACGGCGCCAGCTTGTTGGCGGGTGGCGCCACGTGCAAGCGATGGCTCGTCGGAAAGGCTGCGGCCAGCTTGATGCTGGTCACCACCGGCATGTTCAGCTTCTCGGCGAAGGCCACGCGCGTGTTCCAGGCCTCGAGGCTGCGCGACACCCGGCCGCAGAGCAGTACCGGCCGCTTCGCGCCGGAGAGCAGCCGCGCGACCCGCTCCACCTGCTCGTCGGAAGGACGGACCGGCTCGGCCGGGCGATAGCGCGCCATGTCCGGCATCGTCGGCATCGCGGCGATCGGATCCTCCTGGAGGCTCACGTCGAGGTTCACGTACACCGGACCGCGCGGAGCGGTCTGCGCGATCTGCGAGGCTCGCAGCAGCGCCTCGATCGCGGCGGGTACCGACGCGGGCTGGTTGTCCCACTTCGTGAAGTCGCGCACCAGGGCCGCCTGGTCGGTGCAGGTGTGGATCCAGTCGATCCACGGGCGGCGGCGCGCGGCATCCCAGGGACCGTTCGCGCCGATCACCATCACCGGGACGCGATCGCACCAGGCATCGAACACCGGCATGGTCGCGTGCATCAGGCCGACGTTCGAGTGCAGCGCGGCGGCCATCATGCGATCGGTCACCTTCGCATAGCCCTGCGCGATGTGCACCGCATGCTCGTCATGCAGGCACAGCAGCATCTGCGGGGCCTTGTTGCCGAGGTAGTTGACGATGCTGTCGTGCAGCCCGCGGTAGCTCGCCCCGGGGTTGAGCGCGATATAGGGCAGTTCGAGTCGGCGCAGGGTCTCGGCGATCGCATCGGAACCCCAGCGTCGGTCGCTGTCGGTCGAGGGCACGGGGGTGTCGTGCACGATGCCATCGGGGGTCGTCACGGGCGGCTTGGGGTCGTTCATCCACTGTCTCCGGCCAGGCGTGGGAGGT
>CAIKXV010000182.1 GCA_903831455.1 uncultured Pseudomonadota bacterium | reverse complement strand
GCGATGGAAATCGCGCACGTCGTCGGGCGTGAGGTTTTCCAGGTCGGTCATCCAGCCGATGACCGGCGTGCGGTACGGATGGATCGTGAACGCCGACGCATACAGCTGCTCGGCGAGCGCCGCACGGGGGCGGTCGTCGGTCCGCCAGCGCCGCTCCTCCATCACCACCTGCATCTCGCGCGCGAAGAGCTCGGGCGACACGCTGATGCCGGCCATGCGGTCGGCCTCCAGGTCCAGCGCCGTCGCCAGCTCGCGCGCGACGAGCTGCTGGTGGTAGGCGGTGTAGTCGCGGCCGGTGAACGCGTTGTCGCGCCCGCCCAGCTGCGCGATGCGGCGCGAGAACTCGCCGTCGGCGAGCCGCCGAGAGCCACGGAACATCATGTGCTCGGTGACATGGGCGAGCCCGGTGAGCCCGTTGGCCTCGTCGATGCTGCCGGCGCGATACCAGACCATCGAGGCGACCACCGGCGCGCGCCGGTCCTCGCGCACGATCACCTTCAGGCCGTTCTCCAGCACCCGCTCCTGGATGACCGGTGCATCGGCCGCGAACGCAGCGGACGCTCCAGTGAGCAGGACGAGCAGGCCCGCGAGCGCCACCCGGAGGCGGCGCACGGACGGGCGCGGGGCGAGAATCGCGGGTAGGGACAGGTCGGGATGCACGCGGGTCGGCGCCCCCGCCCGGAGCGGGAGCATCATCCCCGGAAGCCGATCGGGGCGCGGAAACGACTACACTCGGAAGCGATCGGCGGCACTTCCGGCCGCTCGCGCCAGCCCTTCAGGGCTGCCTTCGCGAGGGCGCCCGCGGATCCAACCGCGAACGCAGTCCAATCGAGTATGTTCGGATTCCTCAAGACGGGCAAGGAACCGCCGCCCGCCCCGGCCCAGGCGGAAGGCGCGGCGGCGCCTGCTCGTCAGGCGCCCGAGCCGCAGGCACCGCGCCCCGGCTGGGCTGCACGCCTGCGCGAGAGCCTGCGCGCGACCCGCGAGCAGCTCAATCGCGCGGTCGGCGGCACGCTGGCGCGCCGGTGGGCGAGGTCGGCGGGCAGATCGCGGGCCTCTTCGGACGGGGACGCCGGATCGACGAGGCGCTGTTCGAGGAGCTGGAGACCGCCCTGCTCGCCGCCGATGTCGGCGTCAACGCGACCACCACGCTGATCGACGGGCTGCGCGCGCGCGCGCGCCGCGAGGGCTGGACCGAAGCGCCGCAACTCAAGGCCGCGCTGGTCGAGGCCATGGTGGACCTGCTCGGCCCCCTCGCCCGCCCGCTCGAGGTTTCGGGGCACCGGCCGTTCGTGATCATGCTCGCCGGGGTCAACGGCGCGGGCAAGACCACCACCATCGGCAAGCTCGCGGCGCGCTATCGCGCCGAGGGTCGCTCGGTGCTGCTGGCCGCCGGCGACACCTTCCGTGCAGCCGCGCGCGAGCAGCTCGAGGCCTGGGGCGAGCGCAACGGGGTGGCGGTGATCGCGCAATCGGGCGGCGACCCCGCCGCGGTGATCTTCGACGCGATCCGCGCGGCCCAGGCGCGCAACATCGACGTGGTGCTGGCCGACACCGCCGGGCGACTGCCCACCCAGCTGCACCTGATGGACGAGATCCGCAAGGTGAAGCGGGTGATCGGCAAGGCGCTGGAGGGTGCGCCGCACGAGGTGCTGCTGGTGCTCGATGGCAATACCGGGCAGAACGCGCTCGCGCAGGTCAAGGCCTTCGACGAGGCCCTGGGCGTCACCGGGCTGGTGGTCACCAAGCTCGACGGCAGCGCGCGCGGCGGCGTGCTGGCGGCCATCGCGCGCGAGCGGCCGGTTCCCATCCGCTACATCGGGATCGGCGAGGCGCTCGACGACCTGCAGCCCTTCGAGCCGCGCGAATTCGTGACCGCCCTGTTC
>CAIKXV010000181.1 GCA_903831455.1 uncultured Pseudomonadota bacterium | reverse complement strand
TCCCAGGAGATCCTTCTGTTGGTGCAAGGCCCAGCAGCGCTGGATCACCTTGCGCATTTCGGATTCGGTGGCGCCATCCGCCCAGGCGGCCAGGCGCAGCGCCTTGTCCTCGAGTTCGGGGCGGGTCAGCGTATTGCCCGGATCGCCCTTGGGCGTGTCCACCCGCTGTTCGAGGCGGCGTCCGTCGGTGGTCTGCACTTCGACCCGACCGAGCCAGCGGCGCGGGTAGGCGGCATCGACCTCGGGGTCGAGCACCATGTCGACGCGACCGAGGAAGTCGCGCACCTGCGCATCGGCCAGCCGGGCGTCGGTGAACTCGCCCAGGCCCGCGCGCCCGGCGAGCGCGATCTGCGCGAGCACGAAGCCCATCGAGAATTTCGACTGGTGGACCGTGCGCGGGTCGGTCACCGGGCCGAGCACGTCGATCGCGCCCTGGTGGACGCGGCAGGTCACGCGCGCGATGTCGCCGATCTGCAGCCGATGCGCGCGCATGAGTTCGAGCAGCGCATCGGCGGCCGGGTGCGTGTGGCGGCAGGATGCGTGGAACTTGAACGAGGTCTCGGCCAGCGCCCAGCGCGAACCGAGCCGATCGGTCAGGCAGGCGGGACTGGCGTCGCTCGACATGCCGGCCGCCATGCCGGTGGCGCCTTCGAGGATGCGGCGAGCGCCGGTGAACCCGTCGCGCGCGAGCCAGGCGGCGGTCAGGCCGTTGGCCGCCGCCTTGCCGGTGTGCAATTGCTTGGAGTCGGCGGCATCACGCAGGAACTCCCAGAGCCCGGCGGCCTGGGTGCCGGCCGATCCGAGCGCGTGCTGCATCCGGTCCGCGTCGAGTCCGAGCAGATGGCCCACCGCCGCCGCTGCGGCCAACGTGCCCGCCGTCCCGGTGGTGTGGAACACCCGGTAGTGCGAGCGTCCGAGGAATTCGCCGACCCGGATGCCGCACTCGTAACCCGCCACGCAGGCGGCGATGAACGCGCGGCCATCGGCCCCGATCGCCTGCGCGGTGGCCAGCGCGGCGGGGAACACCACGGTGGCCGGATGCAGGACCGAGCTGTTGTGCAGGTCGTCCTGCTCGACCACGTGCGAGGCACCGCCATTGACCAGTGCGGCGAACAGCGGCGAGCTGGTCGTGCGGTTGGTCAGCACCTGCGCGGGACCGCTGGCCGGACCCATGGTGGCGGCGAAGCGCTCGAAGATCCGGATCGGACTCGCGCTGCGCCCGGCGATGGTGCACGCGAACCAGTCGAGGAACAGGTCCTCGCAGCGTTCGACCACGGATTGCGGGATGTCCTCGTAGCGCAGGGCGGCGAGGAAGCGCGACAGCTCGGCCGTCGGGGTGGCCGTGGCGGCGGGATCGGCGGGTGCGTTCATCCGGAACTCCTGTGGGTCAGGGGCGATCCGGCACGAGCACGTCGTGCCGGCGCGGGGCGGTGCGGGATCAGGTGCGCGCCGGTCGCCGGCGGCTCGGGCGGGTGGAGCCGTGGGTCGCGAAGCGCGCGAGGACTGCGGGGGCGGCCCCGCACGAGAGGCTCGGGAGCGGATGCTTCGGCAGGATCGGCATCAGGCGACCCCTCGGTCGCGCAATCCGGCGATGCGCTCGGCGCTGCAGCCGAGTTCCGCCAGAATGGCCTCGGTGTGCGAGGCAAGCCTGGGCACCGGGGCCATCGCCGCCTCGAAGCCGTCGAAGCGGGCCGGCGGCAGCAGTGCGCGCATCCGGCCCTGCGGATGGTCGACTTCGCGCCAGCGATCGCGTGCCGCGAGCTGCGGATGGTCCCAGACATCGTCGGGGGTGTTGAGGTTGCCGTTGGCGATGCCGGCGGCGTCGAGCCGCTCGACGACCTGGGCGGCGGTGAGGGAACCGAACACCCCCCCGATCAGGCCCAGGAGCTCCGCGCGATGCTCGGTGCGACGGGTGTTGCTGTCGAAGCGCGGGTCGCGCGCGAGTTCGGGGCGGCCCAGCACACGCTCGCAGAACACGGCCCACTCGCGCTCGTTCTGCAGGCCGAGCATGACGCTGCGCCCATCTCCGCAATCGAATTTCCCGTAGGGCACGATGGTCGCGTGATCCGGCCCGCTGCGCCGTGGGGCGCGCCCGCTGTAGTGCGCGTAGTAGACCGGATGGCTGTTCCATTCGACCAGGGAGTCGAACATCGGCACCTCGATGTGCGCGCCCTGGCCCGTTCGCTCGCGCTGGTAGAGCGCCGCGAGGATCGCCGAGTAGGCATGCATGCCGGTGGCGATGTCGGCGATCGAGATGCCGACCTTGCACGGCGTCTCGGGCGTACCGGTGACCGACAGCACGCCCGCCTCGCTCTGGATCAGCAGGTCGTAGGCCTTCTTCTGCGTGTAGGGCCCGCCCGCGCCGTAGCCGGAGATGTCGCAGGTGATGAGCCTGGGGTGGCGCTCGCGCAGCGCGGTCGCGCCGAAGCCGAGCCGGTCGATCGCGCCGGGCGCGAGGTTCTGGATGAAGACGTCCGCGCGCTCGAGCAGTGCGGCGAGCAGTTCGCGCGCCTCCGGCTGCTTCAGGTCGAGGGTGAGCGATTCCTTGTTGCGGTTGAGCCAGACGAAGTAGGCCGACTCGCCGTCGACCGCGCGGTCGTAGGCCCGGGCGAAGTCCCCGCCGTCGGGCCGCTCGACCTTGATCACGCGCGCGCCGAGGTCGCCCAGCTGGCGGGCGGCGAAGGGCGCCGCGACCGCCTGTTCGAGGGAGACGACGGTGATGCCGTCCAGCGGACGGGATGCGGAGGACGCGCGTGGATTCATGCCGGGGCTCGGAGTGCTCATGCGCGAGTCAGAAGGACCGCGGCATCCCGAGCACGTGTTCGCCCACGTACGACAGGATGAGGTTGGTGGAGATCGGCGCCACCTGGTAGAGCTTCGTCTCGCGGAACTTGCGCTCGACGTCGTATTCGGCCGCGAACCCGAAGCCGCCGTGGGTCTGCACGCACACGTTGGCCGCCTCCCAGGAGGCATCGGCCGCGAGGAGCTTGGCCATGTTGGCCTCGGCCCCGCAGGCCTCGTCCGCGTCGAACTTCGCGCAGCCCTTGAAGCGCATCAGGTCGGCTGCCTCGACGTTGACGTAGGCGCGGGCGATCGGGAACTGGATGCCCTGGTTCTGCCCGATCGGGCGATTGAACACCACGCGATCCTTCGAGTACCGGGTGGCTTTCTCGATGAACCAGTGGCCGTCGCCGATGCACTCGGCGGCGATCAGCAGGCGCTCGGCGTTCATGCCATCGAGGATGTACTTGAAGCCCTTGCCTTCCTCGCCGATCAGGTTCTCGGCGGGCACTTCGAGGTCGTCGAAGAACAGCTCGTTGGTCTGGTGGTTCATCAGGTTGCGGATCGGCTTGACGGTGAGTCCCTTGCCGATGGACGCCTTGATGTCGACGATGAACACCGACAGGCCGTCGGAGCGACGCGCGCACTGCTCCTTCGGCGTGGTGCGCGCGAGCAGCAGCATCAGGTCGGAGTAGAGCACCCGGGAGATCCACACCTTCTGGCCGTTGACCACGTAGCGATCGCCTCGACGCACCGCGGTGGTCTTGAGGTTCGTGGTGTCGGTGCCGGTGGTGGGTTCGGTCACGCCGAACGATTGCAGCCGCAGTGCGCCCGATGCGATGCCGGGCAGGTAGCGGCGCTTCTGTTCCTCGGATCCGTGGCGCAGCACTGTGCCCATCGTGTACATCTGCGCGTGCACGTACCCGGAGTTGCCGCCGCTGCGGTTGATCTCCTCGAGGATGATCGAGGCTTCGGTGAGCGATACGCCCGAGCCGCCGTACTCCTCGGGGATCAGCGCGCCCAGCCATCCGGCTTCCTCGAGCGCCTTGATGAAGGCCTCGGGGTATCCGCGCTCCTCGTCGATGCGGCGCCAGTATTCGCCTTCGAAGGCCGAGCAGAGGTCGCGGACGGCCGCGCGCAGCGGCTCGTGGGGATCGGTGGAGGAGACAGTCATGGGGTTGGCGTCCTGCGGCGGTTGGGCCTGGAGGGCAAGCGGGTGGCAGGCCGGAGGCGCGGGCGGGGCCGGATGCAGGTCGGCCTCGCGAGGCGGCCGCGGCGGGCCGGGAGGACAGGCCCGCCGCGGCGCGGGCGGGCGATCGGGCCTGGATGTCCGGATTATATCGGCTCGTACCCGGCGCCGACCCTGCTTGACCCTCGCCGAGACGTCCCCCTATGATCGTCCGCCGCGAGTCACTTCGCGCGGGCCTGTGTTCGGCCCGCCGGAGTCCGCGACCCCGCACGCCGGTGCTCGCACCCGGCGGCGCCCGACGAAACGCACGAGCAGGTGGAGCAGCCTTGGCTGAAGCAACTCGCGGCTGGCCCGATGAGGTCTACGCCGAACTGGTCGCCGCCGGCATCCGGCAGGTGTCCTATGTGCCCGATGCCGGCCACGGCCGGCTGATCGAACGCTGCCGGGCCAACCCGGCGATGCGCACCGTATCCCTCACCACCGAGCAGGAGGGGGTGGCGATGGGTCAGGGCGCGTGGCTGGGTGGGGAGCGGCACGTGCTGCTGATGCAGTCCTCCGGCGTGGGCAACACGATCAACATGCTCGCCGCGCCCATCGAGATGCGCGTGCCGCTGCTCATGCTGGTGACGATGCGCGGCCAGTGGGCGGAATTCAATCCGTGGCAGCTCCCGATGGGGCAGGGCACGCGGGCGGCCCTGGAGTCGGTGGGCACGCTGGTCTACGAGGTGGACGAGCGCGAGCGCATCGCCGAGACGGTTGCGGCTGCGGCGAAGATGGCCTTCAACACCGGCCGCGCGGTCGCGGTGCTGATCGGCCAGCGCGCGATCGGCGCGAAGAACTGGAGCAAGTAGACGTCGAGGCCCGCGGCGGCTGCGGCCGCGCGGGATCCGCGGGAGGTGGTGATGGCAGCTGGATCGGACCGCGGGGCGAAAGCCCGCCGCGCGCAGGCGAAGACGGGGCGGGCCGTACGCTCGGGCGACAAGGCCGGAGCGTCAGGGATCGGCACGTCGGCAATCGGAACGTCGGCGGCGTTGCTGCGCCGTCCCCTGGTCGAGGCAATGCTGGCCGACCGCGGCGACCTGCTGGTGGTCACCGGGCTGGGAACGACCTGCTACGACGTGTTCTCCACGGGGGATCACCCGCTCAACTTCTACAACTGGGCCGGCATGGGCGGGGCCGCCATGGTGGCGATGGGCATGGCGCTCGCCCAGCCGTCGCGTCGCGTCCTGTGCATCACCGGCGATGGCGAGATGCTGATGGGGCTGGGCAGCTTGGCCACCATCGCCTGCGAGCGCGTGGACAACCTCGCCATCGCGGTCATGGACAACGAACACTACGTCGAGACGGGCATGCAGGGCACGCACACCGGTCGCGGAGTCGATCTGGCGGGCATCGCGAAGGGCGCGGGCTTCCCCATTGCGCAATGCGTGCGCGATCGCGCCGGCTTCGACCGTGCGCTCCCC
>CAIKXV010000180.1 GCA_903831455.1 uncultured Pseudomonadota bacterium | reverse complement strand
CTGGCTCGATCGTCATGCCGAGCGCGAGCATCTGCGTCGCGCCTGGGCCACGTTCTTCGAGCGCCATGACCTGCTGGTGGCACCGGTATCGCCGACGGCCGCCTTCGAACACATCACGGACACCCCGAAGGCCGACCAGCGCCTGCTCGTGGACGGCGTGGCGCGGCCGATGTCCGACACCTATTTCTGGATCGGCCTCGCATCGGCTGCCGGCTTGCCGTCGACCGTGATTCCCGCGGGACAGTCGGCCGACGGCCGACCGATCGGGCTGCAGATCATCGGGCCGGAATACCACGACCTGCACGGCATCGCGCTCGCCCGCGCGCTGGAATCGCTGCATCGCGGCTTCACGGCACCGCCCAGCTGCGCCTGAGGTGCAATCGGACCCCACGCCGGCCACAGCGGTGGGCGGACGCCTGCTGCACCACCCCTCGCCGTGGTCCGCAGCGGGCGAGCCGGCACGGTGGCCGCCCCCCAGCCTCGCATCGCGTACGGTGGGCCTTTACTCGGGTTTGATGCCCGCAAACTCCACGATCCGACGAATCTGGTCGGCATCGCTGCGAAGGATGGCGGCCATCTCCTTGCCCGGGACGAACGCCACCTCCATCCCCGCGGTGGCCAGACGCTTGCCCACCTCGGGCTGGCCCATGACCGCGCGCAGGTCGGATTCGATGCGACCGATCACCGTACGCGGAGTCGCGGCCGGCGCCATGAACCCGTAGTAGACGCTGCTCTCGTAACCCTTGAGTTCCGGCACGCCCGACTCACGGAACGTGGGGATCTCCGGGGAGGAGGCCGAACGGTTGCGCGCGGTGATCGCCAGCACGCGAAGCCGGCCCGTGGCCTGATGCGGCAGCAGCGTGTTGAGCGAGGACATCACGGTGTCGATCTGGCCGCCTGCCGCGTCGCTCACCGCCGCCGCGCAGCCGCGGTAGGGAATGTGCAGGGCCGAGAGCTTCGCCTCGAACTTGTAGAGTTCGAAGGCGAAGTGATGGGAGGTGGCCACGCCGCAGGTGGCGTAGGACATCTTCCCGGGCGAGGCGCGTACGAGTTCGGTGTACTCGCGCAGGGTGCTCGCCTTGACGCGCGGATTGACCGCGAGCGCCATCGGAGAGACGGTGACCAGCGCGATCGACGCGAAATCGCGGAACAGGTCGAAGGGCAGTTTGCTGTAGAGGGCGACATTGATCGGCTGCGCTGACGAAGCCAGCAAGAGCGTATGGCCGTCGGGCGTGGATCGCTGTACCGCCTCGACGCCGATATTGCCGCCCGCGCCGATGCGGTTCTCGACCACCACCGGCTGCTTCCACAGGTCGGACAGGCGCTCGCCCACCACGCGCGCGGTGAAATCGGCAGCGCCACCGGCGGAGAAGGTGACGATGATGCGCACGGGTCGACCCGGCCAGTCGGTCTGTGCGACGAGGGGTCCCGCCGCCAGCCCGGAGACAAGCAGGACGGCGGCACGCAGCCAGTGCGCGGATCGAAGAGGCATGCGAACTCCCGGGAAACGGACGACGATGGGAAACGGTCCTGTCATCGGTCGAGCGGGCCGTGCGGCATGGCACCGCACGCCCGATGCCGCCCGCCAGCCGGCGGGCGGGTGGCACCGAGGCTCCACGGCCGACAACCGATGATCTTGACGGCGCGCGGAGCCGACATCGACACTCCACGCGACCCAGGGCGGACGATAACCCGGCCCGATCGAGGCTGGCAAAGGGCGGCCATGAACCCAACGCGACAGGCACGCGGACACACGCTCGGCAGCACGAGCGATGCATCCGGCCGCACGCGCGCTGCGCGAGCGGATCGGGCGGGATATGGCATCGCGCGCCCCGCGCCCGGCCTGGCGAACTCAACCGAGGTCGCCGGTCGCGGCCGGCGTGCCGCCGGAACCGCCCGGTGAACGACCCCACACCGCCGCCCGATCGGCCCCTCGCGCGCACGCCCGCGCACGGTATCGGCGCCGCTGCGGACCGGCTCGAGGACGATCGGCTGCTCAAGGGCCGCGGGTGCTTCGTCGACGACCGACCGCTCCCCGGCGCACTGCATCTCGTGGTGCTGCGCAGCCCGGTGGCGCACGCCAGGCTGAGGCGTATCGATGCCGCACCCGCACGCGCCCGCCCGGGTGTGCGCGCAGTGCTCACGGCCGAGGACATTGCAAGTCGATGCGGGGGCGAGGTGCCACGCATCCCCATGGTGCTCGACCCGCTCCCCGAGGCTGCCGCCTGCCTGCAGCCGGTGATGGCAGCCTCGACCCTTCGCTACGTGGGCGAGCCCCTGGCCGTGGTGCTCGCCGACACGGCTGCGCTTGCCGAGGATGCGCTCGACCATATCGACCTCGAATTCGACACGCTCGACTGCGTGGTCGAGGCCGGGCTCGATGCGGTCGACCCTGCGGTCGACGTGCCCGATGCGCAGACTCTGGAAGCCGTACCGCCCGGGCGCCCGGTTCGCGTGACCCGACTGCGCGCGGTGCGCGGATCAGCCGACGCCTGCCTTGGCGCGGCTCCCCTCGTCAAGCGAGCGCGACTGCGCATGCACCGCCACTTTGCCTCGCCACTGGAAACCCGCGGGCTGCTCGCCCACTTCGACGCTGCCCGCTCGCGCCTTACCGTCTGGGGGGCTGCGAAGATGCCCTTCGCCAACCGGCGCATCCTCGCCGGACAACTCGGAATGGCCGAGGCCGATATCGATCTCGTCGAGGGCGACACCGGGGGTGCCTTCGGGTTGCGCGGGGAGTTCTATCCGGAGGACTTTCTCGTTCCCTATGCCGCGCTGTGGTGCGGACAGCCGGTGCGCTGGGTGGAGGATCGTCGGGAGCATCTGGTCGCCGGCAACCACGCGCGCGAGGCGGAGTGCGAACTGGAAATCGCGTACACGGCGGAAGGCCGGCTGCTCGGGCTGCGCGGACGCGTGGCCGTCGACATCGGCGCGTACATGCGAACCACGGGACTCGCGCAGGCCCGCAACGTGATCCAGGTCGCGCCGGGCCCCTACCGGATCGAGCATGTCGATCTCACCTGCGATGTCCTGCTCAGCAACAAGACACCCTCCGGCCCGTACCGCGGGCCCGGGCGTTTCGAGGCGGATTTCTTCCGGGAGCGCGTGCTCGACCTGATCGCGGAGGACCTCGGGCTGGACCGCGCGCAGGTGCGAGCCCGCAACCTGCTTCGCGCCTGCGACATGCCCTGGTCGCTACCCACGGTGTTTCCTCACGGCAGCCGTACCGCCACCGACAGCGGCGACTGCACCGAGACGCTGGCCCGCTGTCTCGCCGAGTTCGACTGGACCCGCCGCTCGACACTGAGCGGACGCCGCATCGAAGGGCGACTGCACGGCATTGGCGTGGGGTGTTACCTCGAAGGCGGTGGCAGCGGACCGAGCGAGACGGCACGGCTGGTTCTGGAGCAGGACGGGCGGATCGCGATCCACACCGGCTCGTCGCTGGTCGGGCAAGGCCTGGAGACGGCCCTGGCCCAGATCGCCGCCGACACCCTGGGGCTGCCGCTGCGCGTGTTCCACATGCCCAGCCATGGCTCGACGACCGGCGTGCCCGACGGGTTCGGCAGCTACAGCTCCCGCAGCGTCGTCATGGGGGGCTCCGCCGTCAGGCAGGCCGCGCAGTTGCTGGGCGCGCAATTGCGGGCGGCGGCGGCCGCCGTGATGGGCTGCGCGCCTTCGGCGGTGCGCTTCGGCATCGAGGAGCCCGCGGCGAGGAGCGACGACGGATCCATCGGCCTGGCCGCACTGGCCCGCGCCTGTGCGGCCCGACCCCTCGAGGCCCTGGCGCGATTCTCCTGCGACCGGCGCACCTACAGCTACGGGGCCCATGCCGCGCATGTCGCCGTGGATCCGGACACGGGCGTGGTGGAGGTGCTCGAGTACGTCGCGGTCGAGGATGTCGGGCGGATCATCAACCCCCGCACGCTGCACGGGCAGGCCATCGGTGCGATCACTCAGGGACTGGGCGGCGTGTTCCTGGAGCACCTGGTGTATGACTCGCAGGGGCAACTGCTCACCGGATCCCTCGCCGACTACCTGTTGCCCAGCGCCCGCTGTTTCCCGAAGATCCGCGCGATCCTGCTGGAGAACCACCCCTCCCCTCTCAATCCGCTGGGCGCCAAGGGTGCCGGCGAGGGCGGCATCATCCCCGTCGGTGGCGTGGTCGCCAACGCAATCGCCGACGCGCTGCGCCCGCTCGGCGTCTCTCCCCTGTCGCTGCCGCTACCGCCCTCGAGGCTGTGGCAGATGATCGCGTCGTCGACATGCCCCGGCACCCGGTTCGACGCGCCCCCGAGGACGGCCTGCGGCGGGCAGTGACCCGGTCGCCAGACCGCGTTCGCCGCGGCGGCTGGCTGCGCGCCGCGCACCGGCCGTGTGATCTCACCCGGTCTTCGGCGGCGCGCGCTGTGATCTCACGGACCGCGCGTGCGCATTGAGCCCCTGCCCGCCTTCGCATAGGATGCGGTCTTGCACTTCGGGTCGCCGGGAAGACATCGGCGGCCCCGTGCCATCCGAGCGAGGTCGTCATGCCAGTCACCGGTTCCCAGCTCGTTGCCCAGGCGCTCGCGCGCCACGGCATCGATGCCTTCTTCTTCCTGATGGGCGCGCCCATGCTCGGCGCCGAGAAGGCCTGCCTGGACATGGGCATGCGCGGCATCGACGTGCGCCACGAGCAGGCGGCCGCGATGATGGCGCAGGCCTACTCACGGGTCACGCGGCGCACCGGGGTGTGCATGGCCTGCTCCGGCCCGGGCACGCTCAACCTCGCCAGCGGACTGGGCACCGCCTTCGTCGACTGCGCGCCGGTGCTGGCCCTGGGTGGCTCCAGCCCCTGGAGCGAGTGGGGGACCGGCAGCTTCCAGGAAATCGACCAGGTCGCCGCGATGCGGCCGGTCACCAAGTGGGCGG
>CAIKXV010000179.1 GCA_903831455.1 uncultured Pseudomonadota bacterium | reverse complement strand
GGCGCCACGGCCGGCAGCGTCATCATCGCCATCGCGGCCATCGAATGGCTCATGGTCAGCGTGAACACGAGGTAGGCAAGCGCGCCGCCGGACAGGGGTGCGGCGCCGTCGATCGGAGCGGTGGTCGGAACGGTAGCCATGGGCGGAGTGTGCCGCGCCGCGCGCGAACCTGCGCGCCACGACGTCCGCGCGGGACCGCCGGGCACGGGCGGCAGGGTTGCCTCGTGCCGCGCGCAGGCCGTTCGAACCGGGGCGCCCGCCAGTGGCGCCCGAACGGACAGGAGGGTGGACGCCGCACGCACGCGCCGCGCAGCACGGCGCGCGTCGGCCGCGCCCATGGCACCATTGGCCGGGCGTCGCAGCTTGCGCGCTCGCCGAGCCAGGGCGCGTCTTGCGCCCAGCCACATCAGCCTCGCATCCATTCCCCGGACATCCGCGCCCTGCCGATCGCCGCCCTCGGATGCGGCCGGGCCTCTTGATCACGCGCCGGCGCATCTCGCGACACGCGAGCGATCCACCGGCCACCGTCGCACCCGCCCCCATGCCCCGCCAGCAACTCGCCGCCCTCGTCGCCTTCGCCTCGTCGATCTACTGGGCGCTGGTCGCCCTCCAGCGGGCGTCCGCTGCGGGCGACGCGTCGCCGGTCGTGCCCATTGCGCTGGGCGTGGGTTTCGCGCTGCTCGGCACCGTGCTGTGGCGCGGGCGCCGCTGAGCGGGAACCGGGCAGCCCGGTCGATCGGGATATCGACGCAGTCATCGGTTCACGATCGGCACGCCGTTGACCACGCTTGCGCGGAAGCCGCCGCGCGCAGCGGCGCCTTCCTCGGCTCGAGGGCGAGGCGTTACACTGGCGGCTACGTCCATCGCAGCCGGCGAGTGACGTTCGCCTTCGGCAGGCCGCTCGGGCACGTACCCGCGTCAGGCCCCGTAGCGACTGGAGGAGCGCCGATGATTCGAAGCCTGCTTCCGCTTCGCGCGGAGGGTGTCCATTCCCGCCACACGGCAGGCGTCGGGCTCGCGCTCGCCGGCCTGCTCGTTGCCGGTGCAGCGCTGGCGCAGCCGCGCGAATTCCCGCAGCGCCCGGTTCGCATCGTGGTGCCGGTGCCCCCGGGCGGCAGCGTCGACGCGGTCTCGCGACTGCTCGCCCCGAAGATGTCCGAGTCGCTCGGCCAGCCGGTTGTCGTCGACAATCGCGCGGGCGCGTCGACCAACATCGGGATGGAGCTGGTTGCCCGGGCACCGGCCGACGGCCACACGCTGCTCGCCAACACGCTGCCCCTGGTCGCCAACCCCGCGCTGTTTCCGAACCTGCCGTTCGACGCGGTGAAGTCTTTCGCGCCGATCTCGCTCGTGGTCAACGGCCCGAGCCTCATCGTGGCCCATCCGTCGGTTCCGGCACGCGACCTTCGCGAACTGCTGGCGCTCGCCCGCGCCAAACCCGGCGCACTCCGCTACTCGTCCTCGGGCGCAGGCACCCTCACCCACCTCGGGGCCGAGCTGTTTCTGTTCCGAACCGGCACGCGCATCGTGCATGTGCCCTACAAGGGGGGCGGGCCCGCACTGGCCGCCGCCGTGTCCGGCGAGTGCGACCTCAGCTTCCAGACGCCGCTGGCGGCCGCCGGCCAGGTCGCCGCGGGCCGATTGCGCGCGCTGGCCGTCACCAGTCGCAGCCGTCTTCCGCTTCTCCCCGAGGTCCCCACGGCGGCCGAAGCTGGCGTGCCCGATTTCGAGTTCCAGAGCTGGGTGGGACTGCTGGCGCCGGCGGGTACCCCCGCGGGCATCGTGCGCACCCTCAACGAGCACGTGGTGCGCGCGGCGCGCTCGCCCGAGGTGGCCGATCGCTTCATGCGCGACGGCGCCGAGGTGATTGCCAGCACGCCCGAGCAGTTCGCGCGGCTGATCGCCACCGACATCGCGCTGTGGAGCAAGGTGATCCGTGAAATGGGCATCCGCGCCGACTGATCCCGGCACGACCCGCGGACTTCGACCCCTCATCGATGGACACCGGCCCGCGTAGCGGGATCCATCGGCCCTTTCGTACGGGCCGTGGCTCACCGATCCCGACCTGCCGACGCCGACACGCCCCCCTGACGTTTCGACACTGGCCATCAACGCTGACCGATCAACCCTGATTCGCATTCATCGACATGCCGCCTGCGGCCGTTGCGCAGGCCGGTCGGCAATCGCAATCCCGAGGAGAGCAGTGCATGGGCATGACCGAAGTGCGGTTCCACAGCGATGGCGATCGCATCGCCGGCTATCTGTATACCCCCGATGACTGGAAGACGGGCGACGCACCCCGGCCGGGCATCGTGGTGCTGGCGGGCTACAGTGGCAACACGCAGGCCGACTGTACCCACATGATGAAACGCCTGTGCGCCGAGGGCTGGTTCGTGCTGGGCTTCGACTACCGTGGGTTCGGCCAGAGCGAGGGGCCACGCAACCGGCACCGCCCGCTCGAGCAGGCGCAGAACACCTACGACGCCATCAGTTACCTGCAGGCCGTACCCGGGGTCGACGCGGAGCGCATCGGCCTCTACGGCACCAGTTTCGGCGGTGCCAATGGCATCTGGGTCACGGCCCACGACGAGCGCGTGCGCTGCCTGGTGACCAGCGTCGCCGTCACGCATGGCGAGCGCTGGATGCGGCTGATCCGTCGCCCCTACGAGTGGCTGGCATTCCAGGAGCGCGTCGTCTGCGACGCGCAGCGCCGCGTACGCGAGGGAACCGCCACGCTGGTACCCAATGGCGAGATCATGATCCGCGACCCCGATGCGCAGCGCCAGCGCGCGATGCACGCGGAGAACGGGCACGTGTTCCAGAGCGAAGAGCGGGACCTCGAAAGCGCCGAAGCCTGCATGCGCTATCGGCCGGAGTGGGTCGTCGATCGGATCGCGCCTCGCCCGGTTCTGATGATCTACGCCGAACGCGACAACCTGGTTCCTCCCGAGGAACAGCTGTCCACCTTCGCCCGTTGCGGCGAGCCGAAGCGGCTCGTCAAGCTACCGCGGGCGGGGCACTACGACAGCTACGAGTTCCGCAACCCGGTGACCTGCCAGATCGTCTATGCCGAAACCATCGCGTGGTTCCGCGAGCACCTGTAGCGGACGGCGGCCCGGCCGCGCGGTACCGCAATGCGCCGCGCCCGTCGCCGCGGCGCGGATGATGGTCGATCACCCCCCGCTTCAGCCTCGTCTCGCCCACTCCCATGCGCAGAAGGGAACACCCGATGAACCGGAAGCCATCGTCCACCGTCCGACTGGGGCTCGCGAGCCTCTGCACACTGGTCCTCGCCGGCTTCGCAGGCGCCCCGCCGGATGCTCTCGCCCAGGAGTGGCCGTCTCGCCCCTTGCGCGTGATCATCCCCTATCCCGCAGGGGACACCGGCGACGTGATCGTCCGGCTCATCTCCAGCCAGCTTGCCCAACGACTTGGACAACCGGTCGTGGCCGACAACCGCGCCGGGGCCAGCGGGCAGGTCGGACTGGAGCTGGCCGCCCGCGCCCAGCCGGACGGCCATACGCTCAGCGTCGGGCAGGCGGGCAACGTCGCCGCCGCGCCACACACGGCCCGCAAACTGGGCTACGACCCGCTGCGCGACTTCACGCCGATCGCGCTCGTCGCGCGCAACCATCTCGCGCTCGCCGTGCATCCGTCCACGCCGTACCGCACCGTCCCTGAACTCATCAGCTGGGCGAAGTCCAACCCCGGCAAGCTCACCTTCGCCTCCAATGGCGAGGGGGGATTTCCCCATCTGTCGTTCGAACTGTTCCGGGTGCAGGCGGGATTCACCTACCTGCACGTTCCCTACAAGGGCTCGGGTCCGGCCGTCGCCGACGTGATCGGCGGACAGGTGAACGCCGTCATGGCGGCCTACACCACGCTGGCCGCGCATGCGCGCGCGGGCAAGGTACGCATGCTCGCCATCACCCACGATGCGCGCATGAACGCAGTACCCGACGTGCCCACGATCGGCGAGTTCGTGCCCGGCTACAGCTCGCACGGCTGGTTCGGGTTCCTCGGCCCGGCGGGGTTGCCTGCCCCGATCGTCAACCGGCTCAACGAGGAGATCAACCGCGCGGTGCGCCTGCCGGAGATCGCCGAGCGCATGGCGACCGCCGGCCTTGACGCGGTGACAGAGCCCCCGAAAGCCTTCGGTGAACTGATCCGCACCGAGCATGCGAAATACGGCCAGCTCACCCGCGCGATCGGCTTCAAGCCCCAGTGAACGCGCGCGAACGATGCGGAGAACGCCCATGACCGCGACCCCCGGCGCGCCGATGCGCCCGCTGCGCCTCGACCACGTCGTCCTCAAGGTGAGCGACCTCGCACGCGCAGAGGCGTTCTATTCACGCCTGCTCGATGCCAGCGTCGAGCGGCGGCTTCAGACTCCGGTGGTGCTGGTGCAACTGCGCATCGGCGAGTCCCTGCTCGATCTCGTCCCCGGGCGAAAGCCCGGCGACGGCGAGAACATGGATCACTTCTGCATCCGGGTCGAACCGTTCGACGCCGAAGCGATCCAGGCCCACATCCGCGCCTGTGGCGGCACGCCCGAGCGCCACGCGGAACTCTATGGGGCCGATGGCTACGGCTGGTCGATCTACTTCCGCGATCCCGACGGCAACCGGGTCGAACTGAAGGGTCCCCCGACGCGGCAGCTGAATGATCCGGCACCCGCACCGCAGACGGACGGCTCGACGTCAGGACGGTAGCGGCCCGCCCCCAGCCCTCGCGCGGCTATAGTGATGCGAGCCGTCGGCCTCGATCTGCCGTGCGGCAGGGCACGGCAGCGGTGAGCCTGTTGCCGGACAGCGCCGACGCAAGGTCGTGTTTCCCCACCCACCCGCAACGCATCGCACCTGTGTACCCCGGAGTCATCAACGACATGATTTCCCGCCCCCTACTGCCCTCGGTCACTCGCTCCGCGGTGGTGCTGGTCGCCGCCAGCGGGCTGCTCCTCGCGGACTCTTCGCCAGCGGCCGCCCAGGGATCGGCTGACGCCTACCCGGCGCGGCCAGTGCGCATGCTGATCGGCTACGCACCGGGCACATCCGTGGACGTGGCGGGGCGGTTCCTCGCGCAACGCCTTGGCGAGGTCTTCGGGCAGTCGTTCGTCGTCGACAATCGCCCGGGCGCGACCGGCGCGATTGCCGCCGAGGCGGTCGCTCGCAGTGCGCCCGACGGCTACACCCTGATGGCCGCGCCGGGTTCGGGCGTGGTGGCCACGCCGTGGATGCAGAAGGTGGGCTGGGATCCGCTGCGCGATTTCGCGCCGGTCGCACTGATGGGCGAGTTCGCGTTCCTGCTCGCCGCGCATCCGACCTTGCCTGCGAAGACGGCGAAGGACCTGATCGCGCTCGCGCGACAGCGACCTCGCGAGCTGGCGTATGGCTCGAACGGCGTTGGCTCGGCATTCCACCTGGCCGGCGTGCTGTTCGCCCAGATGGGCAAGGTCGAACTGGTACACGTGCCCTACCGGGGTGGCGGAAACGCGGCGCTTGTCGACGTTATGGGCGGCCAGATCCACCTGCTGTGGAACAGCCCGGTATTCCTGATCCCCCAGATCAAGGCCGGCAAGCTGAAGGCGATCGGGGTGACCGGCCCGAAGCGGATCGCGGCACTACCCGACGTCCCGACGCTCGCCGAGTCGGGTCTGCCCGGCTACGCGATGACCGGATGGCAGGGTGTCTTCGCCCCCGCGTCGACGTCGCGCGACATCGTCACCCGGCTGAACGCGACGATCGTGAAGATCCTCACCGCGCCGGCAGCCCGGGAGACCTGGGCTGCGCAGGGCCTTGAGGCCCCCGCGTGGTCCCCCGATCAGTTCGCGCAAAGGGTCAAGGCAGACTACGAGGCCTACGGTCGCCTGATCCGATCGATCGGGGTGAGTCCGGAGTAACCCGGCGCCCTTCACCCCGGTGGCAAGGGCTCCATCGTATCCGGCTGGTGGACGCGCCACCACGCCGCCAGTTCCGCGCAGGTCATGAAACGCACCCCCGGCCTGGAGGCTGCGTGCTCGATGAACTCCTGCACCACGCGCGCCCTCGGCGGACGCCCGGAGCCATAGTCCCCGCGCGGATGGATCGACAGCGTGACCAGCGCGCCCTCGGCGTACTGCGCGTCGAACTCCTCGCGCCACACCTTGGCCACCCGGATGTGCGAATGGCGGGGTTCGTAGAAGGTCGAGTCGCGAAGCGGCTCGAAGGCCGGAAGCTCGACCACGCTACGGTCGTTCCCGGCATCAACCATGTAGGGCCAGTCGTCGTCCTCGAAACTCGCATCGTATGCGTAGCCCAGGGCTGCGAGATGCTCAAGTGTGCTCGGGGATACGAGTCCGCGTGGTGCGCGAAACCCGATCGGCGCGTGTCCGGTGGCTTTTCCCAGCGCCGCGTGCGCCTTCTCCAGCGTCTCGCGCTCACGCTCGGCCAGTCGCGAGAAATCCTCGAAGGCGTACCCCCGCGCGGCGATCTCGTGGCCGCCGGCGAGCACCGCATCGATCTGCTGTCGCTGGCGCTCGGCATCCAGCCCGGGCACGAAGAAGGTTGCACGGGTTCCGGTGGCTGCGAAGGCGTCGAGCAGCCGCTCGAGGCCTGCGCGCATGCCGTATCGGCCATAGGAGAAGCGCCCGTACAGGTTGGCCTCGCTGCATTCGTGCAGGTCCACCGAATCGGCATCGAAATTGACCGTCAGCAGCACCACGCACTGCGCGCCACCCGGCCAGCGCGGAGTCCGCAGACGGGCCGAGGACGGCCTCCAGTCGCGCACGGGGCGCGGTGGCGGAGCCTCCTCGGGACGTACGCCCTGGGCAGCGGGCAACGTGGACGGCGCACCGCTATTCGAAGTGTTCATGGTTCGCCTGTACCCATTCGGCCAGTCCTGCCACGCTGAAGAAACGCACCCCCTCGTACCGGCGGATATGCCGGATCAGTTCCTCGACCGCGCGAGCGCGCGCGGCTGTGCCCGAGCCCCAGCCCGAGCGCGGATGCACCATGTGCATGAAATAGCCGTTCTCGTGATAGATCGCATCGAACTCCTGCTTCCAGTGCTCCAGCACCTCGGAGGTGGGCGTCATGCTGAACTTGTAGAACGGGAAGTCGTCGAGGCTGTAGGCCGAGGAGGGCAGCTCCACCATGTCGTCCAGGCGCTTGCCGTCGATCCGGACCATGTAGGGCAGGTCGTAGTCCTTGTCGCTGGAGTCGTAGCGATAGCCCAACTCGCGCAGCACGCGCATCGTGCGGGCCGACTTTCGACCCGACGGCGAACGCCAGCCTACCGGCGCCCGGCTCAGCAGGCCGCCGAGGATATCGTGCGAACGCACGAGCAGCGCCTCCTCCTCGTCGCCGAGTTCCCAGGCCTCGTGCAGGTACCCGTGCGCACCGACCTCGAATCCACGTCGGTCGATCTCGCGCACCAGATCGGGATAGCACTCGGCGTCGTAGCCTGGCACGTAGAAAGTGGCCGGAATGCCATGCTTCTCGAAGAGGTCGAGATAGCGCGGAACACCGCAACGGCCGGAGTAGCGACCATGGGCATGGCCCCCGAGCGGGCGCAGCCTGCGGCCGGTCTCATGGGACGGGCCATCGAAGTCGACCGTCAGGCATACCACGCAGCGAACGCCGTCCGGCCAGCGATGAGCTCCCTTCATTTCACCTCCATTGCTGCAATACGCCTGCACATCAGCTCGACGCACCCGCACGCGATCCGCATGACCCGCGACCTCCCGCCCTTACGCGTCGGGCAGGCCGACTTCCCGATACTCCGACGTACAGGGCTGCCCGGCGGCGACGTGCACGACGCCCGCGTCGAGGTCGAAGACCTGCGAGGATACGGTCATGGTGGGCTCCTGCCCTGGATACTCGTGCGGGTGGCGGCAGATGGCCCTCGGCGCGCCGAAGTGATCGCGCAGTGCAGCCTTCACGTCATCGACTCCGATACGACCGATCTTCGGTTCGAGCAGTTGCCGGGCGCGGAAGTCGCGATAGAGGCTGTCACCGGTATAGAACTTCGCCACGCCCGTGGCCTGGGCCACGGGCGACTGGAAGTGGTTGGAATGGGTGAGCAGCCCGCGCTCCGGATACACCGGAAACGCGTTCACCGGCGAGAGCTCGAAATCGATGGCTACGCCATCGCGGTGCGCCAGGAGATAGTTGCCCGAGGCGCCTCGCGGAGAGCGGACCAGCCGGTCGATCGCCTGATAGAAATGCCGCGTGTCGAGTACCTGCCGGCGCAGGATGGGAATCGGCACGCCGACGTGGCCCTTGTCCTCGTTCGACACCAGGAGGTTGCCGCAGATCGCGAGACCGTCCTCATTGAAGCCGTCGCGCCCGACCATCCCGGCCTCGACGATCAGCGTCAGTCGAGGCTTGCCAGTCTGGCGGATCTTCAACACGACGATACTGTCGACGCAACCGTCGCGCCAGTCCCAGTTCTTGCCGACGATCACGCCCCGGCCGGTTGCCTCGGGCAGGGCCACGATGGTCGTGCACTCGGTCGCTGGCCGTGTCCCCATCGCCGCGCCATAGAGCAGCTCGGTGCGGCAGTTCACCGCCACGATGTCCTCGACACGCTGCCGGGAGCCAGCCGCGATACCCTCGATCTCCTGCATGAGTCCGGTGTCGAGCGTGCGGATCGTGTCGGCGAAGACTCGCGCACGGGCACGTGCCTCATCCAGCGTGAGTCCCGCCTGGCGCTCGAAGGACGGCAGGTAGATGTCAAGGGTCTTCGCGACGCGGTCGGCTGCCAGCCGCCCGTGCGCTTCGCCGCAATCGTGTGCGCTGCCTTCGATCGCGTGGACGGGGAACGGGGTGTACATCTTCTGCTCCTCAGGGCGCCGGCACCGGCAGGGTGCGCCGTGACTCGATCGATCGCAGGATCGCCTCGGTGGTCTCCACCAGCGCGAGGGCCTCGCGGCCATCCGGCAGATCCGAGCGGATACCGCGCACCTCGCCCGCGAATGCCTCGACCTCCGCCCGGTAGGCATTCCCGGCCGGAAAGGATTCCTCCCGGGAACCTTCGGGTGTGTCGAGCGTGATCGTGTAGCGATCGACCCAGCGCAGCGCCGAAGTCGCGAGCATGCCGCGGGTACCCTGGATCACGAGGTCGTTGCGCGTACAGGGCAGTTCCCGGGTAGCGCGTATCGTCGCCTGGCAGTGGTCTCCCAGCCGTGCCAGCACGGTGACGGTCTCGTCGGGCAGCCCGAGCGCGCGATCGGGATGCGACATCGCGGCCACCTCCCGAAACGGTTGCGCAGTGATCCACTGCGCGAGATCGAGCAGGTGCAGCGCCATGTCGAACAGGGCGCCACCCTGGGTCGCCTCCATGCGCCACGCCGCGCGCGGCGCTCGAACCGGATCTGCCAGCGGCCCGTTGCGCTCGAATGACAGCGCTCGGATCTGGCCAAGTTCGCCTGCGGCGACGATCTCTCGGATACGCCTCATCACCGGTTCCAGCCGGATCTGGTGCGCCACCCGCAGCACCACGCCCGCCCGCTCGCAGGCCTCGACCATCGCCCGTGCTTCGGCGTCGTCGAGCGCGAGCGGTTTCTCGCACAGCACCGGCTTGTGGTGCCTCGCCGCAGCGAGCACCGGCTCGGCATGCAGCGCATTCGGGGTACACACGTAGATCGCATGCACGGCCGGATCCGCCGCGAGCGCCTCGACGCTGGCTGGGACGGACGCGACGCCGAACGCTTCGGCGAACGACCGCGACTTGTCGGGCGAGCTTCCCAGGCAGGCGGCAATCGTCATGCCCGGCAGGTCGCGGATCGCCGGGGCGATCGAGTTCGTGGTCAGGCGCCCCAGTCCGACCAGGCCCCATCCGATGACAGCGGATTTCACGTGTCCACTCCAGACGCGTCTGTGCTCAACGACTCACTCCACCGTCACCGACTTCGCGAGGTTGCGCGGCTTGTCGACATCCGAGCCGCGCGCAAGCGCGGTGTGGTAGGCGAGCAGTTGCAGCGGTACCACGTGCAGGATCGGCGAGAGATCGCCGTAGTGTTCCGGCAGGCGGATGACCTGCACGCCTTCGCTGGGGGCAATGTGCGAATCGGCGTCGGCGAACACGTAGAGTTCGCCACCGCGCGCACGCACCTCCATCAGGTTGCTCTTGAGCTTCTCGATCAGGGCATCGTTCGGCGCGACCGCAACGACCGGCATCTCGGCCGTGACCAGCGCCAGCGGACCGTGCTTGAGTTCGCCCGCGGGATAGGCCTCGGCGTGGATGTAGCTGATTTCCTTCAGCTTCAGCGCCCCCTCGAGCGCGATCGGATAGTGCCGACCACGACCCAGGAACAGCGCGTTCTCCTTGCGCGCGAAGGTCTCGCTCCAGCCGATGATCGCCGGCTCGAGCGCGAGCACCGTCTGGACGGCGGCGGGCAGGTGCCGCAGGGCGGCCAGCGCGGCCTGCTCCTGCGTCGGGCCATACCCAGGCACCGCGCGCGAGCGGGCGAGCGCGTGCGCCAGCAGGTAGAGCGCGGTGAGTTGTGTCGTGAACGCCTTGGTGGACGCGACGCCGATTTCAGCGCCGGCTCGGGTCAGGAAGCGCATCCCGGTCTCGCGCACCATCGCGCTGGTGGCCACGTTGCACACCGCCAGCGTGTGCGGGTGACCCAGGGCCTGCGCGTGCTTGAGCGCGGCCAGCGTGTCCGCCGTCTCGCCCGACTGCGAGATCACCACCACCAGCGCGTCCGGATCGGGCACCGATTCCCGGTAACGGTACTCGCTCGCGATCTCCACGCTGACCGGTAGCCGGGCAATGGCTTCGATCCAGTACTTCGCCACGCAACCCGCGTAGTGGCTGGTGCCGCAGGCGAGGATCAGCACGCTGCGTACGCGGGGCAATACGTCCGGGGCCGCATCGCCGAACAGCCCGGCCTCCATGCCGCCGACCGCCTCCAGCGTGTCGGCAATCGCGCGGGGCTGCTCGAAGATTTCCTTCTGCATGTAGTGCCGGTAGGGCCCGAGTTCCGCATCGCCGGACTCGGCCGCCACCTCCCGCACTTCGCGCGAGGCCACGCGCCCGTCGCGGTCGTAGACCGTCCAGCCCTCGCGGGTGAGGTCGACGACATCGCCCTCCTCGAGGTAGACGATGCGATCGGTGGTGCCCGCGAGCGCCATCGCGTCGCTGGCGAGAAAGTGCTCGGGCGCCGACGCGCCCTCGGCGGTGCGACCCACGCCGACCACCAGCGGGGAGCCGTGTCGCGCGCCGCACAGCCGGTGCGGCTCGGCGCGTGCGAACACCGCGATCGCGTAGGCGCCCTGGAAGCGCGCCACCGCCGAGCGCACGGCGGCGAGCAGATCCCCCCGGTAGAGGCTGTGGATCAGGTGGGCGATGACCTCGGTGTCGGTCTGGCTGGCAAACACATAGCCCTTGGCCTGCAGAGCGGCGCGCAGCTCTTCGTGGTTTTCGATGATGCCGTTGTGGACTACCGAGACCGTGCCCGACACATGCGGATGGGCATTGCGCTCGGAAGGCACGCCGTGCGTCGCCCATCGGGTGTGGGCAATGCCCAGGGGGAGATCG
>CAIKXV010000178.1 GCA_903831455.1 uncultured Pseudomonadota bacterium | reverse complement strand
CCGGTCAACTACGACGACGAGGACGCCGCGGCGCGCTTCCACCGCCGCATCGAGCCGGGCACCGAGCGCGCGTGGGCCGGCAAGCGCCTCACCGCGTCCGAGGTGTTCGAGGTGAAGAACCGCCGGCCGGCGGGCGACTACTTCCGGCGCAACCTGTTCTTCACCATCGAGACCGAGGAGCCGGGCTTCACGGAGGCGGTGAAGTTCCTCGGCGCCTCGCAGTTCCTGTTCGCCACCGACTATCCGCACGACGATCCGGGCGGCCGCATGAAGATGCGCGACGTGGAACTGCTCGCCGCGCTGCCGGGCCTGGACGCCGCCGAGAAGGACCTGATCCGCTGCGGCAACGCGCAGGCGCTGCTCGGCGCCTGACCGCGGGCTGCGCGCGATCCGGTCCGCGGTTGCGGGCGCGGTCGCCATCCGGGCGCGGCAGGGGCGTGCGCCTTGCCCTGGCGTGGCCACTGGAGCGGGCCGGCAGAGCCCGGTGCGACGCGTGCCGGATACACCCGGTGTTGCCCCCGGGGCAGCGGCGTCGACCGTGCCTCGGCGGCCACCGGTGCAGGAACCATCGCCCTGGCCGAACCATCGGAGTGGCCGGCGCCACCCGAAAGGTCGGGTGGGTCCCGCCCGCGTCCGGCGCTGCCGCAGGCGGTCGGCCGCGAGGGATCCGGTCTGATCCGGGGCGGGGGCGGCGCGGTGCCTCAGCCGATCGCGGCGGCGACCGCCTCGCCCATGGCGGCGGTGGAGGCGGTGCCGCCCAGGTCGCCGGTGAGCGAGCGCCCCTCGTCGATCACGCGCTCCATCGCGACCGCGATCCGGGCAGCGGCATCGACCGCGGCGGGCAGGCCGCGCCGATGGCCGAGCCACTCGAGCAGCATCTGCCCGGACATGATCATCGCGTACGGGTTGGCGATGCCGCGCCCGGCGATGTCGGGCGCCGACCCGTGGGTGGCCTGCGCCATCGCCTGGGCCTCGCCGATGCACAGGCCGGGGGCGAGACCGAGTCCGCCGACCAGGCCGGCGCCGAGATCGGTGAGGATGTCGCCGAACTGGTTGGTGGTGACCACCACGTCGTAGCGCTGCGGCGCCATCGCCACCTTCATCGCGAAGCCGTCGACCAGCACCTCGTCGAAGGTGACGTCGGGATAGTCGCCAGCCACGCGCCGGCACTCCTCGGCGAACATGCCGCAGGTCATCTTGAAGATGGGTTCCTTGTGCACGGCGGTCACGTGGCGGCGCGGCCGCGTGCGGGCGATCTCGAAGGCGGCGCGGGCGACCCGGTTCGAGCCGCGCCGCGTGATCACGCGATGCCCGATCGCCACCTCGTCGTTGGGGCGGAATTCGCCGGTACCCGCGAGGGTCACGCTGCCCGACTGCTCGCCCTCGGTCACCTCGCGCAGGAACACGATGTCCACGCCCTTGTGCACCGAGGCGATGCGCGGATAGGAGCGCACCGGCTTCACGTTCGCGTAGAGCTCGAACAGCTTTCGCAGCGGCGGATTGATCCAGGTGGGGTCGTTGCGCGGATAGGCGTTGTGCCCGATCGGGCCCTGCAGCCAGCCGTCGACGTCGCGCAGCGCCTCGACCGTGGTCGCGGGCATCGAGTGGCCGTACTGCGCGTGGCCGCGGCGACCGATCGGGAGATCCTGCCAGTCGATGTCGAGCCCGCTGGCCTCGGCGGCTGCCCGCATGACCTTGACGGCCTCGGGCACCACCTCCAGCCCGATGTCGTCGCCTTCGAGTATTCCGATCCTCAGCATGCCGGCTCCTTCGATGCAATCGGGGTGACGCCTGCGTCCGCGCCACTGCCCGCCGCTGCTACTATCGCACACGATCCGGAGCGGCTCACCGGGCCGTCCCGGCCCGCGCGAGTCCCGACCGACAAGCCGGCGCCACGACCGGCTCCCCAGGAGGAAGAGATGACGAACGTCCCGGTATCGCGTGCGGTGCTGGCCATTCCCCTTGCCGGCGCTCTCGCGGCCGTGGGGCTGGCGCCAGGCCCGGTCGAGGCGCAGGCCTGGCCCAGTCGTCCCGTGCGCATGGTGGTGCCCTTCGCACCCGGCGGCAACACGGACATCCTCGCGCGCGTGATCGCGCCGCGCATGGCCGAGTCGCTGGGCCAGCCGGTGGTGATCGAGAACCGCGGTGGCGCCGGGGGGGCGATCGGCACGGAGATCGTCGCGCGCGCCGCGCCCGACGGCTACGCGATCGCGATGGTCTCGGCCGCGCACGTGATCAACCCGGCCATGGTCAAGCGCCTGCCCTACGACTCGCTGCGCGATTTCCAGCCGGTGGCCCTGGTCGCCGACGTGCCCACCGCTCTGGTCGTGCACCCGTCGCTGCCGGCACGCTCGGTGCAGGACCTGATCGCGCTCGGGCGCAAGCGTCCGGGCCAGGTGCACTACTCCACCTCGGGGCGCGGCACCGTCGGCCACCTGTCCGGCGAGCTGCTCTCGGCGGCTGCAGGCGCGAAGTTCGTGCATGTGCCCTACAAGGGCGCCGGCCCGGCGCTGGTCGACCTCATCGCCGGCCAGGTCGAGTTCCAGTTCGCCAGCATGCCCGCCGTGGTGCAGTTCGTGCGCGCCGGAAAACTGCGGATGATCGCCCAGACCGGCGAGAGGCGTTCGCCGGCGGCCGCCGACGTTCCCACCATGCAGGAGTCCGGGTTGCCGGGCTTCGTGGTCTCCAGCGGCTTCGGCATACTGGCGCCGGCCGGGACGCCAAGGCCGGTCGTCGACCGCCTGAACGCGTCGGTGAAGGCGGCGCTCGGGGTGCCGGAGGTACGCCGCGTGTTCTCCGAGCAGGGCGCCGATCCGGTGGGCAGCACGCCCGAGGAATACGAGGCCTTCAACCGCGCGGAGATCGCGCGCTGGATCAAGGCGGCCCGGGAGGCGGGCATCCAGCCCGAGTAGGCCCGGACCGGTCCGTCCGCAGCGCGGCCGATGCGACCGAGGCCTGGATCATGGGCGAGGCCCGGGTCCATCCCGGCGGCAGGTCGACCGGGCGCGGCGAGGCGAGGATGCCCGACCGGCGCGGGTCGCCGACGCCGCGCAAGTCCGCCCCGGGCGGACGATCCGCCGCGGCGCGATGCGGCACAATCATCAGTTCCAGCGGCTGCGGACCTCCCGGCCCGGGGCCCCGACAACGGAGTCACGATCGATGGATACCCCCACTCCCCGCGCAGTTGATCCCAAGCAGGCGCAGGATCCGGCACAGGTCGGCGATGCCAGCAGGCACGCGGCGCAGCAGGCGCTGGCGGCCACGTTCCAGACACTGCAGGAGATCGTGATCGCGGCCCGGCGCACGCTCTCGCAGTCGGTCTGGGACATGCTCTCCGGCGGCTCCGACTCCGAGGCCACGCTCCGCCGCAACCGCCTTGCGCTCGACAGCCTCGCGCTGCGCCAGCGGGTGCTGGTCGACGTGCGGGAGATCGACCTCTCGGCGAGCCTGCTCGGTCGCCCGATGCGCATGCCGGTGTTCATCGCCCCCATCGGCAACTACCTCCAGTACGCCGATCCGCAGGGCGCGGCGGCGGTGGCGCGCGCGGCCGTCGCGCGGGGCGTCCAGTGCTTCGTGAGCACCGCCGCTCGCCCGGGCATCGAGGCCGTGGCGCGGTCGGTCGACCAGCCGCTCGTGTTCCAGCTCTACGTGCGCGGCGATCGCAGCTGGGTGGGCGACATCCTCGATCGTGCGAAGGCCAGTGGCTACGGTGCGTTGTGCGTGACCGTCGACCGCGCCTACTACAGCCGTCGCGAGCGCGACATGATCAACCACCACCTGGTGCGCGAGGGCGGTGGCGACGGCTCGCACCAGGCGAGCCTCACCTGGGACGACGTGCTCTGGATGAAGCAGCGCATGGGCGTGCCGCTGATCCTCAAGGGCATCGCCACGGCCGAGGACGCGAAGCTCGCGGTCGAGCATGGCGTCGACGTGGTCTACGTGTCCAACCACGGCGGGCGCCAGCTCGACCACGGGCAGGCGTCGATCGAGGTGCTGCCCGAGGTGGCCGCAGCCGTCGATCGCCGGGCCGAGGTGCTGATGGACGGCGGCATCCTCCGTGGCACGGACGTGGTCAAGGCGCTGGCGCTGGGCGCCGATGCGGTGGGCATCGGCAAGCTGCACGGCTGGGCGCTGGCGGCCGCGGGCGAGGCGGGCGTGGCGCGCATGCTCGAACTCATCGAGCTGGAGGTTCGCACCGTGCTCGGACTGATGGGGCTCACGTCCACTGCCCAGCTCGGCCCGCATTGCGTGCGGCAGGCCACGCCGGTGTCGCAGGGCAGCGTCACCAGCGCGTATCCGATGTACGAGGCCGCGCTGCGCCACGGCGAAGCGCGGCCTTGAAGTCGGCGCGCCCCGCCCGCTCGCGCGCGCGAGCGGCGACGCCGGCCCGCGCGACGCGCTCGCGCGGCCCGAAGACTACCGCACCGGCCGAGGCCCGCCTGCCCGAGCAGTCGCACGGCGAGCCGCATCCGCAGCGGCTCGCGCATGGTCGAGGCTTGCGCGAGCGCAGTCCGCGTCGTGCCATCGGGCGCTGGAGCCCGGCGGGCACGCGGGCCGATCCGATCGACCTGCTCGTGGCGAGCGGTGCCGGACGCATCCCGGAGCTGCTGCCGATCCGCTACGGGCGGATGCTGGCCAGCCCGTTCGCCTTCTACCGCGGGGCCGCGGCGATCATGGCGCACGACCTGTCGACGCTGCCCTGCACCGGCATCGACGTGGTGGCCTGCGGCGACGCGCACCTGGTGAACTTCGGCGGGTTCGCGACGCCGGAGCGCAGGCTCGTGTTCGACATCAACGACTTCGACGAGGTCGCGGTCGCGCCCTGGGAGTGGGACGTCCGGCGCCTGGTGACCAGCTTCGTGGTCGCCGCCCGCGCGAACGCGTTCCGGCCCGACCAGGCGCGCGAGGCCGCGATCGCCTGCGCGCGGGCCTACCGCGAGCACATGGCCCGGTATTCGGAGATGCCGGTGCTCGAGGCCTACTACGAGTCCATCGACCTCAAGGCGATGATCCTCGGAGCCACGGATGCCGACCTCAAGAGCGCCACCCTCAGGCGGATCCGCAAGGCCCAGGCGGAATCCGCGCACCTGAAGGAGTACACCCGGCTCGCGGTGCAGAAAGGCGAGGCGCCGCGCATCCGCGACGAGCCGCCGCTCGTCTACCACGACCCGGACCTGCAGCGCCAGGAGGGCTTCGAAGCGCTTGCCCGTGCGATGCTGGACGACTACATCTCCAGCCTGCCGGCGGAGCGGCGCCTGCTGGTGCAGCGCTACCGGCTGGCCGACGTGGCGATCAAGGTGGTCGGGGTCGGCAGCGTCGGCACCTACTGCGGCATCGCGCTGATGGTCTCCGGCGCCGGCGATCCGCTCTTCCTGCAGTTCAAGGAGGCCCGCCCCTCGGTGCTGGAGGCCTATTGCGGGCGCATGCCGATGCGCCACCACGGCGAGCGGGTGGTGTTCGGGCAGCGGCTGCTGCAGGCCTCGTCGGACATCTTTCTCGGCTGGATGACCGGACGGCTGTCCGGGCGGCACTTCTACGTGCGCCAGCTTCGCGATGCGAAGATCAAGCCGGTGGTCGAGGTGATGCGGCCCGGGAACCTGGTCGCCTATGCCGGTGCCTGCGGCTGGGCGCTGGCTCGCGCCCACAAGCGCTCGGCCGATGCCGTGCGCATCACGGGCTACCTGGGCGCCGGCGATGCGTTCGACCTGGCAATGGGGCGGTTCGCCGCGGCCTACGCGGACCAGAACGAGCGTGACCATGCCGCACTGCTCGCGGCGGTACGCAGCGGCCGGCTGGAGGCCCGGCTGGATGTCTGATCCGGGATCGGGCCGCGTGGAACTGATCGTCCCGTTCCCGCCGGCGGGCGTCTCCGATCGGGTCGCCCGCTGCCTTGCCGATGCGCTCGCACGCCACGGATCGATCGAGGTCGACGTGCGCAATCTCGCTGGCGGCGGCGGGACGGCGGGCATGCTGGCGCTGCTTGCGGCCGCCCCGGACGGGGCGACGGCGATGATGGCGGCCACCGGCCAGATCACCCAGAACCCCGCGCTCGACCCGGCGCTGCCCTACCGCTGGGACAGTGCCCGGCCGGTCGGTCGGGTGAGCCGCAGCGCGCTGGCGGTCGTGGTGCGCGGCGATTCGCCGATCGCCGACCTCGATGCGCTGCTCGACCGGATACGTGCCGGGCCCGGGGCCTCGCGCATCGGCACCTCCGGCAACGGCGGCGCCTCGCTGCTGGCGGTCGCACGCCTGCTGGACTCGGCGGGTATCGACCCGTGTCGGCTGCAGCGCACCCCCTATCCGGGCGGCGTCGCCATCCTCGACGCGCTGCTCGAGGGTCGCAGCGATTTCGCCGCCCAGTACGTGGCCGAGATGGGCGAGTGG
>CAIKXV010000177.1 GCA_903831455.1 uncultured Pseudomonadota bacterium | reverse complement strand
CGTATCGCCACCCAGCGCCCGCAGCACGCGATCGCGATGGATGCGCATGCGCTCGACGCGCCGCGCCGGCATGTAGGTGGCCGGGGCGGCCGCAGCCGGCTCGGCCGTGAGGAGCGGAAGACCCTGCGCGCGCCAGGCGGCACGCCCGCCGTCGAGCACCTTGACCTTGCGGTGCCCGCAGTAGTTGAACACCCACCACGCATAGATGCCGAACTGCACCGGCTCGCCGTAGAACACCACGGTGGTGTCGTTGCCGATCCCGGCCTGCGCGCAGCGGCGCGCGAACTCCTCGGGCGAGGGGAACTCGCGGCGGTGCGAATCCCACAGCGTCTCCTTCCACGGCCACGCATACGCGCCCGGGACGTGGCCTGCCCGGTAGGCCTGCAGATCGTCCTGGCCGATGCCCGCGATCTCGAACACCTTCACGTTCGGATCGTGGCGACGGCGATGCAGCCAGGCGGGGGTGACCAGTGCGCTCAAAAGGGGCTCCTCAGGCGGATCTCGGGTAACCGCGCATGTCGCGGGCGGCGCCCCTGTTCACGACCCCTCCGCAAGTCGGGCCCGCAGCGCCGAATCGGCAGCCGCGCTGGTCACGAGCACAATACCGACTCGCGCGCGCGTGATCGCCACGAACAGTCGCCTGCGCCGATTGTCGTCCATTTCCTCGAAGTCCACCTCGGTGAGCACGACGGCGTCCGCAGCCTGCCCCTTGAAGCGGAACAGCGTGTCGATCATCAGTACGCCGTCGCTCCAGCGTGCGTTGCCCTGCGCGTCGTAACCGATCGGCCGCCGCAACGTGTATCCCGCCAGGCGTTCGGGTCCGTTCGGCCCGACAAGCCGACTGCTGTCCAGGCCGCGAAAGCTCAGTACCGCGATGCGATCCGGGGCGAACCCGTCCGCGACCAGATCCTTGACCGCCTGCCCGGTCTCGTCCGCCAGCGACGCCTCGTCCGGATAGACCCGCCAGCACGGGTCGAAACCTTCGATCGCGCTTCCCGGCTCGACCGGTACGTCGGTGAGTTTCAACCAGTTGATGAACTCGACCAGCAGGCGGGGAGATCGATAGTTGACCGGGCTCGTCAAGGTCGTCCACCCATCGAGGCGAATCGGTTCGCGTCGATAGAGGGTCTGTTCGGAGTCTTCTAGATAAAGCACACGCGCGCGCGCGCCAGCCAGGCGCAGCAGCCCCGGCACCCACTCGGGCGCGAAATCCTGGCCTTCATCGATCACGAGCGTGTCGAAGAGATCGCCCAGCCGATGGCTGAGGGACAGGAAGAGACGGGCGAGCGTATCGAAAGCCCCCGGCTGATCGAACGCCGGCAGGCTCTCGCCGGCTGCCTCGGCCGTATGGCGGGCGAGCTCGTGGAACGTGGTGACCGTGACAGACGCAGGCGCGATCCGCTTCATCGCATCGGCGAGCGGACGGTTGAAGCACACGTAGCACGCGCGTTGTCCCCGCCCGTCCGCCTCGCGGAGGATGTCCAGCGCCAGCTGGGTCTTGCCCGACCCCGCCGTACCCTGCACTCGCAGCCTCCACGGCTCCAGCGAGAGCCGTCCGACCCAGGTGGAGAGTCCGCCCGACAGGAAAGAGGTCAGCTCCCGGGCCGTATCGCCGAGGACTCCGATATGCGGCACGACCCCGAAGGAGCGCGACAGGAACGCCTCGATGCGCGGCAGATCGGCGAGTTGGGCGGCCGTGCCGTCCTGCGGCCGCACCGCGAGCAGGGATTCGATGATCGGCACCAGTTGCCGGTCTCGCCGCGCATCCACCACCCGCTCCGGGGCTACCGACGAGGGCAGCGGCCCGTCCAACGTGGCCGTTGGCAGGTAGAGCAGGTGGTCGATGTCCAGCCGTAGCCCGGGATGACGCCGTGCGCATTCACTGCGAAGCGCGTTGAGATTTCGGTTGACCTGCGTGGTCACCGACTTGTCGTGGGGTGTCCGCCGAGCGTCGCCGGGTCGGGACGTTCCCCGGTACCGGGCGAGGAGGTCGTCTTCGGCAAGGACGATCTGCGTGTCTTTCTGCTCGATGGCCAAAAGGCGGCCGAACCGATTCTGGACGATGAAGTCGATTTCACCGTAGATCGATCCGGTCTCTCCGGCGCGGGCCCAGTGCACGCCGTGATAGACGACATACTGGTCGTCGAGGCCATCGCGCAGGCGCTGCAGGGTACGCGCCTCGGGTCCGGGCCACGGCGCAGCATCGACATCCGAGGGAATCAGGCGAGCCATCGAACACCCGTTTCAGGGCACCGTAGCGAAAGTCGAGGGGCAGGAAGGGAAGCGCCAAACACCGCACCGTATTTTTACCACGTAGCGATATCCGGGCTGGCTGGCATCCGGGCCCGTTCTTCCCGGCGCGGAGCCGTCGGCCCATACTGCAGCAGTGGGCGCGGTCACATCAATCGTCGATCATCGCGGGGAGGCATCGATGCCCTTGTCGGCCGAGGCGGAGGAGGTCATCCTGGAAGTCGGAGTCGATGGCGGCAGCCTCAGGCTCGTCGGTCGCCGCAGGCCCAGGCGCTGGGCCTTCCAGGCACGGACCACCGAGCAGGCCCTGATCCACGACGATCCCGACCTCGCGGGTTGCAGGCCGCCCGCACGGCCGTGGACATCCTCCTGGCGAGGTGCGCTTCGCCAACTGGCGCAATACCCGTGGGAGCACATGTACCCGCTTCGCGTGCATCCGGAGTTCCGTACGCGCATCGCCGCGGAACTCTACGCCCGGCTTGCAGCGCGGTCGGAAGATCCGGATCAGGCCTGGCAATCGCTCCTGTGGCCGGAACCTGCCGATGACCGGGTCTTCGGAGAGTCGAAGTTCGACACTGGAATGCGCGAACCCTTCGTACCGGGCCCGCAACCTAAGCAGGGGTTCATCTGCCCGAAGTGCGCGGCACGCTCGGGCGTCGACATCGTCTACGGAATGCCCTCACCGGACGTGTTCGAGCGAGCCGAGCGGGGAGAACTGGCCATCGGAGGCTGCGTGATCGAGGAATTCGCGCCCGAACGTCAGTGCCTCGCCTGCGGATACGAGTGGCGGATCAGGCGGAAACAGTCGGCGCGATCCACCGATCCGGACGACGAGGACGGCACTGCCGGTCGCGGCTGACGCGGTACGCGTGCCGCGTCAATCCACCCGCGCCCCTGAAGCCTTCACGACCTTCGCCCATTTCGCGACCTCGGCGCGAATGAAGGTCGCGAACTCCTCCGGGCTGTTACCCACGGCATCGATACCCAGCCCGGTGAACTTGTCGCGCACCTCGGGCGTGCGGACGATGCGTACCACCTCCTCGTTCAGGCGCCTGACGATGGCGGCGGGCACTCCCGCCTGCACCCACAGGCCCTGCCACGACATCACCTCGTAGCCCGGGACTCCCGACTCGGCGATCGTCGGAACATCCGGCACCTGGGGCGAGCGCGCCGCCGTGGTCACGGCGATCGGTCGCAGCTTGCCCTGACGGATGAAGCCGATCGCGTTGGGCAGGTTCTCGAAGGACAGGGCCACGTTGCCACCGATGAGATCGGTCATCGCCTGCGGTCCGCCCTTGTACGGCACGTGCACCATCTTCACCCCGGCCATCATGCCGAACGACTCGCCCGAAAGGTGCTGCGAGGTGCCATTGCCGGTGGAAGCGAAGGTGAGTTCGCCAGGCCGCTGGCGGGCGAGCGCGATCAGGTCGCGCACCGTCTTCACCGGCAGCGCGGTGTTGACCACGAGGATGTTCGGCACGAAGCCGAACATCGTGACCGGCTGGAAGTCCCGCTGCGGATCGTAGCCGAGCCGGGAATAGAGGCTGACGTTGATCGCGTGCGAACTGATGGTGCCGCCGACCATCGTGTAACCGTCAGGCGGCAACCGGGCCGCGTACTCGGACCCCACGGCGCCACCCGCGCCGGGCCGGTTCTCGACGACCACCGGCTGGCCAAGCGCCCTCGACAGGGGTTCGGCCACGATCCGGCCGATGATGTCGGTCGTGCCACCCGGCGGGAATACCGCGATGTAGCGCAGCGGCTTGACCGGCCAGCTCTGGGCGTGCGCGGCCGGTGCGACGATGACAAAGGCGGCGGCGACCGCCACGGCAATGCGGATCGGTTCCATTCGCTCCTCCTTTGGTGCGACCGCGCGCGGGGTCGATGCCCCGTGGTCTGGCCGGCCGCTGTCGGTGCAGTCTAGCCCCGCACACCCCGCCGAAACAACGTCCCGCCTCCCCCGCCGTCCGCTGCAGGTCGTTTGCACATTGTGGTGATGCGCGGCCGATCGGGGGCCGCCGTTCACCGGAGCCGCTCGCATTCCCGTACGCTCGGACCCACTTCCGCTCCTGGCGCCGCTGCCCCCTCGCTGTCGTGTCGCATATCCCGCTCATCCGCAAGGCCCTGTCGGTGGTTCGCCCGGCCTTCCGACTGAATTTCCACCACGGCATCCACGGCGTGCCGCACTGGAGCCGGGTCTGGTTTCACGGTCGGCGCATCGCCCGCTCGCTGGACGTGAACCCGGTGATCGTGGCGTGGTTCGCCTACCTGCACGACAGCCAGCGTCACAACGACGGCTACGACCCGCTGCACGGGCACCGCGCCGCGGACTTCGCCACCCGCCTGCGTCGGGAGCGGGTGCTCGTCGAGCTCGACGCGACCGAGTTCGAGCACCTGTGCGAGGCCATGCGCCTGCACAGCGACGGCCACACCGAGGGAGAGCCGGCGATCCGCGCCTGCTGGGACGCGGACCGACTGGACCTCGGCCGCGTCGACATCCGCCCGCTGCCCCACCGGCTGTGCACCGAGGCCGCGCGCGATCCGGCGGCCATCGGACAGGCCTGGCGGATGGCGCAGGGGCAGGGCCGACGGCGCGGCTAGGTCACGCGGCAACCCTCGCTTTGCCGCTTGCGCCTGCGGTGCTAGTGTTGGCTGCGCGCAGGCGCGGGGAGTCTCCCGCCATCGATTGTCGTCCATCCCGGGGAGGAGGCCGCAAGGTGCCTACCGCGACATCTTGCAGGCGAATCCTCGCTGCGCGAGCGCTCGATTTCGCAGGCGCAGCCCCAGCCTGCCCAGACACTTCCCAGGGAGGAGGCCGATGACCCTGCGCAAGGCAGCGATGGCGATCGTCGCGCTGACCGCGTCGACCGCTGGGGCGCAAGCCCAGGACGCCCGTCCGCTGAGGCTGATCGTCCCCTTCCCGCCCGGCCCGGGCGTCGACCTGATCGCGCGCACGCTCGCCACCCCGCTGGCACAGACCCTCGGCCGCGCGATCGTGGTCGACAACCGGCCTGGCGCCGGCTCGGTGATCGGCACCGAACTGGCCGCCCGCGCGCCCGCCGACGGCAACACGCTGGTGTTCGTGAACCTCGCCTACGCGATCAACGCGGCGATGCTGGCCCGCCTGCCCTACGACCCGCTGCGCGATCTCTCTCCGATCACCGTAGTCGCGACCCAGCCGCACATCCTCGTCGTGAACCCGGCACTGCCGGTGAAAAACGTGCGCGACCTGGTCGCGCTGGCGAAATCGCGCCCCGGGGAACTCACCTACGCGTCCTCGGGCAACGGCACCGGCCCGCAACTGGTGGCCGAGATGTTCTCGGGCGCGACCGGCGTGCGCATGAACCACATCCCCTACAAGGGCGCGAATCCCGCGCTCACCGACGTGGTCGGCGGCCACGCGCAGCTGATGTTCGCCACGCTGGTCTCCTCCCTGCCTCACGTGCAGGCTGGTCGGCTGCGCGCGCTGGCGGTCACCTCGGCTCGCCGCTCGACGCTGGTGCCCGAGGTGCCGACACTCGTCGAGTCGGGCCTGCCCGACGTCCAGGCCGTGGGCTGGTACATGATCATGGCGCCCTCGCGCACACCCGCGGCGACGATGGCACAGCTGCACGCGGCCATCGCCAGCACGCTGACGCAGGGCGCCGTACGGGATCGCCTGAGCGCCGATGGTGCCGAAGTGCTCGCCAACCGGCCCGAGGAAGCGCGGCGCTTCCTCGAGACCGAGCTCGCGCGCTGGCGCGCGGTGGTCAAGGCCGCCGGCCTCAAGGGCGAGTAGCCGCGCATGGCCCGGCAGACCCTCGCGGGCGTACGGGTGGTCGACATGACCGAGGGCGTCGCCGGCCCCTACGCGGCGACGCTGCTCGGCGACATGGGCGCGGACGTGGTCAAGGTCGAGCGGCGCGAGGGCGACTGGCAGCGCAGCGCCGGTCGCGGCGAACCCGGGCGCCGCGGCAACGCGCAGTTCATCGCGCTCAACCGCAACAAGCGCGACATCGGCATCGACCTCGACACCGACGCGGGGCGGCAGGTCGTCGAGCGCCTGGTGCG
>CAIKXV010000176.1 GCA_903831455.1 uncultured Pseudomonadota bacterium | reverse complement strand
GGTGTGTGCAGCGCGTGTGAAGCGCTCGCCGGACCGCGAACCGTCCGACGCACGACCCGGCGAGGGGCATGTCAAAGGCCTCCCTCGAACCCACCGAGCGGGTCGATCCAGACCGGAGGAGACATGATGCGAGTGCTTCGCTCAGCAGCCGACGCCCAGGCGTCGAGGGCGCGGGTCGGCATGGCCCTGAACGCCGTCAATGTGCGCCCGTCTTGTCGCGCCACCACCGTGTCGCTGGCGCTCGCCGGCGTGGTCGCCGGCCTCTCGGCGGGTGCCTGGGCGCAGGGCGCCTACCCGTCACGACCCGTGCGTCTGATCATCGCGAACACGCCCGGCACGTCGGTGGATACCCTCGCGCGCGTGATGGCGGTGAAGCTGGGCGAGGAGCTCGGCGCGCAACTGGTCTCGGACAATCGCGGCGGTGCCGGCGGCATCATTGGCGCGGAGATCGCCGCGCGCTCGGCACCGGACGGCTACACGCTGCTGGTCAGCTCCACCGGCATGCAGGTGATCACGCCGCAGATCTACAAGGGCCTCAGCTACGACCCGATCCGCGACTTCGCGCAGGTGTCGCTGGTGGCGGTCACGCAGAACATGCTGGTCGTGAATGCGTCGGTTCCGGTGAACTCCGTGAAGGACCTGATCGCGCTGGCCAACGCCCAGCCCGGCAAGCTCAACATGTCCAACGCGGGCTCGGGCTTCCAGAGCCATCTGGCCGGCGTGCTGTTCACCCACATGACCGGCATCAACGTGCAGCATGTGCCGTACAAGGGCGGGGCCTCGCTCGTCGCCGTCATCGCCAACGAGGCGCAGTTCACCATCGCGCCCATGCCGGCGGTGATGGGCCATGTGCGCGCCGGCAAGATGCGCGCGATCGCCACGGGCGGCGACCGCCGCTCGCAGATCGTGCCGGAGCTGCCGACCATCGCCGAGGCCGGTGTGCCCGGCTACGTGTCCACCGGCTGGATGGGACTGCTGACCCCCAAGGGCATCTCGAAGCCGGTGTTCAACCACGTCTATTCGGCGGTGCATCGCACGCTGAAGGATCCGGCCACGCGCGAGCAGATGCAGCGCCAGGGCGGCGAGCCGATGTCGAGCACGCCGCAGGAATTCCTGCAGCTGATCCGAGAGGAGACCGAGCGCTTCCGCCTCGCGATCAAGCTCGCGGGGCTCAAGGTGGAGTAAACGAGGCTCCCTCGCCCGCGTGATGCCTCTCGGGGGTGGTCGTCCGTTGGCACGGACGATCAACGTGCGCGCGGCATCAATCGCCTCGGGGCATGCCGCGCGGCGATGCGGGGTCCGGCGGTTCGAACGGCGAGCGGGTCCTGCTTGACGCACGGAGGAGCAGCGGCGCGCCGATCAGCCCCTGCACTGCCGCGAGCGAGCCGTAGAGCACGGCGGCGGCAACGCCGGCTTCCGCCGAGACACCGGCGGCCGGGAAGGCAAGCGCCGCCGCGGCCTCGCGCGGGCCAAATCCTGCGATCGACGCGGGGACGGCAGCCGCCAGGAAGATTGGCGCCGACAGGACCAGCACCCAGGCAAAGCCGATGTCGGCGCCTGTCGCGGCAGCGCAGGCCCACAGGGTGGCGGCCGAGGCGATCTGCACCGCCACCGAAAGCGGCGCGGTGGCAGGCAGCAGGCGACGCACACCGGCCGCGAGACTGCGTACGCGCCCCAGCCAGTCGCGATGCAAGTGCCCGGGCGGGAGCATCATCGGCAGCGACAGCATCGCCCAGGCCAGCATCGACAGCAGCCATAGCCCGACCATTGGGTTCGGGGCGTTTGCGGGTGCCAGCAGCACTAGCGGGCCGCCGACGAGAGAGGCGATCGCCAGCAGGATCCAGAGACCGCCTACGCGATCCGCGACCACGCTCAGCGTGGCGATGCGCAGGGGATGGCCCGTACCTGCAAGCCTCATCGCGCGCAGTGCATCGCCGCCCAACGTAGCCCCGGGCAGCACCGTGTTCACGCTGATGCCCTGCAGGTAGAAGCCGAACAGGGTCTGGAACGGCAGCGCGATGCCCAGCTGGCCCGCGATGCGCTGCCATCGCCATGCCGACAGCGCGTTGGCCCCGATGGCAGCACACAGGGCAAGCAGAAGCCAAAGAGGGTCCGCTCCGCCGATCGTCGCTGCGAGTTGCGCTGGCCCCACCAACGCGATGACCGTCCCGACCAGCGCAACACCGGCGAGCACCCGCAACGGCAACCAGCGGCGGCGAGCGTGCAGGGGAGGGCGGTTCGCGCGAGTCACTCTCCCTCCGCCGTCGCCTCCTGCCGGCCCGGTTGCCCGGCCCCCCGCAGACGATACTGCCGCCGTCCGGCGGGTTCGTGGTAGATGCGCGTGAGAACTTCGCCGATAAGTCCGGTGCCGATGAACTGAACCCCCACCAGGACCATCAGGCTCGCGAGCAGCAGCAGGGGTCGTCCACCAATTGCCTCCCCGAGCACAAGTTTTTCGAATGCAAGCATTGCGAGCAGCCCGCCCCCCGTGAGCAGCAGCGCGAGCCCGACCCCGCCGAATGCATGCAGGGGCCGCTGCAGGAAGCGCATCAGGAACGTGATCCAGAGCAGGTCGAGGATCACGCGGAACGTACGACTCAGCCCGTACTTCGAGCGGCCATGGACCCGCGCGCGATGGCCTACCCGAACCTCGATCACACGTCCCCCCGTCTCTGCGGCAAGGGCCGGAATGAACCGGTGCATCTCGCCGTACAGGCGAAGATTGTCGATGATGTCCCGCCGGTAGGCCTTGAGGGCGCAGCCGTAGTCGTGCAGGGCGACCCCGGTGACCCGCGATATCAGGGCGTTGGCGATGCGGGAAGGCCACACGCGCAGAAAAGCGCCGTCCTGACGGTCGAAGCGCCAACCCGAGATCGCGTCGATGTCGGGATCGTCGAGCAGAATCTTCAGCAGCCGGGGTATTTCCGACGGGTCGTTCTGCAGGTCCCCGTCCAGTGTCACGATGAACTCGCCGCGGGCATGATCGAAGCCTGCCTGCAACGCGGTGGACTGGCCGTAGTTGCGGGCAAGGGTCAGCACCTTCAACGACGGATGCGATGCTGCCTGTTCGCGCAGTACGTGCGCCGTACGATCACGAGAGCCGTCATCCACGATCAGGATCTCGAACGGCATCGCGCAGTCATCCATCGCGGCCTCGATTTCGGCGACCAGCGGGGGAATGCTGTCCTCCTCCTCGTAGACCGGCACCACGATCGATACGCGCGGGCAGTCGCTGCCGCAGAGCGCGGCGCGCATGGGCGCCACCAGTACCTCGCCGCTCATGTGGGCTGTCGCGCCGGTACGGCACGGGCGTGCGGTACCGGTTCCAGCCTGGAAGCCCGACGACCGAGAAGCGCGAACGCGCTCAGCGCCATCACTAGCCACATGAAGAAAATCGAGAACACGACGTCGCTGAGAAAATGCGCCCCCACTGCGATTCGTGCGTAGCCGACGGTCGAGGCGAACAACAGCCCACCAGCCAGCCAGAGCGCTCGCATGCGATACCCCGCAAGAAACCAGCCGGCGATGGGCATCGCGGCAAACGCGACGTGGCCGCTGGTGAACGAGCAGTTCGAAGCGCACTCGGTCGAGGGCACGAACGCCGGGGGTGAAGCTTCGATCCCCTCCGAACATGGCCAGGTGGGCCGGACGTGCCCGACCCATGCCGTCCTTCAGCAGTTCGTTGACGACCAGGCCCGCACCGATCACGTAGACAACGAGGAGAAACATCACTGGCCTGATCCTGCTGTAGGGCCAGCGATGGAACACACCCACCGCGATCGCCACGACGAGCGTGACCAGCACGATTCGCGCGCACCAGAGCACTCCGTCGTTGACCACGTGAAGGGCGAACGAGGACCGCAGAGGAAATCCGTCGACGCCGCTGGCGAAGAATCCGCTGACTGCGATATCGATTCCGGGTACGAACATCAGGATGACTCCCGCCAGCGAGAAGCTCACCCAGAACCAGGCCGGTAGGGCTGCGGAAAGCCATCCTGATCCAGACGGAGGGTTCGTACGCGAGTCGGTCATGGCGGGACTTTCATCGACAGGGTGGATGGGCGGGCGCAGGGCGCGCGGTGGGTGTGTGGACCTCCCAGGCCAGTACCCGCCGCTGGGGGATCCGCTCCGCAGGCGGCAGTTGGAGCGGGCCGATCGCTCGCACGTGCTCGAAGGCCTCGCGCAGTTCTGCCGAGCGATCACTTTCGCTGACGAACAGGAATCGACCACAGGGTTCGCGGCTGATATCGCGGCTCAGGTGGTAGTGGTTGAGTCGACGGCCGCTCGGGTTCCAGATGAGCGCATCCCGGGCCCGTGGTCCGGCGTGGACGATCAGTTGCGACAGCAGGCCCCGCTCGTCGGCGACCAGACGGGTTCCTGGCGGGGTCCCGTCGAGGGCGGCGGAGACGGCGTGGCCGAGTCGGTCCCACCCCGCCACTCGCGTGAACGGGTCCAGCCACGCCGGTGCGCCCGCGGCGGCCAGACCCGGGCGCAGCGCGATCAGACCGAGAGACAGGAGCACGTTGATGCCGAGCGTCACCGCGAGAAGGCGATACGCCGAGCGTTCGACCAGCCACGCAGCAGTGAGCAGGGTCGTGGCGACGAGCGCCGGCGCAGCCCAGTTGGCGTGTGCGCGGGCCAGCCATGCTTGTGCGAGGACGAACAGCAGGACCGGCAGCGAGAATCCGATGAGCAGTCGCCGCGATTCCGTCGAATCCGGCGTGCGCGACTCCGACCGCAGGGGGTTGCCGAGCGAGCCGCGCAGACCTGGCAAGGCGAGAATGAAGATCCCCAGTACGGCGGGGCCGAAGACCGCGAACTGCTCGACGGAGAAGTCCAGTGCACGCAGGAGGCTCGGGGAGATGCGGTCGAGGTGGGAGATCTCGGCGGTATGGGCGAGCGTCGGGTAGCCGTGCCTCGCGTTCCAGAGCAGGTTCGGGGTGAGGAGCGCGGCTGCGCTCGCCACCCCCATCCAGAGATTGCGCTGCGCGAGGAGGTGGCGATACCGGCGGGAGGTCGCCAGGTACACCAGCGCGCATAGGGCGAACCACCCCATCGTGTATTTCGCCAGCAGGCCGAGCCCGGATGCGACTCCGGTGACCAACCACCAGCCGGTCTGCCCCTCGCGGTCAGGGCATTGGATGGCCCGAACGAACCCGTAGAGCGCCGCGCTCCAGGCCAGCATCAGCAGGGAGTCGGTGGTTGCGAACCAGCTGAGGAAGGCGGTGAGGGGCGCGAACAGGAACAGGGCCAGGGCCCACAAGGCCACGCGCGGACCGTAGAGATGCTGTCCGATCAGGTACACGAATCCGGCGGCGAGTGACAGCGCCACCACGGCTGGAAGCCTCACGCACAGATCGGACTCGCCGCAAGCGTATCGAGCGGTCGCGATGGTCCATGCGATCAGCGGGGGCTTGGAGAAGTAACCGAACGAGGGTTCGAACGACCAGACGACGTACTGCGCCTCGTCGACGTGCAGCCCGATCCCTGCCCATTCGCGCGCGACTACCCGGCCCAGCGCGCAAAGGCCCACCAGGACCACGGCGAGACAGACCGAGGGCAGGATCGACCGGCCGCGTGAGTACCCGGCAGCGGATTGGGGCATGGAAATCCATCCGGTATGAATCCGGAGAATGCCGGATGGATGTGACGCGCCCGCGAGGTTTTTGTGGCGGAACGATATCGCGGCGGGTCGCTCGACGACGAATACCGGCGCGCAGCTTCGCTGCGCGCGGTTCGGACCGCGCCTTCTGCGATCGGGCACAGCGGCAGGTCCATGGACGCTCGCCGTGCAGGATAGCGGGCGCGGAGCCTGCGACCGCGATCCTGCTGGACATGCTCGTTCCCCGCCACGATACATCGCGCCGAAGCGGCGATGTCATCGAACGGCAACCTCGTCGCGGAATCCTCTGTCGAAAGTACGACCGGGCGGGATGCCGTGGCAGAAGACTCCACCATCGATCGATCGTTGCCGGCGCGCGCGAACGAATGCCGCACGGCTGGCGGCGTGCCGTTCCTGCTGGTCGTGTGCGCGATCGTGTTCTTCGCACGCCTCGGGGTGCCCCCGCTGGCGGATCTTGACGAAGGTGCCTTCGCCCAGGCAACCCTCGAGATGATGACGCGGGGCGATTACGTATCGCCGTTCCTCGGGGGCGAACCGCGCTTCGACAAGCCTGCCTTCATCCACTGGCTGCAGGCTGCGAGCGTCGCCCTGCTGGGCGCAGACGAACTTGCGTTTCGACTGCCCTCAGCGGTAGCCGCGACGCTCTGGGTATTGCTGACCTGGGCCTTCGTGCGCAGGACGTTCGGCGAAGGTGCGGCCACGAGCGCGGCCCTGGTGCTGGCGTGCTCGCCGCTGGTCATCCTGATCGGCAGGGCGGCGACGGTCGATGCCGTGCTGAACCTCTGCATCGCGGGGGCTTGCTTCGCACTCCATGACCATCAGCGATACGGACAGCGTTCCCGGCTGTGGATCGCCGCCGCATGGATGGCGCTGGGCTTCCTCGCCAAGGGACCGATCGCGGTCGCTGTCCCGGGGC
>CAIKXV010000175.1 GCA_903831455.1 uncultured Pseudomonadota bacterium | reverse complement strand
CTGTCGCGCGGCGACGTCGTACTGGCGGGCACGGCTTTCGGTCGGGTGCGCGCGATGCTCGACGAGAACGGCAAGCCGGTCGCCTCGGCGGGTCCGTCCATCCCGGTCGAGATCCAGGGGCTGTCCGACGTGCCCAGCGCGGGCGAGGAACTGGTCGCGCTGGTCGACGAGCGCAAGGCGCGCGAGATCGCGCTTTTCCGGCAGGGCAAGTTCCGCGACGTGCGGCTCGCCAAGCAGCAGGCGGCCAAGCTCGAGAACCTGTTCGAGGGTATCGGCGAGGGCGCGGCCAAGACGCTGGCGCTGGTCGTGAAGGCCGACGTCCAGGGCTCGGCCGAGGCACTGGTGGGCGCGTTGCAGAAGCTCTCGACCGACGAGGTCAAGGTCACCATCGTGCACAGCGGGGTGGGGGCGATCACCGAGTCGGACATCAACCTCGCGCTGGCTTCGCGAGCCGTGGTGGTCGGCTTCAACACCCGCGCGGACGCCACCGCGCGCAAGCTGATCGAGTCCTCGGGCGTCGACGTGCGCTACCACAACATCATCTACGACGTGGTCGACGAGGTGAAGGCGGCCATGTCGGGGATGCTCGCGCCCGAGCGCAAGGAGAGCGTGCTGGGCATGGTGGAGATCCGCCAGGTGTTCCGCATCTCGAAGGTCGGGGCGGTCGCGGGTTGCTACGTCACCGAGGGCCTGGTCAAGCGTGGAGCCCAGATCCGCCTGCTTCGCGACAACGTCGTCATCCACACCGGGGAGCTCGATTCGCTCAAGCGGTTCAAGGACGACGTGCGCGAGGTCAAGTCCGGGTTCGAGTGCGGCCTGTCCCTGCGCAACTACAACGACATCGCCGTCGGCGACCAGCTCGAGGTCTTCGAGGTGGTCGAGGTCGAGCGCTCGCTCTGACCGCCCCGGCATGGCGCGCCGCGACAACCCCCGCGCCGTGCGCATCGCGGAGCAGATCCAGCGCGAGCTGCCGGGCCTGATCCGACTCGAACTCGACGATCCCGACGTGGGCATGGTCACGCTCACCGGGGTCGAGGTGGCCGCCGACCTCGCGCATGCAAAGGTGTTCTTCACCGTGCTCGAGGCCCCGGACGCTCGGGTCGATGCGGTGGCCTCGCGGCGTCGGCAGTCGACGCAGGCGCTGGCCCGGGCAGCCGGCTACCTGCGTTCCGAGCTCGGCTCGCGCCTGCGCTTGCGCAGCGTGCCGCAATTGCATTTCTTCTACGACGAGTCGATCGAGCGAGGCGCGCACCTATCCCGCCTGATCGACCGCGCGGTGAGCGACGACGAGGGCCGCGGCTAGCGAGCGCGGGGCGCCATGCGGGTCGATGGAGTATTCCTGCTGGACAAGGCGGCGGGCGCGAGTTCGAACCGCGCGCTGCAGCAGGTACGCCGGCTGTATGGCGCGGACAAGGCGGGCCACACCGGCACGCTCGATCCGTTTGCCACCGGGCTGCTGCCGATCTGTCTGGGCGAGGCCACCAAGTTCTCGCAGGTGCTGCTCGAATCGGACAAGGTCTACCGTGCCACGGCGCGCCTGGGCGAGGCGACCGACACCGGCGACTGCGAGGGCGCGGTGATCGCGCGCGACGGACCGCTGGAAATCGACCAGGCCCGCATCGATGCGGTGCTGGCGGGACTGGTCGGCGCGCTGGAGCAGGTGCCCCCGATGTACAGCGCACTCAAGCACCAGGGGCAGCCGCTCTACCGGATCGCGCGCGCCGGCGGCGAAGTGGAGCGGGCTCCGCGGACGGTACGGATCCATTCGCTGGCGCGCACCGCCGCCTGGCGCTGGCCGGACCTGGAGTTCGAGGTCTGCGCGAGCAAGGGTACCTACGTGCGCACCCTTGCCGAGCAGATCGCCGCCGAACTGGGCACCGTCGCCCACCTCGTTGCCCTGCGACGGATCGCGACCGGCCGTTTCCGCATCGAGGCTTCGCACGGCATCGACAGCCTCGAGGGGGCGTCCGCCGATACCCGGGCCCGCTGGCTGCTGCCCCCGGATGCGCTCGTGGCCGACCTGCCTGCCGTGGTGGTCGACGACGAGGGCGCCCGCCGGCTGATGCAGGGCAGGGAGATATCCGCAGGCGTGCTTCCGATCGTCGGTGGGGTCCCCGGCGCGCCGTTGCGGGCCTATCATGGCTCGGCGAGTGGTGTCGCCGATCCGGCGGGGCCCGGGGGGGAATTTCTCGGGCTGGTCACGCTCACGACGTCCGGGTCCCTCCGGGTCCAGCGCCTGATGGCCACTGGACAGGCGGCCCGCGACTCGCAAAGTGCTTGAGACGACACTGCTTTCGGGGTTAGAATCCGCGGCTTTGCAGCGTTCCATCCCGCATTCCTCACCCGGAGTTTGTCATCCCCATGGCTCAGACCGCAGAACTCAAGGCCGAGGTCGTCAAGCAGTACCAGCGTGCTGCGGCCGACACCGGCTCCCCCGAGGTCCAGGTCGCGCTGCTCACCGCGCGCATCAACGAACTGACCTCGCACTTCCAGAAGCACACCAAGGACCACCACTCGCGCCGCGGCCTCCTCAAGATGGTCAGCAAGCGCCGCAAGCTGCTCGACTACCTGAAGGGACGCGATCTCGCCCGCTACCGCGGCCTGATCGAGCGTCTCGGCCTGCGCAAGTGACCGTCGGGGTCCGCCCCGGGCTGACCGCCTGGCCGACAGGGCCCGACACTGCCGCGCAGCGACTCGCATTGATCTTCCCGCCCGACTCCCGTCGTCCGTCCCGGCCCGGCCCGGGTGGCGCCGGATCGCGTGCGAGTCCCCGTTCAACGGCCCGCCAGCAGACTGCTGCGCGGGCCGTTTTTCGTTCGCCCGGGCGTGCCCGGGTTGCGTTGCCCTGCGTCCGCGAAGCGTCTCGCGTAGCGTGCGGGCATCGTTCCGAATCCCTCTGATTCCGAAAGGCCGAACTTGAATCCCGTGCGCAAAACCCTGCAGTGGGGCCGGCATACGCTGACCCTGGAGACCGGAGAGATCGCCCGCCAGTCCGATGGCGCCGTGATGGTGAACATGGACGACACCGTGGTGCTGGTGACCGTCGTGGGCAAGCGGCAGGCGGATCCGGGCAAGGACTTCTTCCCGCTGACGGTGGACTACCAGGAGCGCACCTACGCCGCGGGCAAGATCCCCGGCGGGTTCTTCCGTCGCGAGGGGCGTCCCTCCGAGAAGGAGATCCTCACCTCGCGCCTGATCGACCGTCCGATCCGCCCGCTGTTCCCGGATGGCTTCTTCAACGAAGTGCAGGTCGTCGCGACCGTGATGTCGTCGAACAACGAGGTCGACTCGGACATCGCGGCCATGATCGGTGCCTCGGCGGCGCTGGCCCTCTCGGGCATTCCGTTCGGCGGTCCGATCGGTGCGGCACGGGTCGGGTATGCGAACGGCGAATACCTGCTCAACCCGACTCTCACCGAACTGAAGACCTCCGAGCTGAACCTCGTGGTCGCAGGCACTTCGCAGGCCGTGCTGATGGTCGAGTCCGAGGCCATGGAACTGTCCGAGGACGTGATGCTCGGCGCCGTGGTCTACGGCCACCAGCAGATGCAGGCCGTGATCGACGCGATCAACGAACTCGCCGACGAGGCGGGCAAGCCGCTGTGGGACTGGCAGCCGCCGGCGAAGGACGAGGCGCTGGTCGCCCGGATGCGTGAACTGGCCGAGGCGGATCTGCGCGCGGCCTACGCCACGCGCGAGAAGCAGGCCCGCACCAAGCTGGTCTACGGCATCCGCGACCGCGTGGTGGCCGCGTTGTCGGTGCCGGGCGCCGATGGCTCCGTGCCCTCCGGCAACCTGCTCAAGACCATCTTCGGCGACCTCGAATCGTCGATCGTGCGCAACCAGATCCTCTCCGGCGAGCCTCGCATCGATGGCCGCGACACGCGCACGGTGCGTCCCATCACCATCCGCACCGGCGTGCTGCCGCGTGCCCACGGCTCGGCGCTGTTCACCCGCGGCGAGACGCAGGCGCTGGTGGCGGCGACCCTGGGTACTTCGCGCGACGAGCAGATCATCGACGCGCTGCAGGGCGAGTACACCGACCGCTTCATGATGCACTACAACATGCCGCCCTATGCGACCGGTGAGACGGGTCGCGTCGGCTCGCCCAAGCGGCGCGAGATCGGGCATGGCCGCCTGGCCAAGCGGGCCTTGCTCGCGGTGCTGCCCTCGTCCGAGGAGTTCGCCTACTCGTTCCGGCTGGTCTCCGAGATCACCGAGTCGAATGGCTCGAGTTCGATGGCCTCGGTGTGCGGCGGCTGCCTCGCGCTGATGGATGCCGGGGTGCCGGTCAAGGCGCACGTGGCGGGCATCGCGATGGGCCTGATCAAGGAAGGCAACCGCTTCGCGGTGCTCTCCGACATCCTGGGCGACGAGGATCACCTCGGCGACATGGACTTCAAGGTCGCCGGCACCGACCGCGGCATCACCGCGCTGCAGATGGACATCAAGATCACCGGCATCACCAAGGAGATCATGAATGTCGCCCTGCACCAGGCGCGCGAGGGTCGGATGCACATCCTGACCGTCATGCGTGACTCGCTGGGCACGGCTCGCGAGGACGTGTCGAACTGGGCGCCGCGCATGATCACCCTGAAGATCAAGCCCGAGAAGATCCGCGACGTGATCGGCAAGGGCGGGGCGGTGATCCGTGCGCTCACGGAGGAGACCGGCACCTCGATCGACATCGCCGAGGACGGTACCGTGACCATCGCCAGCGTCTCGGCCGAAGGCAGCGCGCTGGCCAAGAAGCGCATCGAGGAGATCACGGCCGATGTCGAGGTGGGTTGCATCTACGAAGGTACCGTGTTCAAGCTGCTCGATTTCGGGGCGATCGTGAGCGTGCTGCCCGGCAAGGACGGCCTGCTCCACATCTCGCAGATCGCCAACGAGCGGGTGGCCAGCGTGGCCGACCATCTCAAGGAAGGCCAGGTCGTCCGCGTGAAGGTGCTGGAGGCGGACGAAAAGGGCCGTCTGCGTCTGAGCATGAAGGCGGCTGCGGCCGACGCGGCGCCCGCGGCCTGACCCGTCGCGGCACCGCAATGCAAAAAGCCGGGCTCTGCCCGGCTTTTTGCTGGCTGCGCTGGCGGGGCGGTGGATCGACCGTGTGCCCGACCGCGACGGCGGATTACTTCGCGATCTGTTTCTCGCGCATCTCGTCGAGCGTCTTGCAGTCGATGCACAGCGTGGCGGTCGGACGCGCTTCGAGCCGCTTGAGACCGATCTCGATCCCGCAGGAGTCGCAGTAGCCGTAGTCACCGGCCTCGATGCGGGCGATCGTCTCGTCGATCTTCTTGATCAGCTTGCGTTCGCGATCGCGGTTGCGGAGTTCCAGGGCCATGTCGGACTCCTGGCTCGCGCGATCGTTCGGATCGGCGAAGATCGTCGCCTCGTCCTGCATCATGTGCACGGTGCGATCGATGTCCTGCGAGAGTTCCTTCTTCACGAGGTCGAGGATCTTCCTGAAATGCGCGAGTTGCTTCGCATTCATGTACTCCTCGCCCTTGGTGGGCTTGTAGGCGGGAACCTTGTGCTGGAAATCGACTGCCATGACACCTCCGACGGGTCATCGACGACGGGCGCCGCGAGAGCGGCGGGGGCGTGGCGCGCCAGGTCTTTTCGTCGGTCAACGGCCGACGTCGCCAGGCTGCTGCAAACGCGATCGGCGTTGATAGCACGTTCGCCCCCGGGCGGCAAGCGACGCCGGTCCGGCGAACCGACGCCCCGCGAACAGCCCTGACGCCTGCGCCGGGCAGCCCGGGTGCAGGCGCCGGCACCGCGCGACACGGCTCGCGCCGCCCGGGCGGACGCGCGGCGACACCCTCGTGCCGCGGGGCCCGACCAATGCCCGGTCGAACCGGGGCGACACACGCGCAGCGCCCGGGCGTGGTGCGGCAACCGGGTGCCCCGGCCATGGACGAGCCCCCGTGTCGGTGGGTGGTCACCGGGCGCCCGTCGCATGCCGGCGAACCACTCGCCCGGTCGCGGGACGCCACGCCCGGTGGGGGCAATTGCGGGTGCACGTGGTCGGGGAGGTGGCCGCTGCCCGGGGTGGCTCCCCGGGGCACTCCCGCCGCGTACAATTGGGCCAGGCGCCCGTAGCTCAACCGGATAGAGCACCGGCCTTCTAAGCCGGCGGTTGCGCGTTCGAGTCGCGCCGGGCGCGCCAGCGCGGGGGCGCCACCGCCGTCGCGCGCGTGGTGGCGGGAGCGGCGGCGCTTGCGCCCAATCGGCGCGCTGCACTCACGCGAGCGCGCGGGCTTCCGATATACTTGCGGGCTTCCGCGACAGGAAACGGCTGGACTGCTCGGGACTGACTCCGCAGACCAGGCGACCTGACCGTCGGATCGGTGGTGGCTGTAGCTCAGCTGGTAGAGTCCCGGATTGTGATTCCGGTTGTCGTGGGTTCGAGTCCCATCAGCCACCCCACTCTTCGTCCTTGTAATCAAGGGCTTGCGAGTAATTCTAGCGGTCTCTGGGCCAAATCTGGGCCAAATCGGGGCCAGTCCGAGTCACTTCGCGCGCGCGTGGGCCCTGGAGCAGGGATGAAGACACCTCGACCGCGGTGATTGCGCCCGATGGATCGAGGCACTCAGCGTCGCGCTGACCG
>CAIKXV010000174.1 GCA_903831455.1 uncultured Pseudomonadota bacterium | reverse complement strand
TGCTCAACGCGCTGGACGATCCGTTCCTGCCCTCCAGCGTCCTGCCCGCCGCGCGCGATCTCCCGTCGTGGTTCGACGTCGATCGGCCGGACCACGGTGGCCATGTGGGCTTCGTGCGTGGCGCGCCGCCCGGCGACGTGGGATGGCTCGCGACGCGGATTGCGGATTTCCTCGCGATGCCCTCCGGAGGCTGAGCCGTTCGGGCGACTTCGCATGGACCCGCGCCCGCGAAGGCGGTGCGGGCCGCGTCCATTGCAGCGTCGACAGGGACGCGGTGCCCAGCGGGTCCGTTGACACCACCCCCCGCGACTGGCTCTAATCGCGCAGCCCCCGCACGGACCCCTCCATGAACTGGCCAGACGCCCCGCCGCCCGAGATCTTCAAGGCCTACGACATCCGCGGCATTGTCGACGAAACGCTGACCGAGGAAGGCGTCGCGCGCATCGGCCAGGCCATCGGCACCGAGGCGCTGGCCCGGGGATCGCGCAGTGTCGCCATCGGTCGGGACGGTCGCCTGTCGGGACCTCGCCTGGCCGCCGCGCTCTCCTCCGGCCTGCAGTCGGCCGGCATCCAGGTGCTCGATGCCGGCTGCGTGGCCACGCCGATGGTCTACTTCGCCGCCGTCGAGCGCGCCGGTGGCTCGGGCGTGATGGTCACCGGAAGCCATAATCCGCCGCAGTACAACGGGCTGAAGACCATGCTCGCTGGCACCACCCTGTCCGGAAACGAGATCCAGGCGCTGCGCGCCCGCATCCTGCGCGGTGACCTCGCCACGGGGCGGGGCCGCGCGCTCAGCGCGGAGATCGGCGAGGCCTATCTCGTGCGCATCCTCTCCGACGTACGGCTCGCGCGACCGATGCGCATCGCGGTCGACTGCGGCAACGGCGTGGCCGGTGCCTTCGCACCCGAGCTCTTCCGGCGCCTGGGGTGCGAGGTGATCCCGCTGTTCTGCGACGTCGACGGGACCTTCCCCAACCATCATCCCGATCCCTCGCGACCGGAGAACCTGCAGGACCTGGTGCGCGTCCTGCGGCAAGGCGAGGCCGAACTCGGCCTCGCGTTCGACGGGGACGGAGACCGCCTGGGCGTGGTGACGGCGGCCGGCCATGTCATCTACCCCGACCGCCAGCTGATGCTGTTCGCCGCCGACGTCCTGTCGCGCAACCCGGGCGCTCGGGTCATCTACGACGTCAAGTCCACGCGCCACCTCGCCCCCTGGATCCGTCGTCACGGCGGCGAACCGATCCTGTCGCGAACCGGGCATTCGTTCATCAAGGCCCGCATGAAGGAAACCGGCGCCCTGCTCGCCGGCGAGATGAGCGGTCACCTGTTCTTCCGCGAGCGCTGGTACGGATTCGACGACGGGCTCTACGCGGGCGCACGGCTGCTGGAGATCCTCTCGCGCCACGCCGACCCGAGCGCGGTGCTCGACGCGCTGCCCGACGCGGTGAGCACGCCGGAGATCAACGTCCCGATGGCCGAGGGCGACAACCATCGGCTGGTCGCGCAGCTGCAGGCCGCAGCCCGCTTCACGGGGGCGCAGGACGTGATCACGATCGACGGCGTGCGCGTGGAGTATGCCGACGGATTCGGCCTCGCCCGTGCGTCCAACACGACGCCGGTGCTGGTGCTGCGCTTCGAGGCCGATGACGCGGCAGCGCTCGAGCGCATCCGGGAGGAGTTCCGCCGGATCCTGCGGGCCGCGCGGCCCGGGCTCGACCTCGGCTTCTGAACACCTGCAATCGCGCGGGCCCGGTGCCCGCGCGATTCCGCGGCGGGCTCACTCGACGCGAATCTTCGCCTGCGCCACCAGTTTCGCCCACTTGGCCAGGTCCCGCTGGATCTGCTGGGTGAACGCCTCGGGCGTGCCGGCCGCAGGCTCGAAGCCCTGCGAGGCCAGCGCACCGCGCACCTCACCCGCCTGCAGGACCCGCGAGGTATCCGCGTTCACCCGATCGACGATCGGACGCGCCAGGCCGGCCGGCCCGAGGATGCCGAACCACGTGGTCGCCTCGTAACCCGGCAGCGTCTCACCGACCGTGGGCAGGTCGGGCATGGACGCCACCCGGCGAGGCCCGGTCGAGGCGAGCAGGCGCAGTTTCCCGGACTTCGCATGCGGCAGCGTGTTCGAGAGCGTGTCGAACAGCAGCGAGACATGGCCACCGAGCAGATCGGCGATCGCGGCGGCGCCCCCCTTGTAGGGCACGTGCACCATGTCGACCTTGCCCATCACCTTCAGCAGTTCGCCGGCCAGATGGGAACCGGTCCCGGTGCCGAACGAAGCCATGTCGAGTTGCCCGGGACGGGCACGCAGCAGCGACAGCAGCTCGCCGACCGTACGCACCGGCAGCGAGGGATGGACGACCAGCCCCAGCGGGGCCGTCGCCACGTTCACGATCGGCGAGAAGTCCTTGATCGGGTCGAAGGGCACCCGGCTCACGGCCGGATTGATCGCGTGCGTGGATGCGGTGGCGAACAGCAACGTGTAGCCGTCGCCCGGCTGCCGCGCGACGAACTCGGTGGCGATCGCCCCGGACGCGCCGCCCCGGTTGTCCACGGGCACCGGTTGCCCCCAGGCCTCGCCGAGGCGCTGGCCGATCTGGCGGGCCAGCACGTCGGTCGCACCGCCGGGCGGAAACGGCACGACCAGCCGGACCGGCTTGGCGGGCCAGGCCGGGCCGCCCTGGGCGAGTACCGGGGCGCTCGCCGCGAGGAGGCCAGCGAGCGCAGCGAGGGTCGAACGCGCCGCATGCGCGATGCGATCCCTCAGGCGGGGCCGCAGGCGGGCGGGTTCTTGCGGGAGGATGGTCGACGGGCAGGTCATTTCAGGTAGGCGGTGGCCACCACCTCGACCAGGAACTCGGGCTTCACCAGGTCGGCACGCACGCAGTAGCGCGCCGGCGAGGGCTGGGGAAAGTACTCGCGGTAGACCTCGTTGAAGGCCGCGTAGTCGGCCAGGTCGCGCAGGAAGATCTGGTTCATCGCGACATCGGCCAGCGTGCCGCCGGCGGCCTCGACGACCGAGCGGATCGCGTCGAGCACGCACCGGGTCTGTGCCCTCACGTCGCCTGCCCCGACCAGCCCCCCAGCGCCATCGAGCGCCAGCATGCCGGAGACATGCACGACCCGCGATGCGGCCTGGACGACCACGCCGGGGGAATAGGGAGCCAGCGGCGGCGCGGAGCCGGCCGGGATGACGGGTACGTGGGCCATGTTCTTCCTCCGATGGGGAACCCCAACCGTACACCGGTTCGCGGGTCCTTCGGAAATGCGCGTCCGTGATCGGCCCCGGGGAGGCGGCCCGCACGCCCGACCCGCGGGCCTGCATGCACGACACGAAGGGCGCGGAGGTTCACCGCTCGGTCGCGCTCGACCCCGCCGGTCGATCGGGCTGCGCGGACGACGGGCGCTCGCGCCAGTAGCGCCGCGACGCCTCCCGCCAGGCCCGGACCTGCACGCCGCCTGCATCGATGCCCAGCAGCAGTGCGCCATCGCGGTCGGTCCGCAGGACGCGGGCCCCGGACGCGGACAGCCTCTCGATCACGTCCGGATGGGGGTGGCCGAACCGGTTGCGGTAGCCCACGGAGATCAGCGCGAGCCGCGGCGCGACCGCCGCGAGGAACCCGGCCGACGTCGAGCCCCCGGCGCCATGGTGCGCCACCACGAGGACATGGGCACGCAGGTCCTCGCCCCTCGCCTCCATGGCCGCCTCGCTGCGCTCGCTGGCATCGCCGGTCAGCAGCACGCGAGTGCCCGACGCCTCGATCGCCAGCACGCAGCTCCGATCGTTGTCGGTCAGGGCGCGCGCATAGCTGTCCCAGTGCGGATGCAGGACTTCGAACCGGGCCCCACCCATCGACCAGCGCTGCCCCGCGTGGCAGCGCGTCGCATGCCCGGCCATCACCGCCAGGGGATGGCCCTCGCGCAGCGAGGACAGCAGGCCTCCGACCGGTACCTCCTGCAGCACCGAGGCCGCGCCCCCGGAGTGGTCGCTGTCCTCGTGCGAGATCACGAGCAGTTCGATCCCCCGGATGCCGTGCGCACGCAGCAGCGGCACGAGGATGCGCGATCCGGCGTCCGATGTCCCCCATGCCGGTCCGGAGTCGTAGAGCACGGAGCCCTCCGCTGTACGGACCAGCACCGCGAGGCCCTGCCCGACATCGGCCACGACCAGCTCGATCGCGCCCGGCGGCAGCGGGCGAGGCCCGCCGACCAGCACCAGCGGCAGCAGCGCGACCAGCGCAGCGCGGCGCAGCGGCCAGCCCGGCGGCATCAGCCACCAGAGGGTTCCGGCCAGGGCGAGCGCGACCGTCCACGGTGGCGGGGCTGCACGCGTCCACACCGCCCCCTCTCGGGCGGCAAGCCACTCGACCGGCGAGAGCCCGGCGTCGACCAGCAGGTGCGCGAGGGCGGGCAACCCGGGCACGGGCAGCAGTGCCGCCGCGACCGCGGCCGGAACCGCGAGGGTGCCGACCACCGGGATGGCCAGCGCGTTGGCGACGGGCCCGAGCAACGGCACCTGCTGGAAGAAGGCCAGGCTCGGCGGTACCAGCGCGACCGATATCCGGATCTGGATGCGGATCCAGTCGATCACTGCACGGCCGATCCGTCCGAGTCGTCGCGTCACCGGGCCGCGGGACGGCGCGACGCCGGTCGCCTCGGCCGGGCGGGCGGCCCTGGCGGAGAGCATCAGCACGCCCACCCCGCCGAACGACAGCCAGAAGCCGACGCTGAGCACCGACCACGGATCCATCAACGTCACGGCAGCCGCCGCGCGGGCCAGCAGCGCGCCGGGCCGGACCGGGCCCGCGCGCCAGACGGCGATCGCCACCACCGCCAGCATGCAGACGGTCCGCCGCGCGGGAACCCCGAAGCCCGCGAGCAGCGCGTAGCCCGTGGCCACGAGGAGCGCGGTGGCAGCGGCCACGCGCCGGGCCGGGCAGCGGGCCACGCATCGCGGCTGGCTCCGCCAGAGCCGATCGACCAGCAGCCCGGCAAGACCGGCGAGCAAGGTCACGTGCAGCCCGGAAATGCTGAGCAGGTGCGTGATGCCGGCACGCGCGAAGGCGGCCCATTGTCCCGCGGGAATGGCGGCCGAGTCCCCGATCGCCAGGGCCAGTACGACCCCTGCATACCGCTGGCCTTCCAGCGCGGCGAGCAGCCTCGAGCGGATCGCCTCGCGCGTTCGTTCGATGGCATAGCCGAAGCCGGCGGCCCGCTCGTCGAGCCGCACGCCCGCGCGCTGGACATGGCCGACCGCACGCAGGCCTCGCTCGAGCAACCACGACTCGACGTCGAAGCCATGCGGATTCACCGCCCCGTGCGGGCGTCGCAGCCGGATCCGCAACTGCCAGCGCTCGCCCGCGGCGGGCGCCCCGGATCGGGCGCCCGCCGGTCCACCGCCTCGATACCAGCCCAGCAGGACGCGGCGGGGCACGATCGCCCCCGGGGTGAGCACGGATTCCACATGGAAGACGAACCGGGTGCCCCGCGCCACCGGCTGGGGCATTTCCGCCACCACGCCAACGACTTCGATGTCGCGACGCTCCCACTCCACCGGCAGCGCCTCGCCGAGCCGGCCGCTGGCGAGCAGGCCGGCCCATGCATGGCCGGCCACCATCGCCGACAGCACGAGCAGGCACGCCCGCGGCCGACCACGACACAGGCCGGCCGCCGCCAGCAGCGCGATCGCACCGACCGCGAGGCCCGCCAGCCCGTGGGCGCTGGGCAGGCCGGGCGAGAGTTGCAGCGCAACAATCCCGACCAGCCAGCCGATGGCCGCCGCCGTCACCCCCGGCACGCGGCGAGCAGGTTGTCGTACCCGTCAGCGGACAGTTGCGCTACAGTCGCGCGTCCGCTTCCGGGTGTTACCCGCTCGTGCCTCGCAAACTCTTCAAGAAGTACCTGCCGAGCCACTCGACGATCCTCGAGAATCGCTTCCTGGCGAAGTTCGGGACGCTGCTCACGCACCATAACCTCTGGCACCTTCATCGGCGCTCGGTGGCGGGGGGCGTTGCGATCGGATTGTTCACCGGGCTGATCCCGGGGCCGCTGCAGATCGTCACCGGCACGCTGCTCGCGGTGCTTTTCCGGGTGAACCTTCCGGCGATGGTGCTCGGCACCTTCTGGACCAATCCGTTCACGATCGTTCCGATCTACATCGTCGCGTACAACATCGGCAGCGTGGTCACCGGCGGGCCGCTGGGCGAACCGCCGCTGTCGTTCAGCGACCAGTCGGTCGGCTGGATCGACTGGATCGCGAGCATGGGCAAGCCGCTGGCGATCGGACTCGTCCTGCTCGGCATCTTCATGGCGGTATTCGGGTACTTCGCGGTCCGCGGGGCCTGGCGCCTCTACGTCGTGCGGCAATGGCGCCGTCGCGCCTCGCGGCGCGAGCCCTCGGGGCAATGACCGCGGCGGCGCGAGGCCGGGAGCCCTCCGATGCGGCCGCGACGCGGGCCACCCGCCCCGACCGTTCCACGGTCGCTGCCCCTGCGGGGCGAGTCCCGCCATGGTGGGCCGGGGCCTGCCTCGAATTGCGCGAATCCGATCCGCGGTTCGTGCCCCTGATCGACCAATGCCCGCCGCTGCGCGCGGGTGCCCGAGGCGACGCCTTCGCCACGCTGGCGCGCTCGATCGTCGGGCAGCAGGTATCGGTCAAGGCCGCGCAGTCGGTGTGGGAGCGCCTGACCGGCGTCTGTGGTCGCCCCTCGCCCGCAACCCTCGCCCGCGTGTCGATCGCCGAGCTGCGCGCGTGCGGGCTGTCGACCCGCAAGGCCGAGTACATCGGCGGACTCGCCCGGCACTTCCTCGAGCGGCCGGCCTCCGCGCCCGAGTGGTCGCGAATGGACGATGCAGCGATCGTCGCCGAACTCGTCTCCGTTCGCGGGATCGGCGTGTGGACGGCGCAGATGTTCCTCATCTTCCATCTCGCGCGACCCGACGTGCTGCCCCTGGCCGATCTCGGGCTGCGCCGGGCGATCGCGCTGCGCTACGGGCGCGGTCGCGACCCGGCGCAGCGGACGCTCGCGAGGCTGTCGGCGCTCTGGCAGCCGTGGCGCACGGCTGCCACCTGGTACCTGTGGCGCAGCCTCGACCCGGAACCGGTGCGGCATTGACGGGCTCGGCGCAGGATTCCGGCCCGCCCGCCGGGCTCTCCCACGAGCAGTACTGCCGCGCCTATGCGCGAGGGGAGATTCGCGTGCTGATCGACCCTACCCTCGCCTATCGGTATGTCAGCGCGCGCATGCTGCTGCCCCTCGTGATGCTCGCCGTTCTGGGACTCGGCACGGCCCTCGCGCTGGCGGTGCACTGGTTCCCCGGCGTGCTCCTGGTGGTGGCGGGCTTCGCGCTGCCCAGGCTCACCAGGATGTCGGCGCCGACCTTCCTCATGACACGCTCGCTCGCCGAGCCTGCACTCTACGAGGACAGCCTGAGGCTGGGCATCCTGAAGGTCGCGCCGGTCGATCGACCCGATCCGTCTTGAGGCTCGCGCCCGCGGGGCGCGGGCCCGGCGGGCGGCGCGGATCGGCCCGGTTCAGGTCGCGGCGACGATGCGACCGTCCTCGATGCGCAGGATGCGATCGGCCCGGGCGGAGAGCCGCTCGTCGTGGGTGACGATCACCAGGCTGGTTCCATGCTCGCGGTTGAGCGTCAACATGAGTTCGAACATCGCGTCGGCATTCACCCGATCGAGGTTGCCGGTGGGTTCATCGGCCAGCAGGCAGGCGGGGCGCGTGACCAGTGCCCGCGCCAGCGCCGCCCTCTGCCGCTCGCCCCCGGACAGTTCCCCGGGCAGGTGATCGAGACGCTGGCCCAGGCCGACGGCCTGCAGCACCTCGCGGGCACGCGCGTTCGCCGCCTCCGGAGACTCACGCCTCACGCGCAGCGGCATCGCGACGTTCTCCAGCGCGGTGAACTCCGGCAGCAGGTGGTGGAACTGGTACAGGAAGCCGAGCGCGCGGTTGCGCAACGCGGCCCGCTGCCGCTCGCCCATCGCCGATAGCCGCTCGCCGCACAGCCACACTTCTCCCGCCGTCGGCCGGTCCAGTCCGCCGAGCAGGTGGAGCAGCGTGCTCTTGCCCGAGCCCGAAGCCCCGACCACGGCGACCCGCTCGCCCGCCTTCACGTCGAGGTCCACGCCGCGCAGCACGTCGAGCCGCGCGCGACCGCCGGCCTCCGGATAGCTGCGCGCAAGCCCGCGGCAGGACAGCACCCCGGCGTCCGCGGTCGATCGGTCGACGATGGCGAGGCCCTCATTCATGGCGCAGCGCCTGGACGGGATCGATGCGCGACGCCTTCCAGCTCGGGTAGAGCGTCGCCACGAAGGACAGGGCGAGGGACACCAGCCCGACGAACACGACGTCCGGCGCCCGCACCTCCGAGGGCAGCTCGCTGATGAAGTACACGTCCTTGGCGAGGAACTGGATGCCGAAGGTGCGTTCGATGAAGGGCACCACGACGTCCACGTTGGCCGCCAGCGCCACCCCCCCGACCACCCCGACCAGCGTGCCCAGCACGCCGATGAGCGCCCCCTGCACGATGAAGATCGCCATCACCGAGCTCGGCGTGGCCCCCAGCGTGCGCAGGATCGCGATGTCCGAGCGCTTCTCGGTGACCGCCATCACCAGCGTGGAGACGATGTTGAACGCGGCCACCGCGACGATCAGCGACAGGATGATGAACATCATCCGCTTCTCGATCTCGACCGCACGGAACCAGCCTGCGTTGAGCCGGGACCAGTCGGAGACGAACACGTCCTGGTCGAAGCCGCGGGCCAGTTCGCGCGCGATGCGCGGCGCGGCGAACATGTCCGCCACGCGCAACCGGACCCCGGAGACCGTATCGCCCATCCGGTAGAGCTTCTGCGCATCGCTCATGTGCACGAGCGCGAGTCCCGAGTCGAACTCGAAGTGCCCGGCCTCGAACAGCCCCACCACGGTGAACGCCCGCAGCCGCGGCACGACGCCGGCCGGCGTCACCTGTCCCTGGGGTGCGATGAGCACGACGCGATCGCCCACGCCTACGCCCAGCGCGCGTGCCAGTTCCACGCCCAGCACCGTGCCGAACCCGTCCGGCACGAGCGCGCCCATCGACCCGGCGCGCATGTGCCGGTCGAAGTCCGCCACGGTCGACTCCGCCTCCGGCAGCACGCCGCGCACCATGGTGCCGCGGACCACCTGGTCGTTGCCCAGCAGGCCCTGCGCCATCACGAACGGGGCCGCAGCCAGCACCTGCGGATGCTTGCGGGCGCGCCGCGCGACCGTCGGCCAGTCGCGCAGGCCGCCGTCGGCGCCGGTGACCTGCACGTGCGCGAGCACGCCGAGGATGCGGTCGCGCACCTCCTTCTGGAATCCGTTCATGACCGAGACCACGGTGATCAGCACCGCGATGCCCAGCGCCATCCCGGCCATCGACACCGCCGAGATGAACGAAATGAAGTGGTTGCTGCGCCTGGCGCGGGTGTAGCGCAGGCCGACGAACAGCTCGTACGGGGACACGGGTGGGGCCGGTGATCGAGGCGCGGGGCAGTGTGCCACAAGGCCACCCGGGCCGGCGGACCCCGGTCGTCGAACGCGGTGGCGCAGCCGGTCGCCGCTGCCGGCGGCAGGGGCGCATGGGCCGTCGCGCCGTGTCCGACCGGCGGGGGGCATCGGATGCGGCGCCGTTCAGGTCCGCTCCGCAAGCCCCGGACAAGGCATCGACCGTGGAGTCCGTCCCGGCGCCGGCGAGCCTGCGCCGCGACGCAGTCGCGCAGACTGCCCTCGTCCGGGACATGCATCGGCCGGTCGCGCGCGGCCGGTCGGGCACGGGCTCCCCGATCGGCTAGACTGCGTCGCGTCCATGCCCTCGATCCGCTCCCGCCCCGCTCCCGACCGCGCCCCGCGCGATCCGCGCGCCATCGCCTGCCGTGGGAGTCGCCGGCCGTGAGGCTGAGACTGATCATCCCCGGCCTGCGCTGGCCGGGTGCCGATCGCCAGGCGGTGCATGCCGGGCTGCGCATGCCCACGCTCGACCGCTGGTGGGCACGGGGCGATCGAGAATCCAGCGGATGCACCAGCGCGTCGGCGTGCATCGCGCGGGCGGCAGGGCTTCCATCGTCCGGGCTCGACACGCCGCACGCGGCATTCTCGCTGCGCGGCGAAGGGGTCGACCCCGGCGCGCTGCACTGGGTGCGGGCCGACCCCGTGCCCTTCCATGTCGGGCGGACCGGACTCGCGCTCGCCGCCGCCTCGCTGCCCGACCTCGACGTCGACGAGGCCCGGGCGCTCGCTGCCGCGCTGCGCGACCACTTCGGGGCGGAACTGCCGCGCCTCGAGGCGCCGCACCCGCAGCGCTGGTACCTCGGCCTTCCCGCCGCACCCGGCATCGACACCGTCGATCCGGACCTTGCGGTCGGCGAGGACGTGGCGCGCGGCATGCCCCGCGGCCCTGAACGCGCGCACTGGCTCGCCTTCCTCAACGAGGTCCAGATGCTGTGGCATGGCCACCCGGTCAACCGTGCGCGCGAAGCCCGAGGGCAGCCGCCGGCGGCCTCGCTCTGGCTGCATGCCGCCGGCACGCCGGCACGCGCGCCGACGGTGCCGTGGTCCCGCTCGTGCGGGTCCTCCCCGCTACTCGCCGGCCTGGCCCTCGGGCGCGCAGGCGAGCACCGGCACTCGCCCCCCGATCCGGTCGGGTGGTTGCTGGACGGTCGCCCGGACGAGGCGTGCGCGCTGCTCTCCCACGGGCGCGATGCGCTGTGGTCGGCGGACGCCGGCGAGTGGACACGCGCGCTGGCGGCCCTCGATTCAGGGTTTCTGTCCCAGGCGGACCGCGCGCTGGCCCGGGGGCGAGTGCGCGAGATCCGGGTCAGCCTTCCTGCCCCGGGCGGTGGACTCGACCTCGTCGTCGACCGATGGTCGCGCATGAAGCTCTGGCGCCGTCCGGCCCGTGCAGGATTCGATGCCTGACACCTGCGCACGCCCATGGGATCGCGATGCCCGCGACCGCCTGGTCGCAGGCGGCGTGCCGGCCGTCCTCGCCCGCGTGTACGCCGCACGCGGCGTCGACTCCACCCAGGCGCTCCAGGCCGACCTGCCCGCGCTCCTGCCCCCATCGTCGATGCACCGATGCGAAGAGGCCGCGGGGCTGCTCGCCGATGCGATCGCGCGCGGCGAGCGCCTGCTCATCGTGGCCGACTACGACTGCGATGGCGCGACCGCATGCGCGCTCGGCGTTCGCGCACTGCGCGCGCTCGGCGCGCAGGTCGACTATCTCGTGCCCAACCGGTTCGAATACGGATACGGGCTGACGCCGCCGATCGCGGATCTCGCGGCACGGCGCCGGCCCGACTGGCTGATCACCGTCGACAACGGCATCGCGGCCATCGAGGGCGTGGCGCGCGCCAATGAGCTGGGGATGCGGGTGCTGGTGACCGACCACCACCTGCCCGGCCCGACCCTCCCGGCCGCGGCCTGCATCGTCAATCCGAACCAGGTCGGCTGCGACTTCCCCAGCAAGCACCTGGCGGGCGTGGGCGTCATGCTGTACGTGCTGCTTGCGCTGCGCGCGGAACTCCGCCGTCGGGATCGTCTCCCCGACGGCGGACCGAATCTCGCGCGCTGGCTGGACATCGTGGCGCTCGGCACCGTTGCCGACGTGGTTCGGCTCGATCGCAACAACCGCATCCTGGTCGAGCAGGGGCTGCGCCGCATCCGGGCAGGGCACGCCTGCCCGGGCATCGCCGCGCTGCTGCGCGCGGCGGGCCGCGATCCGGCGCGCGCGACGACCTACGACCTCGGTTTCGTCGCGGGGCCTCGACTGAACGCAGCCGGCCGGCTGAAGGACATGTCGATCGGCATCGAGTGCCTGCTCGCGGAGGATGCGGGAGAGGCCGACCGCCTGGCTCACCAGCTCGATGCGATGAACCGAGAGCGGCGCGAGATCGAGGCCGACATGCGCGAGCAGGCGCTGGCGATCGCTGCGGCCGCCGACGCCGAGGCGCAGGCATGCTCGCTCGCGCTGTTCCAGCCCGACTGGCACCCCGGCGTGGTCGGCATCGTCGCCGCCCGCGTCAAGGACCGGCTGCACCGCCCGGCCTTCTGCTTCGCGCGCGCGGGCGACGGACTGGTGAAGGGTTCGGGTCGCTCGATCGCTGCGCTGCATCTTCGCGACGCGCTCGCCACCATCGACGTGCGCGAACCGGGACTGCTGCTCGCCTTCGGCGGGCACGCCGCGGCGGCCGGGGTGACGCTGCGCGAAGCGGACCTGCCTCGATTCGAGGCCGCGCTCGAGTCGGTGGCGAGCGAGGCCCTGAGCGCGGCGGACCTGTCGCGGGTGATCGAGACCGATGGCCCGCTGGCGGGCGAGCGCGTCGACCTCGCGCTCGCGCGCACGCTGCAGCAGGGCGTGTGGGGGTCCGGCTTCCCGCAGCCGGAGTTCCACGACGGGTTCGAGGTGCTCGGCCAGAAGGTCGTCGGCAGCGGACACCTGCGCGTCGAACTGCTGGGGCCGCACGGGCGTTTCTCGGCGATGCGTTTCGGCTCTCCCGATCCCCTCCCGCCCCGGATCGAGGCGGTCTACCGCCTCGAGGTCAACGCCTGGCAGGGCGTGGAGAGCATGCAGCTCACCCTGTCCCACTGGCGGGCCCAGGGCGAGCCGCAGGCGCGCTGGGCCTGATCGGCTGCGGCCAAGCCGCGGTTCGCGTCGCGCTACCCGTATACTCAACGGTTTGCCGAGGACCTGCCGATGGATGCCGAACGCCTGAATGCCCTCACCGACCGTATCGAAGGGTTCGGTCCGCGTCTGTCCGAACTCCGGAGGTATCTTTGACTTCGACACCCGGGTCGCCCGGCTGAACGAGGTCTCGCGCCTGCTCGAGGATCCTGCGGTCTGGCAGGACGCCAAGCGCGCGCAGGAGCTGGGCCGGGAACGCAAGCAGCTCGAGGAAACCGTCTCCAGGATGCGGTCGGCCGAACAGGGCGTGACCGACACCCGCGACCTGCTGGAACTCGCGCTCGCGGAGGACGACGAGTCGACGCTCGAGCAGCTGGTCGTCGATGCGGAACTGCTCGAGAAGCAGGTCGCGCGGATGGAGTTCGAGCGGATGTTCAGCAACCCGCTCGACCCGAACAACTGCTTCCTCGACATCACCGCCGGGACCGGCGGCACCGAGGCGCAGGACTGGGCGCAGATGCTCGAGCGCATGTACCTCAAGTTCTGCGAGCGGCGGGAGTTCTCGGTCGAGGTGCTCGAGGAATCCGAGGGTGAGGTGGCCGGCATCAAGAGCGCCACCATCAAGGTGAGCGGTCCGTACGCCTACGGCACACTTCGCACCGAGTCCGGCGTGCACCGGCTGGTCCGCAAGTCGCCGTTCGACTCCAACGCGCGCCGCCACACCTCGTTCGCCAGCGTCTTCGTCTACCCCGAGGTGGACGACTCGATCGAGGTGGAGATCAACCCGGCCGACCTGCGCGTGGATACCTTCCGAGCCTCGGGCGCGGGCGGACAGCACGTGAACAAGACGGACTCGGCCATCCGCATCACGCACATGCCGAGCGGGATCGTCGTGCAGTGCCAGAACGACCGCTCGCAGCACCGCAACCGGGCCGAGGCGATGGCGATGCTGCGCTCGCGCCTGTTCGAACTCGAACTGCGCAAGCGCAACGAGGAGCGGCAGGCGATGGAGGCCTCGAAGACCGACATCGCCTGGGGCCATCAGATCCGCTCCTACGTGCTGGACCAGTCGCGGATCAAGGATCTGCGCACGAGCCACGAGGTCGGCGACACCCAGCGGGTGCTCGACGGCGACCTCGACGATTTCATCAACGCGAGCCTCCGGCAGGGTGTCCAGTGAGCACCGATCCGTCCTCTTCCCGTCCCGACGCAGCAGCCGTGCCCGAGACCGCCGTCGACCCGCACGCCGACGAGCGCCTGGTCGCCGAACGAAGAGCGCGGCTCGCCGCCCTGCGCGAGCAGGGCAACGCGTACCCGAACGACTTCGACCGCACGCACCTTGCGGGAACGCTGCAGCACGCCCACGAGGCGCACGACAAGGCGGCACTCGAGGCCGACCCGGTCCGGGTGAGCGTGGCCGGGCGCATCATGTTGAAGCGCGTGATGGGCAAGGCGAGCTTCGCCACGATCCGCGACGGCAGCGGCAGCCTGCAGCTGTACGTGTCCATCGACCACGCGGGCGCGCAGGCCCACGAGGCCTTCAAGCACTACGACCTCGGCGACATCGTCGGGGCCACCGGCACGCTGTTCCGGACCCGCACCGGGGAACTCACGGTCGACGTGACGGACGTGCGCCTGCTCACCAAGTCGCTGCGCCCGATGCCC
>CAIKXV010000173.1 GCA_903831455.1 uncultured Pseudomonadota bacterium | reverse complement strand
TCCGCCCTGGCTCAAGCTTTTTCCAGCGCCTTGCGGAGCGTTTTCACTTCGATGCTGTGGTGGGAAGCGTCATAGACGGCCTTGCCGTGGCGCAGGAGGATGAGCTGGGGGGATTGGTGCACCACCCGGAGCTGCTCGGCAATTTGGTTGGACACCGGGCGACAGGCGATGAGGTCCAGGTAGAAAAATTCCAGTTCTTCCGGGGAAAAGGTCCAGTTGCTTTCCAGGCGGTGTTTGGCATGGGCGCTGATGCCACAGCGCGTGCTGTGCTTGAAGAGGGCGACCGGTTTTTCGTGCGACAGGGCGATAGCGGCCTCCAGGTGTTCCGGGCTTTCCAGCACCTGCCAGAAGTCGGGAACGGTTTCAGACTGGCGGAAGTGGTCGGTGATACTCATGTGGCAGAAAATTTTTCCAAACAACACCAAAAAACGGGATTAAGTTCGCTTGACCCGCATCAAACCTTCTTGTACGACCGAGGCCACCAGTCGGCCGTCTTCGGTGAAGAGGCTCCCGCGGGTGAAGCCGCGCGCGTTGGTCGTGACGCTGCGAATGTGGCCTCGACTCGGCGCGCGCCGGCGGTGGTTGCGACCTGCGTTGCTGACTGGCGGAGTGGTGGGCACGGCGCTCGGGCTGGCGCTGCCGGCGCTGTGGTCGTCGGTGCGCGATGGCTCGCAGCAACGCGAACTCGCAACCACGGTGGCGACCGTTCGCGATCTTGTCGAGAAACTCGAGCAGGGAACATTGGCGAGCTACCGCGGCGCAAGCCGCGATCGCGCGTTCATGGAGTTGCTTGCGGGCAAGCCGGTCGCGCGGCAGAAGTACACGAGCTACCGATTCTTGTCGCAGATCGCTCCCGAGGCATTCGGTGGCGCATTGCGCGAGTATCCGGACGAGCCGTTCCAGGTGCGTCCGTATTGGATCCCGCTGGACGCGCAACGAGCTGAGACATTCCAGTTCGATCCACCGCTCGAGGGGAAGGAGCTTTATGTCGTGCTCGGGCGTCCCTTCACGTCGCCGTTGCCGATGTCGTCCCAGGCCCTCGTCGCAACGCAGGTGGAGCTGCAGTCGAACGCTGGATCGCCATCGGCGCGCAGCGAGTTGCTGAGCTTTGACGGCAGTTTCGTGCCAGGAGGCGCGCTTTCCCGCGAAGCGAGCGAGACGGATTGGCATCGCATCCAGCTAGAAGGCCCGCTGCGCACCCTCAGCGTCCGGCTCGCGCAAGGCAGTGACTTGCGCCTTGTCGGACTGACGCTCTTGCGCGAGCGCGACGAGCCGGCGGAGCCGCTGTTTCTCGGCACTCCTTCGCTCGATGGCGTGCTCACGGATCTTCGTGGCCCGCATCCTCGCGACGCCGGACTCGAACTCGTGCCCGGCGCTGTGCGTCGGGTCGAGATCCCCGCGGGGCAGGAGCCGAGCACGAAGCTGTGGTTCTTCTACCGCGCGACCTATCCAGGCGTGCCGACTGCGAACCCAGGCGCGACGGTGGCCGAGATCGTCCTGCACTTTCGGAACGGAGCGCCCTCGCGCACCCTGACTCTCGAGCACCAGGTCAGCATGTTCTA
>CAIKXV010000172.1 GCA_903831455.1 uncultured Pseudomonadota bacterium | reverse complement strand
GGATGGCGATCAAGGCCGGCGACCGGATGCAGGTCGTGCAGTACGGCGACCGGATCGAACTGATCCCGGAGCGCCCGGCGCGCGAGCTCCGGGGCTTCCTCGCCGGGATCAACACCTCGGTCCCGAGGGGGGAGGACCGGGCGGGAATGTCGTCGACTCCTCGGCAGGGCTTGAATACTACGCCGACGGGCCTGGCGCCGATGCGTTCGCCGCTGCGATCGAGGACACCGCGTCGCTGCTGGTGCCGTCGATCACGGTGCTCGAGGTGTTCAAGCGCGTGCTGCAGCAGCGTGACGAAGGCGCTGCGCTGCGTTGCGTCGGGGTGATGCAGCAGGGACGGGTGGTCGACCTGGATGCCTCGCTCGCGCTGGAGGCGGCCGTGGCCGGTGCAAGGCACCGCCTGCCGCTGGCCGACAGCGTCGTCTTCGCCACTGCACGGCGCGCGAACGCGGAACTGTGGACGCAGGATGCGGACTTCGAAGGACTTCCCGGCGTGCGCTACTTCCCGAAACGGTGACCGGCAGGCCGCCCCCGGCAACGGCGCCGGATTTCCGGGCGCGAGCCGACTCCGCCGGCGGAGCGCGGCCACATCGACGAGGGGTCGAGGCTGCGAAGGCCGCTTGCGGAGTGGATCGGAGAGTTCCATGATGCCTGCACTTTGTGGAGGCACTCTCGGGGGCGACCATGCCAGTGAACCTGTCCGTGAAGAACGTACCCGATGCACTGGCCCAACGGCTGCGCGAGCGTGCCCGCCGTAACCGGCGCTCGTTGCAGCGCGAGCTGTTGGCGATCCTCGAAGAGGCGGCCGGCGAGTGCGGCGCGGCACCGAGCGGCGACGCGCCCGCGGCAGGCGCCTTGACGGTGACGCAGGTCAGTGAGCGGGCCGCCGCGCTGTTTCCCGGAGGCACCCGCAGTTCCATCGGCTACATCCGCGAACTGCGCGACGGGCGTTGACGCTGCGATTCCGCACCGCCGGTACGGAATACGCCACCGCATGCCGTGCCCCGGGTGCCGGGCCGATCAAGACGGTCGTCGGTTCATCGCTCGGCAGCGGCGAGAACGGCGGCGAGGCGAGGAGCACGCTGCCTCATCCTGGCCGTGCGCTCGGCCAGCTACCGCTGCGGCATGAACCGCTGATCAGCCCGCCCTGACCCCGCTTCACAGGCGCTGGATGCGGCGCGCGTGGCGGGTATGGTCGGCGAGCACCTCGGGCAGCGCCGGATGCACGATGCGCCCCTGGTCGACCACGCGCCGGCCGTGCACGACCGTGCACCACGCCGAGGTAGGCCCACAGCGCAGCCAGGCCTCGACCGGGTCGGCGATGGCACCTGCGAACACCGGGCCGTCGAGCTTCCACACGGCGACATCACCCACCGTACCCGGTGACAGCTCGCCACGCTCGCCCTCGCGACCCAGGCACCCTGCGCCTCCCCGAGTCGCCACCTCGAAGGCCATGCGCGCCGTCGCGCAGCTTGGCGAGCAGCATGGCCTGACGCACCTCGAGCCACAGCGACGCGGAGTCGACCGAGGCCGAACCGTCGACGCCCGGGCGTCGGGGTCCTTGGCCGCGCAGGCGGTGCCCCCCCCTGCTGGCTCTGGGTATGATGGCTCGCTTCCGCGGCACCCCGCCCGAGCCAGCAAAGGAACAGGTCATGAGCGCGAATCCCTTCGTGGCGATCCAGATCGGCCCGAACAGCTTTCTGGAAGAAGGCACCGACAACGTGCTCGACATCCTGCAGGAGCGCGGCGCGGTCAATGCGCTGCTGCTGGCAAGCCATTCGTTCTGTTACGGCACGGCCGGGCGGGCCCAGTACCGATTCCCCGACCACGGGGCCCAGGAGCCGGACCACATGCAGGGCGGCTCGTTCATCCACAACCGCCCGCAGTACTACTCGAAGACGGCCATCCGCGATTTCCGGGCGCCGGATCGCGACAGCGGCGGCATCGACATCATGGAAGAAGTCGTGCCGAAAGCGGCCTCCCGCGGCATGAAGGTCTATGCCTGGATCAACGAGAGTCCGTTCGACCTCGTGGCCAAGCATGTCCCCGGCTACATCCACTGCCT
>CAIKXV010000171.1 GCA_903831455.1 uncultured Pseudomonadota bacterium | reverse complement strand
TTTTTCTTTTTCTGCTGGTCGTGCTTGCGTGCGTCGTTGCGGCGAAAGTGCTGTCGAAGGTTCTGCATCCAGGGGCGATGTCATTGCTCGGGTGGGCGGTGGGATTGAGTGCCTATGTCGCATGGTGCATCTCGTTCCTGAAGGCAAGTCCTCCACCGCCGGAGGACAGGGACTTGTGGGTCCTGCTCTTGTGGCTGGCGCTGTTCCCGTACGCGGTTCTTCTGGCGTTTCCGCCCGGTGTCTTGAAGGCGAGGAAGGCCTATCGGATGGCCATGGCCTCGTTTGTTGCAGCCGAAGGGTGGCTGGTCTGGTCCGCCTTCAAGATGTTGCGGGATCCGAACTTCGACGATTCGGCGGGGGCTTTTCTGGTTGTTCCGATGATGCTTCTCCCCGCCTGTCTCTTCGCGGTGTTGCTTGCGATTCGATCGGTCTGGTGCGTTCTGGAGCCTGTGTACCGGAAGGTCATGCTGATGGCCCGGCAACCGCATGCAGCGGACGCGGACAAGCCGCGCCGCTGATGAGGCGCGCGAGGCCCCCTGTGCAGCCCAAGGCCGCCGAGCGCTGCGCGCGGGCGGTGCGCCCGGCTACTCGACCTTCAGCTTGATCTCGCGCAGCAGCCGCTCCCAGCCGGCGAGGGTGTCGCGAAAGCGCGCGGCCATCTGCTCGGGCGTGCTGGTGGTGACTTCGAAGCCCACCGACTCCAGCGCTTCGCGCGCGGCCGGGGTCTGCATCGATTTCACGACCGCGGCGTTCACCCGCATGACCATCGCGCGCGGCAGCTTCGGCGGGCCGACCAGTCCGATCCACTGCGACACGTCGATGCCGGGCACGCCGGCCTCGGCGAGCGTGGGAATGTCGGGCAGCGTCGCCGAACGACGCGCCGAGGTGACCGCGAGGATGCGCACCTTCCCCGCGCGGTGGAACGGGATCACCGGCGAGGAGCCCAGCACCACCACCGGGATCTGCCCGCCGACCAGGTCGGTGATGGCCGCGCCGCCGCCCTTGTAGGGCACGTGCACCATGTCGAAGTTCGCGGTGCGGCGGATGAGTTCGCCGGTGAGGTGCTGCGGATGGCCGTGGCCGGAGGAGCCGAAGGACAGCGTGCCGGGCTTCGCGCGCGCGTAGGCGATGAAGTCCTGCAGCGTCTTCGCCGGCACCGAGGTGTGCACCGCCAGTACCAGCGGCTGGGTGATGAGCAGGCTGATCGCGCTGTAGTCGCGCGGGTCCCAGCGCACGCCCTTCTGGGTGAGCGGGGGCAGGGTGGCGGAGTCGCCCGCGGTGCCCAGCGTGTAGCCGTCGGGCGCGGCGCGCCAGATGATTTCGTAGCCCACGCTGCCGCCCGCGCCGGGGCGGTTGTCGGCGATGAACTGCTGGCCGAAGGCGCTGGTCAACTGCTCGGCGGTGACCCGCGCCACGCGGTCGGCCGCGCCGCCGGGGGCGAAGGGCACGACGAGGCGCACCGGCCGGTCGGGCCACGATTGCGCCCGGGCCACGCCCGTGGAGGCGGCCAGCAGGGCCAGGCCGGCCAGTGACAGGGCGAGGGCAGCGGCGGGTTGCAGCGCGAGCCGCCTCGGGTGGGTCGGGGCCGGGGTGTTCGTCGTCTTCATGCGGGTTCTTCCTGCGCGGAGGGCTCGGATCGCCGCGGTGCGTGGCGCCTGCCCCGCGCGCATTGTGGGGGTGAGCCCCACCCGGGGCAACCGGCGCCGGGCAGGGGCTTGCGTCGCATTCCGATCCTGCTCGAGGGGCGCGCGCGGGTGGCGCCGCCAGACCTCGGCCGTGATGCAGGTGCCCTCGGTGATCGTGCCCGAGGAGAGCGTGGTGCTCATCCACCCGTTGCACCCGCAGGCGGCACACCTGCGCGCGCAGGTGCTGCGCCCGTTCGAGTACGACCGGATGTTTCGTCGGGTCTGATGGGCTGCGGGATTCTTGGGGCCGGGCTATCCCGACGGGTCACGCACTCAAAATAATTCGCTGTGCGAGCCCGTCCGGATGAGCGTCAAGTCGCCTCCATCGACGGGTCCTTGCCTGCTGTAAACCAGCAGCCAGTCCGGAGCGACATGGCATTCACGGGCACCGCGATAGTCGCCGGTCAGCGCGTGGTCGCGCTGGTGCCGAGCCAACGGCTGATCCAGGAGAAGATCGGTCACCACCGCGATCATCCTCTGCCAGTCGTGTTGACCCGAGCGCTTGAGTCTTCGCTTGTCGCGGATAAACTGATGGGTCTCGCGCAGCGTGCGCACGACGCCTACAGTCGATCAAGCGTGGTCTTGCGCGTGCGGCCAGCCTGGGCATCGCGGATGGCGGCCACCGTGGTGGGGTTGGCTCGAGGTACGTCGATCGGGAGTCCTCCCGTCTCGACGACGCTGCGCAGGAAGAGGCGAATGGCCGTACTCATGTCGAGGCCTGCAGCCTGGATGATGGCGTTGGCCTCGCGCTTGAGCGAGGGCTCGACTCGGGAGCGAACAACATCATCCTGCAACATGGAGTGGGTTCCTGTGTTGACTGGCGTGCGACCCTGAGGCTCGCCTTTGTAGCTACAACGTGGCTACATTATAGATGGGATCGGGCTTAGCCTCAATGCCGTGAAGGCCCCCCCTGCGACGCGAATCCCACGGCGAATGTCGCGCTCGCCGCGGGCGTCGCCAGGCCGACAACGAGGCGGCCACGCCGGAGGGCGGCCGGCTCACCGCATGAGCCACCGACCGGGCATCCTTATGGGTCGGTCGGGCGCTGTGCGCAG
>CAIKXV010000170.1 GCA_903831455.1 uncultured Pseudomonadota bacterium | reverse complement strand
GCTGCCCGACGTGCCGGCGATGGCCGAGGTGGTGCCCGGGTTCAGCTACCAGTCGTGGTTCGGCTTCGTGGTGCCGGCCGGAACCCCGCAGCCGGTGGTCGCCCGGCTCAACCGCGAACTGAACGCGGTGCTCGCGCAGCCCGACACCCGCGAGCGGCTGTCCACCCAGGGCGTGGACATCGAGACCGGCACGCCCGAGCAGCTCGGCCGCATCATGGCCGAGGACGCCAAGCGCCTGCGCCAGCTGATCCGGGAGACCGGACTCAAGCTGCAGTAGCCGCAGGGGTGCGTGCTAGCATCCCGGCGACGCGTCTGGCCTGCGCGCAGATGTCCGCCAACCGGCGCGGACCGCAGCCGACCCGCGATCCCGCCGCGGTGCCGCCCCCTCCGGCGCGCACGTCCATCTCGAAGCAGGATTCCCTCCGGAGCCCCCGATGAACGACCCGAAGATGCATGCCCTCCCGGACCTCGAGCCTTTCTGGATGCCGTTCACCGCGAACCGGCAATTCAAGGCCAACCCGCGGATGCTGGTCGCCGCCAAGGACATGCACTACACCACGCACGACGGGCGGCAGGTGGTCGATGGCTGCGCGGGCCTGTGGTGCGTGAATGCGGGGCACAACCGCGAGGAGATCGTCTCTGCGGTCAAGCGCCAGCTCGATACCCTCGACTTCGCGCCCACCTTCCAGATGGGCCATCCGATGGCCTTCGAGGCCGCGGGTCGGGTCGCGGCGATCGCCCCCAAGGGCATGGGCCACGTGTTCTTCGCCAACTCCGGCTCCGAGGCGGTCGACAGCGCGCTCAAGATCGCGCTCGCCTACCACCGCGCGCGCGGCGAGGGCACGCGCACCCGCTTCATCGGCCGCGAGCGCGGCTACCACGGCGTGGGCTTTGGCGGTATTTCGGTCGGCGGCATTCCGGCCAACCGCAAGGTCTTCGGCGGACAACTGCTGCCGCACGTCGACCACCTGCCTCACACCCACAACCTCGCCGAGGCCGCGTTCTCGCGGGGCCAGCCCAAGTGGGGCGCCCACCTGGCCGACGAACTCGAGCGCCTCGTCGCGCTGCACGACGCATCGAACATCGCCGCGGTGATCGTCGAACCGGTGGCGGGATCGACGGGCGTGCTGCCCCCGCCGGTGGGCTACCTCGAGCGGCTGCGGTCGATCTGCGACCGGCACGGCATCCTGCTCATCTTCGACGAGGTGATCTGCGGCTTCGGGCGGCTGGGCACGCCGTTCGCGGCGCAGTACTTCAACGTCACGCCCGACCTCATCACCTGCGCGAAGGGCATCACGAACGCCACGGTACCGATGGGCGCGGTGATCGTGAAGGATTCGATCCACGAGGCCTTCATGCAGGGCCCCGAGCACCTGATCGACATCTTCCACGGCTACACCTATTCCGGCCATCCGCTCGCCTCGGCCGCTGCGGTGGCCACGCTCGACCTGTACCGCGAGACCTCGCTGTTCGAGACCTCGCGCGCGATGCACCAGGTCATTGCCGACGCGGCGCACGGCCTGCGCGAACTGCCGCACGTGGCCGACATCCGCAACATCGGCCTGATCGCGGCGGTCGAACTG
>CAIKXV010000169.1 GCA_903831455.1 uncultured Pseudomonadota bacterium | reverse complement strand
CTGCCGGGCATCGGCTTCGAAGGCAAGTCCGATCTCATCGCCGAGATGCGCGCGCTCGCCTGAGCGGCGTGTCCCGTACATGCGCCCGCCCTCTCTTGCGGGCTGATGCCGACGGCGCTGCGCCGCCGGAGGACGGCGACCGCACGGCCTCCACCGCTCGGACCGCGCGCGATCGGCGGCGATCGCCGGGCCACGGACTGCGCCGCCCGGCAGCCTGCAGGGGTCACCCGGCCGCGCAATCGGTTGCCGATGGACGGAGGCGCCTCAGCCTGCCGCGAGCCGCAGCGCAAGGCCCGCCAGCGCGCAGGCCCCGATGACCTTCATCACGTCGCAGCGGTAGCGCAACAGCGCCACTGCAGCGCCGAGCGCGATCATGGCAGCCGGCCACTCGAAGGGGCCGGGGAACCCCTGCGGCCACAGCACGTGGTAGCCGAAGAAGAGCGCGAGGTTGACGATCACGCCCACCACCGCCGCGGTGATCGCGGTGAGCGGTGCGGTCAGGTCCAGCCGGTCGTGGGTGGACTCCACCAGCGGGCCGCCGGCGAGGATGAACACGAACGAGGGCAGGAAGGTGAACCAGGTCACCAGCATGGCCGCCACCGCGCCGGCCAGAAACAGCGCCTCGCCGCCGAACAGCGCCTGCATGTAACCCCCGACGAAGGCGACGAACGCCACCACCATGATCAGCGGCCCGGGCGTCGTCTCGCCCAGCGCCAGCCCGTCGATCATCTGCCCGGGCGTGACCCAGCCGTAGTGGCTGACCGCACCCTGGTACACATACGGCAACACCGCGTAGGCGCCACCGAAGGTGAGCAGCGCCGCCTTCGTGAAGAACCACCCCATCTGCGTGAGGGTATGGTCCCAGCCCAGCGCGACCGTGAGCGCGCCCATCGGCAGCAGCCACAGCAGCGCGCCCGCGGCGAGCACGATCGCCAGCCGCGAGGCGCGGTAGCGGGTGTGCTCCGATCGGGGGGAGTGCTCGTCGATCAGCGCACGGCCGTAGTCCTTCGTCGCCCCGCCATGGCCGCCGCCCGCGTGGAAATACGCCGGCGCCAGGCGCCCGCCGAGATAACCTGCAAGCGCTGCGCCGACGATGATCAGCGGGAACGGGACCTGCAGCGCGAAGATCGCCACGAACGAGGCTGCGGCGATCGCCCACAGCCAGCCGTTGCCCAGCGTGCGCGACCCGATCCGCCAGGCCGCCTGCAGCACGATGGCCGTGACGGCTGGCTTGATGCCGTAGAACAGTCCGGCCACCAGCGGCTGGTCCCCGAAGGCGACGTAGATCCACGAGAGCGCGATCAGGATCGCCAGGGACGGCAGCACGAACAGCGCGCCGGCCACGATGCCGCCCCAGGTACCGTGCATCAGCCAGCCGAGATAGGTGGCGAGCTGCTGCGCCTCGGGCCCGGGCAGCACCATGCAGTAGTTGAGCGCATGCAGGAAGCGCTTCTCGCTGATCCAGCGCCGCCGCTCGACCAGTTCGGTGTGCATGATCGCGATCTGCCCGGCGGGACCGCCGAAACTGATGAAGCCCAGGCGCAGCCAGAACGCGAGCGCGTCTCGAAAGCGGACCGCCGAGGGCGGCGAGGAGGCCTCGGCTTGGGGCGGGGGGACGGACACGGCGGTGACTCCTGTTGGGGCGCATGCGGTCGAATCGGCACCCGCCGACCGCTGGCAGACCCATCATGACCGGCCTTGCATGACCCCGCAACCGCGCCACGTCAGGGATTGCACCGATCGCAACGCGCCGGATCGGCGCAGGCCCCGTGATCCACGGCGCGATCCTCCGCGCGATCGCAGGCGACGCACCGCCAGCGCTCGGCCATGGGTTCGCGGGTGGGTGACCCGCACTCGCAGCATGGCCGGCCTTGCACGCGTTTGTCGATCCAGTAGCCCGGCGCGTGACAGGCCGGGCATGTCGACTGCAGTCGGCGCACCAGGTCGTCGGCCGCCTGGCGGATCACGGCCTGGCGCGTCGGGTTGCAGTGGGCCCGCAGGTCGCTTTCCGCCCACACCCGGCCGTCGGAAGACACCCGCTGGCACTCGGCGAACGCAGCCCCCAGCGCTTCGGCGGTGTCGAGCCCCTTGTGAAGCGCCGGGTGATCGGGGTGCTCCGGCCGCAGCACCAGCCGGTGCTGCGGACATCCTGCGTCGCGCGCGAGCTGATCGAGGTCGTCGCGCGTGCGCAACTCGCGCTGCACGCTCATCGCCGGACCCTGCGCCCAGCCAATCACCTGCAGCGCGCGTCGCTCGTCGAGCCACAGCACGCACTCCACGTTCCACGGCACGAGGGCACCATAGGGACCTGCGCCGAACGATCCCTCGCTCGCGACCGCCACCCGGGCGCCGGTGATCGACAACGCGAGACGCGCCTTTCGGGTCGCGGCTTCGATCTGCGTGCCGGCGCGCGCGATCTCGCGGGTGAAGGCTCCGAGGCGATCCGTATCGAAGGCGTCCGTATGCTCGATGCGGCATCCAAGCGCGGGTTCGATCACCGGACGCAGCACGTGCTGCTTGCCGTGGCGGGTCAGCAGCGCCACCCGCTCGCCTCGATAGTCCGGGGCAGGCGCGTTCATCGGAACCACGTCCTGACCGGGCAACACGCGCCGGACCCCCGGCACTCACGCGAACCCGGTATCGGCGCCACCACGTGCATCGCAACCGTCAGCCCAGCACCGCCCGGGCGACCGCGGTGTACAGCGGAATACCCGCGAGGAT
>CAIKXV010000168.1 GCA_903831455.1 uncultured Pseudomonadota bacterium | reverse complement strand
GGGATAGCCGGGCGCCGGACGGATGCCCCGGTAGCGCTCGGCAATCATCGCGTCCAGGTCCAGGGATTCGTCCTTTGCATACCCCCAGAACTCGCGGCGTACGCGCTTGTGCAGCAACTCGGCGAAGGCCTCGGCCAGCCGATCGGCCAGTGCCTTGAACATGATCGCCCCGTAGTCGTCGCCCTTGCGTTCGAAGTCGGCCAGTCGACGATCCATGTCGAGGCCCGCCGTCACGGCGAACGCCCCGATGTAGTCGGCCACGCCGCTGTCGCGCGGCGCGATGAAGTCGGCCAGGCACTGGTTCGCGCGGCCGGTCGGCTTGCGGTTCTGCTGCCGCAGGTTGTGCCAGGTCATCAGCACCCGATCGCGACGCTCGTCGGCGTAGATCTCGATGTCGTCACCCACCGAATTCGCCGGGAAGAGCCCGAACACGGCACTGGCGGTGAGCCAGCGCCCGTCGACCAGCCGGCGCAGCATCGCCAGCCCTTCCGCGTGCACCGCCCGGGCGGCCTCGCCCACCACCGCATCCTCCAGGATCGCCGGATAGGGCCCGGCGAGATCCCAGGTCTGGAAGAACGGACCCCAGTCGATGTGAGCGGCGAGTTCGGCGAGGTCGTAGTTGCGCAGCTGCCGCACCCCGGTGAAGGCAGGCCTGGGCGGCGCATATCCGCTCCACTCGAAGGCGGGCGAGTTGGCCCGGGCCTGGGGCAGCGCGATCAGATCGGGCCCGCGACGATCGGCGTGCTGCTCCCGGATCTTCTCGTAGTCCGCGGCGATGTCGTCGAGGTAGCGCCGTCGAGCCGACTCGTCCTCGGCGAGCAGGTTCGAGCACACGGACACGCTGCGCGAGGCGTCGGGCACCCAGACCACCGTGCCGTTCGTGTAGCCGGGGGCGATCTTCACGGCGGTGTGGGTCCGCGAGGTGGTGGCGCCGCCGATCAAAAGGGGCTGGGTGAAGCCCTGGCGCTGCATCTCGCGCGCGACGTGGGCCATCTCCTCGAGCGACGGGGTGATCAGCCCCGACAGTCCGATGATGTCGGCGCCTTCCTCGCGCGCCCGGTCGAGGATCTGCTGGCACGGGACCATCACGCCCATGTTCACGACCTCGTAGTTGTTGCACTGGAGGACGACCGACACGATGTTCTTGCCGATGTCGTGCACGTCGCCCTTGACCGTGGCGATCACGATCCGGCCCTTGGCCTTCACGTCGCCCATCGCTGCCTTCTCGGCCTCGATGAAGGGCACGAGGTGTGCGACCGCCTGCTTCATCACGCGCGCGGACTTCACCACCTGCGGCAGGAACATCTTGCCCTCGCCGAAGAGGTCCCCGACGACGTTCATCCCGGACATCAGCGGCCCTTCGATCACTTCGATCGGTCGACCGCCCCGCTCCGCGATCGCCGCCCTGCAGGCTTCGGTGTCCTCGACGATCCACTGCGTGATGCCGTGGACCAGCGCGTGCTCGAGTCGCTTCTCGACCGGGGCCTCGCGCCACGCCAGGCTCTGCTCCTGGCGCGCGCCGCCCGCCTTGAGGGTCGCCGCGAACTCGATCATCCGCTCGGTGGCATCGCGGCGGCGGTTGAGCACGACATCCTCGACGCGCTCGCGCAGTTCGGGGTCGAGTTCGTCGTAGACGCCGATCATGCCGGCGTTGACGATGCCCATCGTCATGCCGGCACGGATCGCGTGGTAGAGGAATACCGTGTGGATGGCCTCGCGGGCGGGATCGTTGCCGCGGAAGCTGAAACTCACGTTCGACACCCCGCCGGATACCTTGGCGTGGGGAAGGTTCTCGCGGATCCAGCGGGTGGCCTCGATGAAGTCCACGCCGTAGTTGTCGTGTTCCTCGATGCCGGTGGCGATCGCGAAGATGTTCGGATCGAAGATGATGTCCTCGGGCGGGAACCCGACCTGGTCGACCAGCACCCGGTAGGCGCGCGAGCAGATCTCGATCTTGCGCGCGCAGGTGTCGGCCTGCCCCTGTTCGTCGAAGGCCATCACGATCACGGCCGCGCCGTAGCGACGGCACAGGCGCGCCTGGCGCACGAAGGCGTCCTCGCCTTCCTTGAGGCTGATCGAGTTGACGATCGCCTTGCCCTGCACGCACTTCAGGCCGGCCTCGATGACCTCCCACTTCGAGGAATCGATCATGATCGGCACGCGCGCGATGTCCGGTTCCGACGCCACGAGGTTCAGGAACCTGACCATGGCCGCCTTCGAGTCGAGCATGGCCTCGTCCATGTTCACGTCGATCACCTGGGCGCCGTTCTCCACCTGCTGGCGCGCCACGGCAAGCGCCTCGTCGTACTGGTCGTTGAGGATCATCCGCGCGAAGGCGCGCGAACCGGTGACGTTGGTGCGCTCGCCGACGTTGACGAACAGCGAGCGCTCGCCGATGCCGAAGGCCTCCAGCCCCGACAGCCGGAGGGCGGGAGCGATGGTCGGCACCGGGCGCGGCGCCACCGGCGCGAGCGCTGCGGCGATCGCCGCGATGTGCTCGGGCGTCGTCCCGCAGCAACCGCCCGCGACGTTCACGAACCCGGCGCGCGCGAATTCGAGCAGCAGCGAGGAGGTGATGTCCGGGGTCTCGTCGAATCCGGTATCGCTCATCGGGTTGGGCAACCCCGCGTTCGGATAGACGCAGATGTGCGTGTCGCAGAGGCGCGAGAGTTCCTCGACGTACGGGCGCATCAGCGTCGCGCCCAGCGCGCAGTTCAGGCCGATGGTGAGCGGACGCGCGTGCCGCACCGAATTCCAGAAGGCCTCGACGGTCTGGCCCGACAGGATGCGCCCCGAGGCATCGGTGACGGTGCCCGAGATCATCAGCGGCAGCCGCCGCCCGCTCTCCTCGAAGAACTGGTCGATCGCGAACAGGGCGGCCTTCGCGTTCAGGGTGTCGAACACGGTCTCGACCAGGAACAGGTCCACGCCGCCTTCGGCCAGCGCGCGGGCCTGTTCGAGGTAGGCGTCCACGAGTTCGTCGAAGGTGACGTTGCGCGCGCCCGGGTCGTTCACGTCCGGGGAGATGGAGGCAGTCTTGGGCGTGGGGCCGAACGCGCCGGCAGCAAACCGCGGCCGCTCCGGCGTGCTGTACCGCGCGCAGGACTCGCGCGCGAGCCGCGCCGCCTCCAGGTTCATCTCCCGCACCAGGTCTTCCATGTGGTAGTCGGCCTGCGCGGTGCGGGTGGCGCCGAAGGTGTTGGTCTCGATGATGTCGGCGCCCGCGGCCAGGTACTGGTCGTGGATGCCGGAGATCACGTCCGGCCGGGTGAGCACCAGCAGTTCGTTGTTGCCCTTCACGTCGTGCGCGAAGCCGGCGAATCGCGGGCCGCGGTAGTCGGCCTCCTCCAGCCGATGGCGCTGGATCATGGTGCCCATGGCACCGTCGAGGATCAGGATGCGGCGCGCGAGCAGGGAGCGCAGGGTCGCCTCGACTCCGGTGTCGTGAGCGTCGGGGGCGGGCGTGGCAGACGGAGCGTTCATCGGATGGACGGTCCAGCGTTCGAGTGGGCCATGGCCGCGCAGTCGGGCACTGCGTGGCACGCGCGTGACAAAGCCTTCGATGCTAGCACGCACCCCGATCCCGCCCGGGCACGGCCGGCCTGACTCAGGCCGGCCACGCAGGGCTCAGCCGCGCCGGGAGGATCCCAGGCGCAGGGACAGTTGCCAGCAGCCGAAACCCAGCAGCAGGCAAGCCGCCGCGGTGAGGCTCAGCCACAACTGGGAGCCCGCCACCAGCGGCGAGACCACCCCGGCGAGCAGCGTGTTCGACATCGACTGGGTAAAACCCTGCACCGATGCCGCGGTGCCGCGGTGGCGGGGGAAGAGGTCGAGCGCGAGCAGGGTGAGGCTCGGCATGGCGAGCGACATGCCGGCCGCGTAGGCCGCCATGAACAGCACGGTCCATGGCAGCGCCGGCGGCAGCAACGCGTGGAACGCCACGGCCGCTGCGGCCGCAGCCGCCATCACGGCGTAGCCGATGGACACCGTGCGCTGCGGGCTCACGCGACCGGCCAGCCGCCCGGAAGTCCACGCGCCGACCAGCACGCCCGTGATGCCGGGCACGAACAGCCACGCGAACTCGGTGGCCCCGAGGCCGAGATGGTCGTAGACCACCGCCGGGGCGGAGACCACGTAGATGAAGAATCCGGCGAAGTTGAGCGCCACCGCCAGCACGATCATCGCGAAGCGCGGATGGCCGAACACCCGGGCATAGCCGCGCGCGAGCGTGCCCAGGCGAAACGGCTGCCGATCGGCGGGAGGCAGGGTCTCGGGCAGGCGTACCGCGCAGCCTGCACCCAGCAGCACGGCGAACAGGACCAGGAACACGAAGATGCCGCGCCACCCGGTCGTCGAGTCGAGGAGGCCGCCGACGATCGGTGCGATGGCCGGCGCCAGGCTGAAGATCATCGTGACCTGCGACATCAGGCGCTGCGCCTGGGCGCCGTCGAAGGTATCGCGGATGATCGCCCGCCCCACCACCATCCCGGCGCCCGCCGACATGCCCTGGACCATCCGGCAGGCAAGCAGCATCTCGATGCTGGGCGCGAGCGCGCACCCGGCCGAGGCCAGCGCGAACACCGCGATGCACGCCAGGATCACCGGCCGTCGTCCGAACGTGTCGGACAGCGCGCCGTGGAACAGCGTCATCACCCCGAAGCTCGCCAGGTACAGCGAGAGGGTCTGCTGCACCACCAGCGGGTCGGCCGCGAACTCCCGCCCGATCGACGGGAAGGACGGCAGGTAGGTGTCGATCGAGAACGGTCCGATCGTGGCGAGGCCCGCCAGCAGCCAGGCGAGCAGCGGGTCGTTTCGGCGGGTGCCCTGGGCCGACACTCGTGCGTCGCCGGTTCAGTCGCGATCGGCCGGCACCGCCGCCACCACGTCCACCTCGACCAGGAATTCGGGCTCGATCAGGCTCGCGACGACCAGCGCCGTGTTCGCGGGATAGGCCGGCAGGTGGCCCATGCGGGCGACCCTGACCTCGCGCATCGCCGACCGATGGGCGGAGTCGGTGATGTAGGTGGTCGTCTTCACGATGTCGCCCAGGCCCGCGCCCACCGCGCCGAGCGCGGCCTCGATGTTGTCGAAGACACGGTGCAGCTGCTCGCGAAAATCGCCGGAGACGACCCGATAGTCGGCGGTGGTCGGCGTCTGCCCCGACAGGTAGATCATGCGCGCCGCGCGCACGTCCACCACCTGGGTGATCCGCGGCGCGGCCCACAGCGAGGGCGGATTCGCATAGCGGGCACGGAAACCCGGATGGGCGGGATCGGTGCGTTCGTGGATCAGGCCTTCGACGGGCTTCGGGACACTCATTCGGGGTTCCTTCCTGGGCGACGGCGGAGGTCGGCGGGCACCGCGCGATCCGGTGCACCACTGACACGGCCAGACTACCACCTCGCCCGAAGCCCGCCGCCTGCGGGTGCGGACCGAGTGCCCGGCGGGCCGGCGCACGGGGCCGCAGGCCCACCGCCCCGACCGATGGATCAGTCGCCGCCGCGTCCGGGATCGAAACGGCGCAACTGGATCGCCTCGGCCACGTGCGCGGCGCCGATCGACGGCTCGGCCGCGAGATCGGCGATCGTTCGCGCCACCCGACGGATTCGGCCGAAGGCGCGCGCCGACAGCGCGAGACGTACGGCCGCGCGTTCGAGGACGGCAAGGGCCGCGGCCTCCAGCGGGCAGTGGCGCTCGATGCCGGCAGGATCGAGCGCCGAGTTGGGCAGTGCCTGGCGCGAGAGCTGCCGCGCCCTTGCCGTCTCGACCCGCGAGCGCACGGTCGCGCTGTTGTCACCCGCCCGCGCATGCGCCAGCGCGGCCGGCTCCACGGCGGGCACCTCGATCGCGAGGTCGATGCGATCGAGCAGCGGCCCGGATACCCGGCGCTGGTAGCGTGCGATGGCCGACGGGCCGCAGCGGCAGCGCCCGGACGCATCGCCCGCCCAGCCGCAGGGGCACGGGTTCATCGCGGCCACGAGCTGGAACCGAGCCGGAAATTCGGCCTGCCGCGCGGCGCGGGAGACCATGATGCGGCCGGTCTCCAGCGGCTCGCGCAGCACTTCGAGCACCCGCCGATCGAACTCCGGGAGTTCGTCGAGGAACAGCACGCCATTCTGGGCCAGCGACACCTCGCCCGGCCGGGGCAGCGCGCCACCGCCGACCAGCGCGACCGCGGAGGCGGTGTGGTGCGGCGCCCTGAACGGACGCTGCCCCCACCGCGCAGCATCGAAGCCGCCGGGCGCCAGCGATTGCACCGCGGCCGATTCGATCGCCTCCTCGGGCGTCATCGCCGGCAGGATGCCGGGCAGGCGGCTTGCGAGCATCGTCTTTCCGCTGCCCGGAGGCCCCGCCAGCAGCAGGCTGTGCCCGCCGGCAGCGGCGACCTCGAGCGCGCGGCGCGCCTGTGGCTGGCCGCGGACATCCACGAGGTCGGGAGCCCCGGAGGCGATCGCGGCCGGGACGGCCGGCGCCTCGCAGCGGGGCAGGCGCTCGAGTTCCATCAGGTGGGCGCAGACCTCCTGCAGACCCGTCGCCGCATGCACGCTCGCCCCGGGCACGCGGGCCGCCTCGGCCGCGCTGGCCGCCGGCAGCACGAAGCCGCGCCCGTCGCCGAGCGCGCCCCACGCCATCGGGATCGCGCCTCGCACCGGGCGCAGGGCACCGCCGAGCCCGAGTTCGCCCGCGAGTTCCCAGCGGTCGAGGTCCGCGCCGGGCAACTGCCCCGAAGCGGCGAGGATGCCGATGGCGATCGGCAGGTCGTAGCGGCCGCTCTCCTTCGGCAGGTCGGCGGGCGCAAGGCTCACCGTGATGCGCCGCGCGGGGAAGTCGAACCCGCAATTGAGGATGGCCGCCCGTACCCGCTCGCGTGCCTCGCGCACTTCGGCCTCGGCCAGCCCGACGAGCGCGAACGCGGGCAGGCCGTTGGCCAGGTGCACCTCGACGCTGACCGCCGGCGCCCGCGCGCCGACCAGTGCCCGGCTTCGGGCCAGCGCGACCGCCGCAGGCGGCGAACCGGCGGACGGGATCGCGGCCCGCGGCGCCTCCGGTACAGGCGGCTCGGTGCCCATGGACGAGCCCTGCCGACGACCGTCCGCTTCAGCGGACGGCGTTGCTCGGCGCGGGCGTGGCAGCGCGGACGACCGGGGCGGCAGCGGGTGCGGAGCCGACCGGCTCCACCGACAGCGCCCGCTCCAGCGCGTCGACCCGCGCCTGCAGGGCCTCCAGCCGCTCGCGCGTGCGCGCGAGCAGGGCAGCCTGCGCGTCGAACTCCTCGCGCGTGACCAGGTCCATGCGCTGGAGCGCACCGGACAGCGCCGCCTGCAGGTTGCGCTGGACATCGCGGGCCGGGCCGGCCTCGACCAGCGACCGGACGCGCCGCGCCAGTTCGTCGAGGGGGCCCGCCCCGGGAAGCCGGACAGGGGCGCGTTCGTGTTCGGACATCGGACACCTCCACGGTACGGACCGGGACTCCGGGGAAACCCTCGGGACGCCCCGACCTTCGGTTCGACCGCCGTCGTCGCGCAGGCTGCAGTCGAGACGACGACACGGGCGAGTATAGGGGGCGGATCTCGCCCCTCGCCGCGCCGCATCCCGCGCCTGCAGCGCGAAATCGGGCGCTGTCGGCCGATGCCGTGCAACCTGACGACTGTGTCCGATACGCAACGGGACGGACGACATTCCGGCGGCAAGCGCCGACTGTCGCGTTCGCATCAGCGGGGACGAGCGAGGAACGTCTCGTTTCCGCAACGCACCGGGAGCGCGCGCAGGGCGAAGTCATTGCACCAGAACGGTGCAAGGCCCGGAACGAGCACGGCAGGAGGTCCATCAACCTGCTGATCCGCAAACATTTCCCGGCTTGGCACAGCTTCTGCTACGAGTCGGTCGCGTTCACTCGCAACGGACCACTCTTCTTCCAGGAGCCCCCTCATGAAACGAATCCAGAAGTCCCTGCTGGCCGCGACCGTGGCCGCCGCCTTCGCCGCCCCGGCCGCGGTGATGGCCCAGGGTGCCGCCCCCGCCTCTCCCCACACGTTCACCGGCAACGTCGGCCTGTTCAGCCAGTACATCTTCCGCGGCCTGACCCAGACCGACGGCAAGCCGGCCCTGCAAGGCGGGTTCGACTACGCGCATGCCAGCGGTTTCTATGCCGGCGTCTGGGGTTCGAACGTGTCGTGGTTGACCGATGCCTCCTTCACCGGTGGCAGCTACTCGCTGGAAGTCGATACCTATCTCGGCTTCAAGATGCCGGTGGGCGACGTCACCTTCGACGTCGGCTTCCTGCGCTACAACTACCCCGGCCGCACGCCGACCGCCGGACTGCCGGCCGGCGTCGTCAAGCCCGACACCAACGAGATCTACCTCGGCGCGAGCTGGAAGTTCCTGGCCGCCAAGTACTCCTACAGCCTGGGCGACACCTTCGGCGTGGCCGACTCGAAGGGCAGCGACTACCTGGACCTGACCGCCACCCTGCCGCTGGGTGATTCGGGCTTCAACCTCGTCGCCCACTACGGCAAGCAGCGCTTCAAGGGCACGAACGCCGCGCTGTGGCCGGCGGCGTCCGGCTGCACCAACGCCTGCTACGACTACACCGACTACCGCCTGGGCGTGACCAAGGAACTGTTCGGGCTCAACTTCAGCCTGATGTACACCCGCACCAACGCCGACGGCACGGCGCGCGACGGTAGCGTCATCTGGAACAACAACTTCCGCCGCAACATCGGCGACTCCACCTGGACCCTGGGTGTCCAGAAGACGTTCTAACCATGAGGCCTGCGGGGCCGGCGCATCCGGCCCCGCTCCACAGTCGGTTCGGGGGCACACCACATGAAATTCGTCACTGCCATCATCAAGCCGTTCAAGCTCGACGAGGTGCGTGAAGCGCTGTCCGCCATCGGCGTCCAGGGCATCACCGTCACCGAGGTCAAGGGCTTCGGGCGGCAGAAGGGTCATACCGAGCTCTACCGGGGCGCGGAGTACGTCGTCGACTTCCTGCCGAAGGTCAAGATCGAGGTTGCAATCACGAGCGAGATGCTCGAGCAGGTGATCGAGGCCATCGAGAAGTCGGCCAGCACCGGCAAGATCGGCGACGGCAAGATTTTCGTCTACGACCTCGAGCAGGTCGTGCGCATCCGCACCGGCGAGACCGGCGCGGACGCTCTATAACGCACCGACAGGAAGGGAGATCGCATGAAGAAGCTGCTCCTCACATTGCTGGCGGCCGCCTCCTTCGCCTTCGGCGCGGGAGTGCACGCCCAGCCGGCGCCCGCGGCGCCCGAGCCCGCCAAGGCCGAGGCCAAGGCGGAAGAGGCCAAGGCCGCGCCGGCCGCCGCCGCGGCTCCGGCTGCACCGGAGGCTCCGAAGCCGCCGAACATCAACAAGGGCGACACCGCGTTCATGTACGTCGCAATCGTGCTGGTGATCTTCATGACGATCCCCGGCCTTGCCTTGTTCTACGGCGGCCTGGTCCGGCAGAAGAACATGCTGTCGGTCCTGATGCAGGTCTTCGTCGCCTTCTCGCTGATCGCGATCCTCTGGGTGGTGTACGGCTACTCGCTGGCCTTCACCGGAGGCGGAGCGTTCCTCGGCGGCCTGGACAAGATGTTCCTCGCAGGCGTGACCGATGCCACCGGCGCGGCCACCTTCAGCAAGGACACCTACATCCCCGAGTACCTGTTCGTCGCCTTCCAGCTCACCTTCGCGGCCATCACCTGCTCGCTGATCGTCGGCGCGTTCGCCGAGCGCATGAAGTTCTCGGCGGTGCTGCTGTTCCTGGCGATCTGGTTCACGTTCGCCTACCTGCCGATGGCGCACATGGTGTGGTACTGGGACGGCCCGGACGCGATCACCGACCAGGCCTCGGCCGACGCGGTGGCCGCCGCTGCCGGCTGGCTCTGGGCCAAGGGTGCGCTCGACTTCGCCGGTGGCACCGTGGTGCACATCAACGCCGGCATCGCCGGCCTGGTGGCGGCCTACGTGGTGGGCAAGCGCGTGGGCTACGGTCGCGAGCCGATGCCGCCGCACAGCCTCGTGCTGACCATGGTCGGCGCCTCGATGCTGTGGGTGGGCTGGTTCGGCTTCAACGCCGGCTCCAACCTCGAGGCCAACGGCGTCGCGGGCCTGGCCTTCATCAACACGATCATCGCCACGGCGGCCGCCGTGCTGGCATGGACCTTCGCCGAGTGGATCGGCAAGGGCAAGCCCAGCATGCTGGGTGCCGCGTCCGGCGCGGTGGCCGGCCTGGTGGCGATCACGCCGGCCTGCGGCTTCGTCGGCCCGATGGGCGCCATCGTGATCGGCTTCGTCTCCGGCCTGCTGTGCCTGTGGGGCGTGACCGGCCTGAAGCGCATGCTCGGTGCGGATGACGCGCTGGACGTGTTCGGCGTGCACGGCGTGGGCGGCATCGTCGGCGCGCTGCTCACCGGCGTGTTCGCCTCGCCGTCCCTGGGCGGCGCGGGCATCTGCGACTACATCAAGAACGAGTGCGCGCAGCCTCTGGCCGCCGGCATCGGCGGGCAGGTCTGGATCCAGTTCCAGAGCGTGCTCGTGGCGATCGTGCTCTCCGGCGTGGTGGCCTTCATCGCGCTGAAGATCGTCGACATGATCGTCGGCCTGCGCGTGCCCGAGGACGAGGAGCGTGAAGGCCTGGACGTGTCCAGCCACGGCGAGAAGGCCTACAACTGATCGCCCCGCGTCCTGCCTGAAGCAGAAGGGCGCCCCTCGGGGCGCCCTTTTTCATGGCTTCGCCGCCCGCCGGCGGGCGCGTCACTCGCCCTTGATGCCCGCCTCGCGCACCAGTTGCCCCCAGCGCGCGATCTCGGCCACGATCTGCTTGCCGAAGGCGGCCGGCGTCATCGGGGTCGGTACCGCGCCTTCGCCCGCCAGCCGCTTCTGGATATCGGCGGAATTGAGCGACTCGTTCATCTCGCGGTTGAGCCGGTTGACGATCGCCGGCGTCAGGCCCGCAGGTCCCACGATGCCCCACCAGTTGGTGGCCTCGTATCCGGGCAGGCCTGCCTCGTTGATCGAGGGGACGTCGGGCAGGGTGGGGTTGCGCTTGAGGCTGCCGACGCCCAGCGGCTTCAGCCGCCCGGAGCGGATGTGTCCCTGCATCTGGATCAGCGAACCGATGGTGACCTGGGACTGTCCGGCAATCACGTCGGTCATCGCGGGACCACCGCCCTTGAACGGCACATGCGTCATCTGCACCTTCGCCATGCGCTGGAACAGTTCGCCCGACAGGTGCTGGAACGAACCCACGCCAGCCGAGGCCAGGTTGAGCTTGCCCGGATTCGCCCGCGCGTAGGCGATCAGTTCCTTGACGGAGTTGACCGGCAGCTGCGGATTGACGACCAGCACGTTGGGCCCGCTGCCGATCGCACCCACGGGCGTGAACGCCTTGATCGGGTCGTACGAGAGCTTGTAGAGCGCGGTGTTGAACGCGAAGGCGACCGAGACCACCAGCAGCGTGTAGCCGTCGCCGCTGGCGCGCGCGACGATCTCCGTGCCCACCACCCCGCCGGCTCCGCCGCGGTTGTCGATCACCACCGCCTGGCCGAGCCGCTCCTGCAACTGCATGCCCATCATGCGCCCGACGATGTCGTTGCTGCCCCCGGGGGCGAACGGGATGATCAGGCGGATCGACTTGACCGGATACTCGGACGCGATCGCGGGCAGTCCGGACACCATCGCCGCGGCAGCCATCGCCACCGTCAGCGCCGAGCGCGCGGGACACCAGGCACGGGCTTCGGGCAGGGGGGAAGGTGCGACCGCCGATCGGCCGGTTCGTGTGCGCATCATGGGCTCCTCCATCAGTTCCGCGGACCGGTCGGACCGGCCTCGCGCGCAGGCGAAGTCTACCTGTCCGCGATCGGGCCGTGACCCAGCCCCAGGCGGAGCGGGAGCAGTTGCGTCGACGCCCAGCCGAGCCGCCGGTAGAACGCCAGCGCCGGCTCGTTCCCCCGGTCGGCGAGCAGTTGGGCTCGAGTGGCACCGGCCGCCTGCGCCCAGTCGAGCAGTTGCCCGACCAGGGGCGCGCCCGACGCCGCGCCCTCGCCAGCCGGGCAGTACGTAGACATCCTCGATCCACGCCGACAGGGCGCCCTCGCTGGTCGACACGAGCAATTGCGCCACCGCGACCCCCACCGGCCCCTGCGGACCGCGCGCCACCGCGATCCGCGCCTGCGCGGGGGGAGCGGACAGGAGCCGTTCCAGCCCTCGCAGTTGCGCCGCGACATCGGGCCGGAAGTCCGACTCCAGCCGGAACAGGGCACCGATCATCTCCGCCAGGGCCGGCAGCTCCGAGGAGTCCGCAGGTCCGAAGGACAACCCGGAATGAGCCGATGCACTGGTATCTGCCGAATGTTTATCCATAGCATGCGCTCACTTTTTCTGTTCTGGCGATCGGGCATACTCCGCCGGCTCTTTCGGACGCGCGGTCGCGGCGATCCCTGCCGAGAGTCCGATCCTGCGCAATCCCCGCGGGGAGTTGCTCATCGTACAGACCTCGACGCGGCCGTTTGAAGGCCGTAACAGGCATTGGGCTACACTGCCGCCCGAGCCTCCGGGGTCCCGCGGGCCCCTGGCGCAGGAACCGAACGCATGCTGACAACCGTCCCCAATCTTCAGACCGCGCTGAGTGGTCCGGTGCCCGACCTGGAGCAGCGCATCCTCGATGCACAGCCGGCGATCGAACACTGGTTCCGCATGCAGTGGCAGGAACATCCCAGCCCGTTCTACGCATCCGTCGATCTGCGCAACAGCGGGTTCAAGATCGCCCCGGTCGACACCAACCTGTTCCCGGGCGGGTTCAACAACCTGAACCCGGACTTCACGCCGCTGTGCGTGCAGGCCATCCAGTCGGCGATCGACAAGATCTGCCCGGAGGCCCGCGGCCTGCTGCTGGTGCCGGAGAGCCACACCCGCAATCCGTACTACCTGCGCAACGTCGCCACGCTGTCCACGCTGCTGCGCCAGGCGGGACTCACCGTCCGCATCGGGACGCTGATCCCCGAAATCCAGGCGCCCACCCCGCTTGCGCTGGACGACGGACGCGAATTGCTGCTGGAGCCGCTGGTCCGGACGGGTAACCGGCTGGGCGTCGCGGGCTTCGATCCGTGCATGGTGCTGCTCAACAACGACCTGTCGGGCGGCGTGCCCGACATCCTGCGCAACCTCGAGCAGGCCGTGCTGCCGCCGGTCGAGGCGGGCTGGACCACCCGCCGCAAGTCGCGCCACTTCGCGCACTACGATGCCGTCGCGCGCGAATTCGCCTCGATGCTCGGCATCGATCCCTGGCGGATCAACCCGCTGTTCGAACACTGCGGAAAGATCAACTTCCGCCAGCGGCAGGGCGAGGAGTGCCTCGAGGGCTACGTGTCCGAGCTGCTCGCCGACATCGGGGCACGCTATCGCGAGCACGGCATCGACGCGAAACCCTTCGTGATCGTCAAGGCGGATGCCGGTACCTACGGCATGGGCATCATGACCGTGCGCGATGCCTCGGAGGTCCGCCAGCTCAACCGCGACCAGCGCAAGAAGATGGCCGTGGTCAAGGAAGGCCTCGAGGTGCAGGAGGTCATCGTCCAGGAAGGCGTCTACACGCACGAGCGCCTGGACGGAGCCAACGCCGAGCCCGTGGTCTACATGATGGATCGCTACGTGGTCGGCGGCTTCTACCGCGTGCACCAGTCGCGCGGCGACGACCAGAACCTCAACGCCCCCGGGATGAACTTCGTGCCGCTGGCCTTCTCCTCGGCCTGCTCGACGCCCGACCCGGGGGCACGCGCGGATGCAGCGCCCAACCGGTTCTACGCCTACGGCGTCATCGCCCGGCTGGCCCTGCTCGCCGCTTCGCGCGAGATCGAGGAACTCACCGGCGCACCGGATCCCGACTGAACCCGGGCATCAACGCGTGATGCTGCAGCGCGGGGGCTTGGTCGCCCCGCCGGTACGGCACCATGGACCCGCGCGAGAGGGCCGGCGGCGGCCGCGGGGTGCGCGCCGGCGGCGGCGCGCACGAGGCGCGCAGGTCCGCCGCATGCACGCGCCGATCGGGTGCGGCGCGGCCACCGCTACCGGTCGACGAAGCGCCGACGGCCGCTGCACATGCTCGCAGCCGCGGCTACCGACGACGAAACGCCGACGGCCGCTGAAAATTCCTGCGTCCGCGGCTACCGGTCGACGAAACGCCGACGGCCGCTGAAAATTCCTGCGTCCGCGGCTACCATGGCTCCATGAACCTGCTCGTGATCGCCGACCCGCTGGCGAGTTTCAAGACCTGGAAGGACTCCACCTACGCGATGATGCGCGTGGCCGCCCGACGCGGCCATCGCCTGTTCGCGATGGAGGCGCGCGAACTGATGATCCGCGACACGCGCGTGATCGGAGCGGCCTCCGAGATCCGCCTCCTCGACGGCGAGCCGGGCAGCCCCTGGTTCGAGGCAGGCCCCGCCGTCATCGGCGCGTTGTCCGAATACGACCTCGTGCTGATGCGCAAGGACCCGCCCTTCGACAACGAATTCCTGTACGCCACCCACCTGCTCGAACTGGCCGAGCGCCAGGGTGCGCGGGTCGTCAACCGTCCACGGTCGCTGCGCGACTTCAACGAGAAACTCGCGGTCGCGCGCTTTCCCCACCTTGCGCCGCCCACGCTGGTCACCTCGCTGGAGCATCCGCTGCGCGAATTCCTCGCCGAGCATCAGGACGTGATCTTCAAGCCGCTCGACGGCATGGGCGGCAGCAGCGTGTTCCGGGTCCGCGAGGACGATCCGAACATCGGCGTGATCATCGAGACCATCACCCAGCACGGGGCGCGCACGATCATGGCCCAGCGCTACCTGCCCGAGATCCGGGATGGCGACAAGCGGGTGTTGCTGATCGACGGCGAGCCGGTTCCGTACGCGCTCGCACGCATCCCTCGCCCGGGCGAGACCCGTGGCAATCTCGCCGCGGGTGGCCGTGGCGAGGCGCGTCCCCTGACCGCGCGCGATCGGGCCATCGCCGCCGAGGTCGGTCCCACCTTGCGCGACCTGGGGCTCACGCTGGTCGGGCTCGACGTGATCGGCACCTGCCTCACCGAGATCAACGTCACCAGCCCCACCGGCATGCGGGAAATCGCCGCGCAGACACCCTGCGATCCGGCCGTGCTGATGATCGATGCGCTCGAGCGCATCGCCGCCTGCCCACCCCCGGCGGAGCCCTCCCGATGATCGGCGTGCTGATCGTCGCGCACGGCACGCTGGGCGAGAGCCTCATCCACTGCGCGAGCCACGTGCTCGGGCGGCGTCCGATGCGGGTGCGCCAGCTGGGGATCACCATCCACGACGATCCGGATGCGCTGCTGCCGCAGGCCCAGGACCTGATCCATCACCTGGACGACGGCAGCGGGGTGCTGGTGCTCACCGACATCTACGGCGCCACGCCGGCCAACCTGGTCGCGCGCATGCGCGTGCCCGGTCGAATCGAGGCTCTGGCGGGGGTCAACCTGCCGATGCTGATCCGCGCGCTCACCTATCGCGACCGCAGCCTCGCCGAGGTCATCGAGAAGGCGATCAGCGGTGGTCGCGACGGCGTGACCCGGGTCCCGGTCGAGGACGGCACACAGGGAGGAGGCGGCGATGCCGCAGCGTGAGGTTCAGATCGTCAACAAGCTCGGGCTGCACGCGCGCGCCTCGGCCAAGCTCACCCAGCTCGCGGGCAGCTTTCCCTGCGAGGTGTGGCTGTCGCGAGGCAGCCGCCGCGTCAACGCCAAGAGCATCATGGGCGTGATGATGCTCGCCGCCGCGCGCGGGGCCACCATCGGCATCGAGACCGACGGCGAAGGCGCCGACCAGGCGCTCGAGGCGCTCGCCGCGCTGGTGGCCGACCGGTTCGGCGAAGGCGAGTGAGCACCACCGGCGAGGGCCTTGCGCTGCGGGCGACCACGCCCCAGGAGGCGGCCGCCCGCTCGCTGCGCATGAGCTTCACCATGCACGGCATCGGTGCCGCCGACGGCATCGCCATCGGGCCGGCGCACCTGGTCTCCTACGAAACCCTCGAGGTCGCCCAGTACCTGGTGCCGGCAGGCGAGGTCGACAACGAACGGCGACGCTTCCTGACCGCGCTCGCCACGGTGCGCGAGGAACTGGCCGAGCTTCGGCGCAGCATCCCGCCGCAGGCGCCCAGCGAGTTCGGTGCCTTCATCGACGTCCACCAGATGATCCTCGCCGACGCGACCCTGTCGCTCGCGCCGCTGGACCTGATTGCCGCGCGCCAGTGCAATGCGGAGTGGGCGCTCAAGCTGCAACTCGACCATCTGCTCGAGCAGTTCGACGCGATCGACGACCCCTACCTCCGCGAGCGCAAGGGCGACGTGCTGCAGGTGGTCGAGCGGGTGATGAAGGCGCTGCTGGGCCGACCGGGCTACGTGCCGCCGATGCTGCCCGCGGCCCTGCGACCCATCCTGGTCGCGCACGACCTGTCGCCGGCCGACATGGTGCAGTTCCGCCAGCATCCCTTCGCGGGCTTCCTCACCGACCTGGGCAGTTCCACCTCGCACACGGCCATCGTCGCCCGCAGCCTGAACATCCCGGCCATCGTCGCCCTGCACCGGGCACGCGAACTCATCCGGGAGAACGACCAGCTGATCATCGACGGCCGGCTGGGCGTGGTGATCGTCAACCCCGATCCTGCCGTGCTCGCCGAGTACCGGCTGCGCCAGGAGGCGATGGGCATCGAGCGCGCGAAACTGCAGCGCCTCGCCACCACCCCGGCCGCCACGCTGGACTCCGTCGACGTAGCCCTGCTCGCGAACATCGAAGGACCGGAAGACATCGCGGAAGTGCGCGAGAACGGCGGGCGCGGCGTCGGCCTGTTCCGCACCGAGTTCCTGTTCATGAACCGCGACGAACTGCCCGGGGAAGACGAGCAGTTCGAGGCGTATCGCGCCGCGATCCAGGCGATGGATGGATTGCCGGTGACCATCCGCACGCTCGACGTCGGAGCCGACAAGACCCTGCGCGGGCAGGGGCGCAGCAGCGCGAATCCCGCGCTCGGCCTGCGGGCGATCCGCTACTGCCTCGCCGATCCACCGCTGTTCCATACCCAGTTGCGCGCGCTGCTGCGTGCGGCGAGTTGCGGCCAGCTCAACATCCTCGTGCCGATGCTCTCGACGCGGCATGAGCTGTCGCAGACCCTCGAGGCGATCGCACGCGCGCGCCGCAGCCTGGTCGAGGAAGGCGTCACCGTGCCCGAGGTTCCCATCGGCGGCATGGTCGAGGTGCCGGCGACCGCCATCGCGCTCGACATGTTCCTGCGCGAGCTGGATTTCCTGTCGATCGGAACCAACGACCTGATCCAGTACACGCTCGCGATCGATCGTACCGACGACGCCGTCGCGCACCTGTACGACCCGCTGCATCCGGCCGTGTTGAGCCTGATCGCCGATGTCGTCGCCCGCGCGAACCGCGCGCGCGTGCCGGTCGCCCTGTGCGGCGAGATGGCCGGGGATGTCGACCTGACGCGGCTGCTGCTCGGCCTGGGGCTGCGCCAGTTGTCGATGCACCCGGCCTTCCTGCTCGAGGTCAAGCAGCGCATCCTCAAGAGCGAGCTGGCGTCGATCACCCCGATCGTGCGGCGGGTGCTTCGCGCGCGCGATCCCGAGCAGATCCGTCGACTGGTCGAGCGGCTCAACGCCTGAGGACCGCCCTGCGCGCTCGATCACGCCCGGCCCCGGCAGCACGCCGAGGTCGACCGTACGAGGGCAGCCCGGGGGCGCACGGACGCGACGTGCCCGCTCCCGGACGGTCGACCGGGTCTTCGTTTGACACGCGGGAGGTGCCGCTGTACCTTGGATGGGCTTCACGCGCCGATTTGACGTTCAGCTTGCGGGCGCGCAACAAATGCGGCTAAAGAGAAACTCCGTTTTCTCGACCCCGGCCTGCGCAAGCACGTCGGGGTTTTTCGTTCCGCCATCGCATCGACATCCCCTTCCGCCATGTCCCCCTCCGCAGGCTCGGTCGGTCCGGTCAGGCCGCAGCGCGCGCGTTTCGACGCACCGCTCGCGCTGCGCTGCGGACGTTCGATCGCCGGCTACGAACTGGTCTACGAGACCTACGGGACGCTCGACGCCGATCGAAGCAACGCGATCCTGGTCTGCCACGCGCTGAATGCCTCGCACCATGTCGCCGGCTGGTACGAGGATGATCCGGACAACGTCGGCTGGTGGGACAACATCATCGGCCCCGGCAAGCCGGTGGACACGAACCGCTTCTTCGTGATCGGGGTCAACAACCTCGGCGGCTGCTTCGGATCGACCGGCCCGATGAGCATCGATCCCGCCACCGGAGAGCCGTACGGCGGAGACTTCCCGCTGGTCACCGTCGAGGACTGGGTCGAGGCGCAGGCGCGCCTGGCCGACCATCTCGGCATCCAGCGCTTCGCAGCCGTGATGGGCGGCAGCCTCGGGGCCATGCAGGCGCTGTCCTGGACCCGCCAGTTCCCGGATCGCCTGGGCCACGCGCTGGTCATCGCCTGCGCGCCCAACCTCTCGGCGCAGAACATCGCCTTCAACGAGGTCGCACGGCAGGCCATCCTCACCGACCCCGACTTCCAGGACGGCCGCTACTACGCCGCTGGCGGTGCACCCACGCGCGGGCTGCGGGTCGCGCGCATGGTCGGCCACATCACCTACCTCTCCGACGACACGATGGCGAGCAAGTTCGGCCGCCAGCTGCGCGAGGGCGGGCTTCGCTACAGCTTCGAGCCGGAGTTCCAGATCGAGTCCTACCTGCGCCATCAGGGCGGGAAGTTCGCCGGCTACTTCGACGCGAACACCTACCTGCGCATCACCAAGGCGCTCGACTACTTCGATCCCGCCTACGAGACCGGCGGTGATCTCGCGCGCGCCCTCGCGCCGGCCCGTGCCGGGTTTCTCGTGATCTCGTTCACCACCGACTGGCGATTCGCGCCCGAGCGGTCGCGCGAGATCGTCCAGGCGCTGCTGCGCAACGGCCGCGATGTCACCTACGGCGAGATCGACGCGCCGCACGGCCACGACGCCTTCCTGCTCGATGATCCCCGCTACCACGCGCTGGTCGCAGCCTACCTCGATCGGGTCGCCCGGGGCCTGCCCACCGGGGCGAGCGGCGAGGCGGGTCGCGCGCCCGAACCGGAGGCCCGCGCATGAAGGGGCCTCGTGCCGACCACGCGGTGATCGCCGGGCTGGTGTCGCCCGGCGCGAAGGTGCTCGACCTCGGCTGCGGCGACGGCTCGCTGCTGCGCTACCTGCGCGAGACCAAGTCCGCGCGCGGCTACGGCATCGAGATCGAGGACGCGCGCATCCCGGCCTGCGTGCGCAACGGCATCAACGTGCTGCAGATGGACCTGGAGTCCGGCCTCTCGGGCTTCGACCCGGGGTCCTTCGACTACGTGATCCTCTCGCTCACGCTGCAGGCCCTGCGCAACAGCGAGCACCTGCTGTCCGAGATGCTGCGCGTGGGGCGCGAGGGTATCGTCTCGTTCCCCAACTTCGGCTACTGGCGAAATCGCCTGCAGCTCGCCCAGGGCCGCATGCCGGTCAACGGGGATTTTCCGTACCACTGGTACGACACGCCGAACATCCACCTGTGCACGCTCGCCGACTTCGAGGCCTTCTGCGCGCCTCGTGGCATCCGGGTGCTCGAGCGCATCGTCCTGCACGAGGGACGCCGGATCCACTGGGCACCGAACCTGCGCGGATCGCTGGCCGTCTACCGGTTCAGTCGCGCGACGGGCTGACCCCGCCTCGAACGGCGATGCGGCGGTGACCCGATGCGGCGCGCTGGCTGCAATCGCCGCGCCTGCCATGAGGGCTCGTCCGGCTGATCACCGCGACCGGACGGCCCGGCTCGGTGCGGGTGTCTGCGCGTGGCGACCGATTCACGGAGACGCGGCATCCCGCGGAATGTCTCGCCGCGCGGGCGAGCATGCGGCCACGCGCGCATCCGGCAGATCGCGCAACGGTCGGAACCCGAGCGCTCCGGCGCGCGCGAGGTCCTCGCGGCGTACCTCGACGATGGCGATCTCGGTCGTGGCCGCCCCGCACATCGCGACGACCATCTGCCCGCTGTCGCCACACGCGGCCGATGTCACCCCGATGCCCGCATCGCGCAGCCGTGCCGTGGCCACCGCCAGCGTCTCGCCGCCAGGCTCGCACTGCCGGCGCCCGAGCGATCGATAGAGCCTGGTCGTCGCCCCATTCGCATTCGCGACGGCCACGACGGTCGCTCCGGTCGCCGCAGCCGCGGCCGGAGCGATCGGACGCAACGCGCCCGGCCCCGCCACGATCGTCTCGCCCCGCACAGCCCCCGCCAGGACCAGCAGCAGCCCCGCAGCGACCCTCGGCACGACGGGGATCATCGTCCAGCCATCGCGCGCGCCTTTCGTGCCGCGCGACGGGGAGCGGTTCGCCCGCCCGGGCGCGCCGCGACCCGGTCGAAGTGCCGCCTGCCTTCCTGCATCAATCACCCTCGACGATCGCGTTCTCCAGCGTGCCGATGCCCGAGATGGTCACGCGTACGCGGTCGCCGGGTTGCAGGAAGATGCCGCGCGGTCGACCGACGCCCGAGGGGGTGCCGGTCGCGATGACATCGCCGGGCAACAGCGTCATGCGGCGGCTGAGATACTCGATCAGTTCGGCGATGTCGAAGATGAGCCCGGACACGAGCGTGTCCTGCATGCGCTCGGCGTTGACCCAGGTCTCCAGGCGACATGCGTAGGGGTCGGTGATCTGCGACGCGGGCACGATCCACGGCCCCATCGGCGCCCCGGTCTCGAAGTTCTTGTGGCCGAACCAGTCGATGTTCCACCGTGGCCAGTCGGGGCGGCGCGACAGGTCGCGCAGCGACAGGTCGTTCATGATCGTGTAGCCCGCGACATACTGCATCGCATCGGCGACGGCGACGTTGCGGGCCCGCCGACCGATGACCACCGCGAACTCGCCCTCCCAGTCGAGCTTGCGCGAGATCCGGGGCCGGCGGACCTCGTCGCCGGGGCCGATCACGCAATGCGGGCCGGACTTCAGGAACAGGTACGGCTGGGTCGTGGCCTTGTCCACGCCGGCACCCTCGGCATTCATCTCGCTCGCATGCGCCTGGTAGTTCGCGCCCGTGCAGTAGATGGCCGGCGGGTAGAGCAGCGGCGCGAGCAGGTGCACGTCGGACAGCGCGCGCGTGGGCCCCTGCGTCTCGCCGGCGAGCCGCGCGAGCCGAGGCTGGGCCTCGTCCCACGCGCCGAGCACGGCGAGCGTGGAGGTCGCCCAGGCGCAGCCCGGCAAGGCATCGAGCAGATCGACGATCCGATCGTCGTCACGGGCAATCGCGGCGCGCGCGGCACCGGCCTCGCCCCGGTAGTTCAGCAGCCGGAAATTCGCCATGGACACTCTCCTGATGGATATGCGGCAGGGTCGACCCCGGGCGATCGGCACCCTGTGGATGCAGGCGTGGCAGGGTGATGCAAGGCCGGTGCCGGAGCCCCCGGATGCCGGATTCCGGCGCGGGTCAGTTTCGGTAGTCGGGGTAGCGCTGTTCGACCAGCGCGAGGCTGGCCACCCAGTCGCGGCTCTTCGAGTCGTAGGCGCCGATGCGGCCCGCCTTGGCCGCCCGTTCCGCGCAGACCGCGTGGGTCGGCTGGCGCAACGCACCGCCACCGGCCAGCGCACCGATCTGCGCGCGGCAGGCCAGCTCGAAGAAGTGATGGTAGATGTACGCCTCGGCCACGTTCGAGCCGCAGACGAGCGCGCCGTGGTTCTCGAGCAGCATCGTCCAGTGCTGCCCGAGCGCCGCCGCCATGCAGTCGGCACCCTCGCGGGTGGTGTCGTCCACCTCGTTCGGGTAGTACGCGATGCGCTGGTAGAAGCGCATCGCCTGCTGGGTGATCGGCAGCAGGCCGCAGGCCTGGGCCGATACCGCGAGGTTGGCCGGCGAATGCGTGTGCACGGCAGCCATGATGTCGGGCCGCGCCGCGAGCACCGCGGCGTGCACGTTGTAGGCCGCGGGGCTGGCCTTCCACGGCGAGGCGGCGACCTGGCGCCCAGAGAGGTCGTACTTCACGAGGTTGGAGGCGGTCACCTGCTCCATGAGCAGGTTGTCGGCCTTGACCAGGAAGTGTTCGGGGTTGTCCGGGCAGCGCGCGGAGATGTGGTTGTAGGTGAGGTCGACGAAGACGAAATGGGCGACCAGGCGGTGGGCGGCGGCGAGTTCGCAGCGCAGCGTCCACTCGGCGGCGCTCACCGATTCGCGGACGCTGGGGCCCGGTTGGGCGGGGGTGGGTGCGGACATCGGTCCTCGCGGATCGCGGCGTGCACGCCGCTGGTGGAGAGGAAGCACGCGCGGGGCGGGTGCCGGTCCGCAACCCTCCGCGCTTGCGCGGGTTGCGGCACAATCGCGGAAAGTATCGACAGTCGCGCCGTGCGTCAAACGCGCGCGGCGCACGGAGGAGAGACCATGAAGGATGGACTGCCCGCCCCGGGTCGCGCCACGTCCCGGCCGCCAGCGGCCGCGCTGCGCCGCATGTGGGTGGTCTTCGCGCTGGGGCTGTTCGCGCTGCCGTGGACGGAGGCGACGGCGCAGACCGCACCGTGGCCGGCGCGTCCGATCCGGATGATCGTGCCCAACGCGCCCTCGGGGCTGGCCGACATCACCGCACGCCTGGTGTCCGCGCGGCTGGCCGATGCGCTGGGGCAGCCGGTACTGGTGGACAACCGCCCCGGCGCGGGCGGCACGATCGGCACGGCGGCGGCGGTCAAGTCCTCGCCGGACGGCCACACCCTGCTGGCGGTGTTCGACAGTCACGCGACGAATCCGCACCTGTTCCGCCAATTGCCCTACGACACGCTGGCCGATCTCGCCCCCGTCTCGCTGCTGGTGCGAGGCCCGCTGGTGCTGGTGGTCAACCCCGGAGTGCCGGCGCGCAACGCGAAGGAGTTCATCGCCATCGCGCGCGCCCGACCCGGCGTGATCAACACCGCGGTCGTGGGACCGGGCTCACCGGCTCGGCTCCTCGCCGAGATGCTCACGCTCAACACCGGCGTGCGGATCACGCAGATCCCCTACAAGGGAGCGGCCGGTGCCCTGTCGGACCTGATCGGCGGGCAGGTCGATGCGATGTTCGCCACCGTTCCCAGCATCGCCGGGCACCTGAAATCCGGACGGCTGCGGGCGCTGGCCGTCACCTCCGAGAAGGCGAGCCCGGCCCTGCCCGGCGTGCCCCCGATGAATGCGACCGTACCCGGATTCGAAGCCGAAGCCTGGGTGGCATTGCTGGTGCCGGTGAAGACTCCGGCCGAGATCGTGGCGCGCCTGCACGCCGAGGTGGTGCGCATGATGGCGATTCCCGAGATGCGCGAACGTCTCGCCGAGCAGGGACTCGAACCCGTCGGCAGCACTCCGGCCGAGGCGGATCGCTGGATCCGCACGCAGTCGGAACGCTGGGGCAAGGTCATTCGCGCGCAGAAGATCGTGATCGAGCAGCAGTAGCCGACCGCGGGTCGGGTTGGCACACCCGCGGTACGACAACCGGGGCGGCCCGGTGGCTCCGCGGCGCGGGGATTTCCACCCGCCTGCACGCGTTGCCCCCGCCGCCGAGCCACCCACCCGCAAGCCTCCGATTCCTCGATCCGGCCACGACCCACGAAACACCGAACACCGACCATCAGTTCCTTGTCCCGGAGCGGAGTCCCGCTCGCGTGGACGCCACCCCGCCCCCGCCCCGCACCGGTGCCATCGCCCCACCGCGCGTCCCCCCGAGCACAGGAGCCGTCCCATGTCCTCCACCGCCGCCGCCACCCTCGACGCCTTCGGCGACCCGCTCGCCTTCAAGGTCCACGCCGCCCGATCGCCGGCAGCGGTCTGCGAGAACCTCGCCGGACGCAGCGTCTTCACGGCCGAGGCCCGGCAACTCGCCCACCACCAGAAGGAGGCGGTGGTTACCCAGGGCGACGGCGGCAGCGCGTGGCGGGTGACCAGCGACGAAGGCCGCCACCTGAACGGCACCGACCTCGCCCCCTTCCCGCTGGGCGTGTTCAACGCGGGCCTGCACGGCGACCTGATCCATCGGCTGCTGACGGCCGCGGCCGCGCGCGGGGTCGCCCTGCACGACCTGCGCCTCCACCTCGACAACCGCTACAGCCTGACCGGCTCGTTCGTCCGCGGCGACGCGGTCGGCTACGCGGAGCCCACGCGCGCCCGCATCCGCATCGCCAGCGCGGCGAGCGCCGCGGCGGTCGCGCAAGTGGTGCGCGAGGCGGTCGTCGCCTCGCCCGCGCTGGCGGCCTTGCGCGCACCGCTGGAGAGCACCTTCGCCATCTACGTGAACGGACGTCGTCGCGATGTCGACAGCCTGCCTCCCTCGTCGGCCACCGATGCGCCCGACCCGTTCCGCACCTGGACGAAGGCACCGCGTCCGCTCGATGCCGGCGCCGACCTGCCCGATCTCATCCGCCGCACCGGCGTGGTCGAACCGGGCACTCGCGAACTCGCGCCCGCCACCATCAGCGGGCGGCAGTTGCGCACGGTCGAGGGAGAGAGCCACCTGCTCGACCCGGCCGGACTCACCGAGACCGACACCTGGCTCGCGCTGCCCGGGGCCTCGCACTTCACGTTGCGCACCGACGAGCGGACCGGTACGGGCGCGACCGATCGCGGTCCGACCGGGCTGGCCCTGATGGCCGCAGGCATCGCGTTCTGCTACATGACGCAGCTCTCGCGCTACATCGAGAACATGAAGCTCGCGATCGACGGCGTACGGCTGGTCCAGTACATGCCGTGCGAACTGCAGGGCGAGGCTGCCGCGGGCACGCTGCGCGCGATCGCCCACCCGGTCGACACCCACCTGTTCCTCAACGGGCAGGCGCCGGACGAAACGCACGCGAAGCTGCAGCGCATCGCCGCCACCACCTGCTATCTGCACGCCACGCTGGCCGCGGCACTGGAGCCGGAGATCACGCTGGAGCTCAACGGCTCACCCGTACCGCTCTGAGTCCGCGGCCGAGGCGGGCGGAGCGCCGGGCCCGGCCTCCCGCGGCATGCCGGGCCGCACCACCCGGCGTCCGGTCCGATGCCGACCGGACGCCCCTGCATCGCCTCTGCGTGGCGGGCGGCAGGTGCGACCCGCGCGGCTGGGTCAGCGACCCGGAGCCAGCCCCGCCCGCGCGGCAAGAGCGGCGATCAGGCCCACCTGCTGGGCGACGAACGCATCGAACGCCTCCGGGGTACCGGTATCGGGCTCGGCACCCAGCGCGCGCATGCGCGACTGGATGTCGGGCAACGCGAGCGCGGCCACCACCTCGGCATTGAGGCGGCGGATCACCGGCCGCGGCGTCTTTGCCGGGGCGAGCAGCCCTCCCCAGGAGTCGAACTCGAAACCCGGGATCGCGGCCTCGGCGACCGTCGGGATATCCGGAACGGCCGACGCGCGCTTCGCGGTGGACACTGCAAGCGCACGCAGGCGCCCCTCCTTCACGAGGGTCATGGCCGAGGACAGCGGGGCCATGAAGAACTGCACCCGATTGGCGATCGTGTCGGTGAGCGCCTCCGGGACACCCTTGTAGGGTACGTGGACCACGTCGATGCGCGCGGCATCCTTGAACATCTCGCCGGCGAAGTGGGTCCCGCTGCCCGTGCCCGCCGAACCGAAGTTCACCTGCCCCGGCTTCGCCCGGGCCAGCGCGAGCAGGTCGCGCACGCTCGCGAACGGGGGCGTGGCCGGCACCACCAGCAGATAGGCACTGCTGAACATCTTGGTGACCCCGGCGAAGTCGCGCAGGGTGTCGTAGCCGAGCCGGGCGACCGCCGGCTGGATCGCGTGGGCGGCGGAGACGGCGAGCAGCGTATGTCCGTCGGGCAGCGCCTCGGCGACGATCTTCGCGCCGATCGCACCGCCGGCACCGGGTCGGTTGTCCACCAGCACCTGCTGGCCGAGCGTGTCGGTGAGCCGCGGACTGATCAGCCGCGAGAAGATATCGGGCTGCCCCCCGGGGGTGAAGCCCACCACGATGCGGATCGGCCGCGTCGGGTAGTCGCCTGCGGACCGCGGGGTCGCACCCGCCTGGGCCAGGGCTGGCGTCGGCAGCGTCGCGACGACCACACCCGCGACACCGAGCGCGGCGCACGTGAATCGCGCGAACCGCGGTGCCGTACCCGCCCCGCCGACGGTTCCCTTGCATCGCTTGCCGCCCCGGGCGCACTCGGCCATCCCGACGTCCCCCTCGACCTTGCGGATCGCATTCATGTGCCGCTCACCTCCTCGTTGTCATGTCCCCGATTGTCGCCGGAGTCAGGGCGGTCCGGGGCTGGCTGGCGCACCGGGCCGTGGGGCCGGACCGGCGCGCCTCTCGGCGAGATCGAGCCATCGCGCCGGCCCCTTTGCCGCGCGGCGCCAGGTCGCCGGGCGCCGCGCGACCCGGTGCCCCGTTCTCAGCCGGTTCCACCGGGGGACACCTCGCCGGGTGCCGGCCGCGTGGTCGAGCCGCCGACCGGGCGTACCCGGCCGGCCAGCCACACGAGCGCGAGCACCGGCAGTCCGAGCAGTGCGGTCCCTGCGAAGAACCAGCCGTACCCGACCTGGTCCACCACCCAGCCGGAGAACCCGGCCAGGAACTTGGGCAGCAGCAGCATCACCGAAGTGAACAGCGCGTACTGCGTCGCCGAGTAGGACACATGGGTCAGCCCCGACAGGTAGGCGATGAAGGCCGAGGACGCGATGCCCGCCGAGAGATTGTCCGCGGCGACGACCAGGATCAGCGCGCCCACGTCGTGGCCGTGGCCGGCCAGCCAGGAGAACAGCAGGTTCGTGAGCGCGGAGAGCAGCGCGCCGAGGAACAGCACCCGCATCACGCCCAGCCGCATCGACAGGATCCCGCCCAGCCCGACGCCGACGAGCGTCATGACCAGGCCATAGACCTTGGACACCGCGGCCACCTCGTCCTTGGTATAGCCGAGGTCGCGGTAGAACGGGTTGGCCATCACGCCCATCACGACGTCCGAGACCCGATAGACCGCGATCAGCGCCAGGACGAGCAGCGCGTGCCAGCGATAGCGCCGCACGAACTCCGCGAACGGATTCACCGCCGCGTGGTGGATCCACGCGCCGAGCCGCGCCAGCGGCGCGGGCAGGCGCCGGGCAAGCCGCTCGGCCAGCGCACGCTCCTCGGCCCGGGCGTCCTCCTGCGTCCGGGCCGCCGGCTCGGGCGAGAGCAGCACGGTCAGCACGCCCACCAGCATCGAGGCCGCCATCGCGAGGTAGGCCACCATCCACGGCGCCTGCTCGTACGTCGCTTCGCTCGGATCGAACCGGGCCGCGATCCACAGCACGCCGGCGCCGGACCAGATCATCGCCAGCCGGTAGCCGGTCTGGTACGCCGCGGCCATCGCGGCCTGGCGCTCGACGCCGGCCGACTCGATCCGGTAGGCGTCGAGGGCGATGTCCTGGGTGGCCGAGGCGAACGCGAGCGCGACGGCCGCCAGCACCAGCGGGCGCAGCGATACCTGGGGGTCGCAGGTGGCCATCGCGCAGAGCGCCGCGATGATCGCCAGTTGGGAGAGCAGCAGCCATGCGCGTCGGCGACCCAGCGCACGGGTGAGCAGCGGCAGCGGCAGGCGATCGACCAGCGGCGCCCAGACCCACTTGAACGCGTAGGCCATGGCCACCCAGCTCAGGAACCCGATGGTGGTGCGATCGACCCCCGCCTCGCGCAGCCAGAAGGACAGCGTGCCGAAGACGAGCAGCAGCGGCAACCCGGCGGAGAAGCCCAGCAGCAGCATGCGCGCGACCGTCGGCTCTCCGTACACTCGCGCGGCATCCGCCCAGCCTCGCCAGCCGGTGCGGGCGGCGGCGGGCGCGCTGTCACCAGTCGATGTCATAGTCGATCGTCAGCGGCGCATGGTCGGAGAAGCGCCGCGCCTTGTAGATGGCCGCCCGCGTCGCGCGCGCGGCCAGCCCGGGCGTGGCGATGTGGTAGTCGATGCGCCATCCGACGTTCCTGTCCCAGGCCTGCCCGCGATTCGACCACCAGGTGTACTGGTCCGGTCGCGGATCGAGGCGACGGAACACGTCCACATAGCCGTGGCGGTCGAACACGTCACCGATCCAGGCCCTCTCCTCGGGCAGGAACCCGGAATTGCCTCGGTTGGATCTCCAGTTCTTCAGGTCGATCTCGCGATGGGCGATGTTCCAGTCGCCGCAGAGCACGATCTCGCGCCCTTCCCGGGCGAGGGCAGCGAGCACCGGGTCGAACTGCCGCATGAACGCGAACTTCGCCTCCTGGCGATGGGGTCCGGCCGACCCGGACGGCAAGTAGAGCGAGATCACCGAGACCGGGCCGAAATCGCAGCGCAGGAAACGCCCCTCGACGTCGATGTCGGCAACTCCGATGCCCTCGACGATGCGGTCGGGCTCGCGACGCGACCAGATCGCCACGCCGCTGTAGCCCTTGCGCTGCGCGCAGTGGAAGGCCACGTGCCAGCCCTTCGGCGTCAGCAGGCGAGGCTCGAGGTCGGCGGGCTGGGCCTTGACCTCCTGCATGCAGACGACATCGCTGCGACTGCGACTCAGCCACTCCAGCACGCCCTTGCCCGCGGCTGACCGCAGTCCGTTCAGGTTGATCGAGGTCAGACGCAACAGGCCACTCCTGTCAGGAAAAAGACCCGGCACGAAATTCGCATGCGCTCCCGCTCGCAAAGGATTCCCAACGCGCGCGAATCCCGGGTCGGGAGGATGTCACAATGACGCCCAACGGACCGGCGGCAGGCAGGAAGCGACGCAAGGTCTTTGAGCAGCCGGCATTTTCCCGCATATTCGGATACACATGGACACTTATCGTCAGCAGTTCGTCGCGTTCGCCGCCTCGCGCCAGGCTCTGCGCTTCGGTCAGTTCGTGACCAAGGCAGGGCGCACCTCGCCCTATTTCTTCGACTCGGGCCTGTTCAATGACGGCGCGTCGCTCGCCCGTCTCACCGAACTCTACGCCGAGGGCATCATGGCCTCGGGCATCGCGTTCGACATGCTCTACGGACCCGCCTACAAGGGCATCCCGCTGGTGAGCGGCGTATCGATCGCGCTGGCACGCGCGGGCCACAACTTCCCCTATGCGTTCAATCGCAAGGAGATCAAGGATCACGGCGAGGGCGGCGCGATCATCGGCGCCCCGCTGCAGGGGCGCGTGCTGATCGTCGATGACGTGATCTCCGCCGGCACGTCGGTGCGCGAATCCCTCGCGCACATCGAGGCCGCCGGTGCGAGTGCCGCAGGCGTGGTGATCGCACTCGACCGGATGGAGCGTGGCACGGGAGCACTGTCCGCAGTCGACGAGGTGCGCCGGCAGATGGGGCTGCCCGTGATCAGCATCGCCAACCTCGACGACGTGGTCGAGTACCTCGGGCGCGACCCGACGATGGCCGGATCGCTGGCCGCCGTACGCGATTACAGGAACCGGTACGGGAGTCACTGAAATGATCGCGGGCGACGGCTCTCTCATCAGGACAGAAGACCCTGTCGGTGCGCGAGGCGCGTCGAGCGGCCGGGTCTCGCGCCTGGTGCCCACCGCGCTCGGCCTGGCGCTCGCGAGCCTGCTGGCCCCCACGTGCGTCTTCGCCCAGAACAAGCCCGCCCCGTCCAGTCCGTCGACCCCGAGCGGGAACATGGTCTGCTGGTACGACAAGTCCGGCCGGCAACTGGGCTGCGGCTACTCCGTACCTCCCGAATACGCCAATTACGAGATCCGCGAACTCAACCGCCGCGGTGTCACGGTCAAGAAGACCGAAGCGGAACTGACCCCGGAGCAGCAGCGGATCCGCAAGGAAGAAGAGGCCCGCCGACGCGAGGCCGAGGAGGCGAGGGTCGCCCAGCGCAAGCGCGACCAGGTGCTGCTCGCCTCGTTCTCCAGCGAACAGGAAATCAACGCGCGCCGCGATCGCGACCTCGCCCAGCTCGAGGTGGCGCTGGGCGGCCTTCAGGGCGAACTCAACCAGTTGCGCGCGAACGAGGCGGATATCCGGCGCCGCATCGACGCCGTGGCCAAGAGCGGCAAGCCGGTGCCGACATCGCTGCGCGACGACTACCTGAAAGCCACGGCCGACACCGCTGCGATGGAAAAGGTCATCGCGCAGCGCCGCGCCGAGCAGATCACCATCCGCACCCGCTACGACGAGATGCGCAACCGCTTCATCGAGCTGTCGCGCAAACCCTGACCCGGCCCGGGATCGACCGGCCACCGGTCCTGCCCACGGCCCCTGCCCGGCGACGCGCCCGCCCGCACCGAGGCGTCGAGCGCAGGCGTGCTCGGACGCCGACGATTCAGGCGGCGCCAGCCGGGCGTGGTGCGGGCGCGACCGGACGATAGGCGTACCCGCCGCGCGCCATCACCCGCTCCCGAACGCCGAGCAGCGCCTCGCGCAGGCGCTGCAGCGAGGTCTCGGGGAAGCACAGTCGCCCGTGCCGCTTCACGAAGCGACCGGCGACCATCACGCTGTCGACATTCGCGGCCTCGGCGCCCATCACCACGGTGTGCACCGGATCGCCTCCGGGCAGCGACGGGAAGAGATTGAGGTCCCCGGCGCGCACGAGAACGAGGTCTGCCTGCTTGCCGGGCGTGATCGAACCGATGCGCGACTCCATGCGCAGCGCCCGCGCTCCGCCCACGGTCGCCCAGCGCAGGGCCGAGCGCGTCGTGGTCATGTGAGCCGACGGGGGATACCGACCCGCGGCCGCCGCCTCGCGATTGTCCAGTTCGCGCTGGTGCAGGAAGCACCGCCGCATCTCGGCCAGCATCGAGGCGCAGAAGTACGGATCGACGTCGGTGCCGATCGAGGGCAGGCCGCCGTATCGCTCCCAGCGCCCGAGCAGGGCTGGCTCCTCGCAGTTGAGCATCTCGGCCATGCAGGTGGCCGACACCGAGCAACCGGACTCGACGATCATCTTCAGCTCGTCGTCGGGCAGGCAGTTGCCGTGCACGACGTTGTGGTCGGGGCCGAGCAGGCCGGCCTTCGCCAGGCGCCACATGCCGTCGGGCGTCATCCGCTTGCCCGCACGCCCGAACGTGTGCGCGCTGTGGATCAGCCCGTACTCGCGGGCGAGCCGCACGTCGGACTCGGTCGTCTCCCAGGTGCTCCAGTCCGGCCCGAGGATGGCCAGGGCCATCGTCACGAGCGCCTCGTCGCTCGCGAGCCGGCCGGTGCGCAGCCGATGCACCTCGGCCCGCGGCTGGCCGATCTCGGTGTACGAGCGCCCGTCGCCCGCCTTCTCGTACATGGTCTTGGCGGTGCCGTGCCCGAACACCGCGCGGATACCCGAGGCTTCGAGCCCGTCGATCGCCGCATCGGCCATGTCGCCGCTGCGCAGGTTGTGGCACCAGTCGAGGATCGTGGTGGTGCCACCGTCGATCGCCGCCAGCGCACCGTAGAGGTTGACCACGCGGTTGTCCTCGGCCTCGAACCGGTGGGTGAGGTTCGCGTGCATCGTGCCGAAGTAGTCGCGCGCACTCACCCAGTCCGCGCCGATTCCCCGCAACGCCACCTCCCAGGTATGGATGTGCGAGTTGACGAGGCCGGGGATCGCGATCATGTGCGCCGCATTCACGATCTCGGCGGCACCCGCCTTGATGTGCGGGGCCACCGCGGCGATGCGACCGTCCTCCACCAGGATGTCGCCGACGGGCAATTCGCCCACGTCGTCATCCATCGAGATGATCGAAGCCCCACTGATCAGCGTTCTGCCCATGCTCGCGTCTCCTCGCCCGTCATCGCGGGCAAGCACCGGCATTGTCCGCGAGCGAGCGTTATGCAGGCAAGCCTCGCGCTCGGACGGCGCTCCGTGCAAACCCGCGCGCTGCGGGAACGGAGACGGTCCGCCCCGCCCCCTGAACCAGGACGACCGCTACTGCCCGCGCCGCTTCAGCCAGGCGCGCATCCAGGCGATCTCCGACTCCTGGGCCTTGATGATGTCCTCGGCGAGCTTGCGCACCTCGGGGTCCTTGCCGTACTTCAGCATCACACGCGCCATATCGATGGCGCCCTGGTGGTGCGGGATCATGCCGCGGATGAAGTCCACGTCGGCATCGCCGCTGAAGCGGATCGACATGTCGCGATGCATCCGCTCGTTGACCTTCTGGAATTCGCGGGTCGACGCGCTACGCTCGGTCGCGACCGCCGTGCCCTGTGGCGAATGCGTCCCGTGGGTCGCATGCCCGGCAGCGGCTGGCGCCTGCGCCAGCGCAGCGCTCGCGCCAATGCATGCGAGGAAGGTCACGACCCCGAGAAGGGGGATGCGCAAGGAAGCGAGGGATCGGGTCATTTTGAAGGACTCGTCATGCGGGAACCGGGAGAGGACCCGGGCAACCGCGAAAGCCTCGGGCGGAGACTGGCGCTGCCCGGTGTCTGTGCAGCCGGCACGCTGCGCGATGCTCACGGTGGCCGATCAGCGACTGGATCCGGCGGCCGATTTCGCGGCTGCCGTGACCTTGGGGTTGAACGGTTCGAAACGTTCCTGCTGGGCCTTGCCGCCCGAGAGGGTGACTGACACCACCACGCGCAACCTCGGGTCGACCGGGAAGCGTCCGGTCGCACGCAGCCCGTTCTCCCCGAAAGGTTCGAGCTTCGCCTCGGTGCGCTCGGCACCGAGCAGCAGTACGACGTGGCCGGTGGCGCCACGCGTGGATAGCCGCTTGTCGTCATGATCGGCGACATAGACCGCCACTTCGGTTGGCCGGACCACCAGTTCGAGGTGCAGCGCGAGCGTGGCGCGCACCTGCCCGCCATTCGGACCGATCACGGTCTTCAGCGCATCGTTGGTATGCGCAAAGACCGATAGCGGCAGCGCCGATGCAGCCATGCCAAGCAGGAACCCGCGCCGCGAACCGGCCACGCCGGTGCGGCGCACGCAGGGTGGGGGCTTTGCCATCGTCTTGCTCCTCTCAGAATCGATCATCGGTGCGCGCTGCGGCCAGCCGCGCAACAGCGGGCCCGCCCCAACGCAGGAACATCACCGGCGTGACCAGCGTATCCAGTAGAACCGAACTCGAAAGCCCGCCAAAGATCACGAGTGCCACCGGGTACAGGACTTCCTTGCCCGGTTGGTCGGCGGCCAGGAGCAGCGGCGCCAGCGCCACTGCCGCGGTCAGCGCGGTCATCAGCACGGGCGTCAACCGCTCCAGGCTGCCGCGCAGCACCATCGCGCGGCCGAACGACTCGCCCTCGTGCAGCACCAGGTTCACGTAATGGCTCACCTTCAGGATGCCGTTGCGCGCGGCGATGCCCGTCAGGGTGACGAAGCCCACCAGACTGGCCACCGACAGCGCCTCGCCGGCGATCCACAGCGCGGCGATGCCGCCAACCATCGCCATCGGCACGTTCGCCATGATCACCAGCGCCAGCGTCATCGACCGGTATCGCGCGTAAAGAACCGCGAACACCAGCGCCAGCGAGACGAGCGCCAGGAGCCCGATTCGCGTAGTGGCCTCCTCCTGTGCCTGGAACTGCCCCTCCAGTACGGTGAAGTAGCCCGCAGGGAGTGCGAACGCGCCAAGCTCAGCCCGCACGGCAGCGACGATCGCAGCCATGTCGCCACCGTCGGTGTTCGCATACACCGCGATGCGGCGCCTGCCATTCTCCCGGCCGATCTGGTTCGGCCCGATTCCGTCCTCGATCGTCGCGAGCTGGGCCAGCGGCACCTGTCCGCCAGGCGTGGCGACCAGCAGCCCGGCCAACCCTGCCGCGGGATCGGCACCGCGGTCGCGATCGGACAGGCGCAGCACGACGTCGAACCGGCGTGCTCCATCGAACACCTGCGATACCACTTCGCCATTGGCCATCACCGCCAGCGCCTGAGCCACCGCAGCCGGGGTCACCCCCTGCGCGGCAGCGCGTTCGGCGTCGATACGCACGCGCTGCTGCGGTACGAACGCCTGCTTTTCCACCTGCAGGTCGACCAGCCCGCCGATTCGCTGCAGGCGCTGCTCGAGGCCGGCCGCGAGCGCCGCCAGCGTCTCCAGTTCATCGCCGTATACCTTGACGACCAACTCGGCACGGACGCCGGAGAGCATGTGGTCGAGCCGATGCGAAATCGGCTGGCCGACGTTGATCGCCGCCGGCAGCACTGCCAGCCGCTCGCGGATGTCGGACAACACGGCGGCGCGTGATCGTCCCGACTCGACCAGCCCCACCTCGATCTCGCTCGAGTGCACGCCCTCGGCGTGCTCGTCCAGTTCAGCGCGCCCCGTGCGCCGGCCGACCCGCTCGACCTCGGGCACCTGCAGCAGCAGACGCTCGGCCAGCGCGCCCACACGCGTCGACTCCTCGAGCGAGGTTCCCGGCGCCAGCAGCAGGTTGATCGTCAGCGTGCCCTCGTTGAACGGCGGCAGGAACGTGCGCGGCAGCCAGGGCGCCGACGACACCGCCAGCACGGTGAGCAGCGCCGCCGTCGCGAGCACCGTGCGCGGGCGGTCGAACGACCAGTCGAGCACCCTGCGGTCGATACGCTTGAGTCCTCGCACCAGTACGCCGTCCCCGCGCGAGAGCAGCGATGTCCCGCGGCCCCGCTGCGCACCGCTGGCGCCAGCCGGCGCGTCACGGGCGAGCAGCAGGTAGCACAGTACCGGGGTAAGCGTGACCGCGACGAGGAGGCTGGCGAGAATGGATACCACGTAGGCGATACCCAGTGGCGTGAACAGCCGGCCCTCGATTCCGGCCAGCGCGAACAGCGGCACGAACGCCAGAACCACGATTGCCGTGGCGTAGACGATGGAGGAACGGATCTCGGTGGAAGCTGCGGCCACCACCGAGATCCCGGGCAGCGGCGCGGCGCTGGCGCGGTTCTCCCGCAACCGACGCAGCACGTTCTCGACGTCCACGATAGCGTCGTCGACCAGCTCGCCGATGGCGATCGCGATGCCGCCCAGGGTCATCGTGTTGATCGACAGCCCGAATGCGTGGAACACCAGCACCGTCACCAGGATGGACACCGGGATCGCGGCGAGCGATATCGCCGTCGTGCGCACGTTGGCGAGAAACATCACGAGCACGATCAGCACCGCCACCGCCGCCTCGACCAGTACCCGCTCGACGTTGCCGATCGCCCGCTCGATGAAATCCGCCTGCCGGAACAGCACGCTCTTCACGCTGACCCCTTCGGGTAGCGCGCGTGACAGCTCACGTAGCGCGCGCTCGACATCCGCGGTGAGTCGAAGCGTATCCACACCCGGTTGTTTCTCGATCGACAACACCACCGCAGGCTCGCCGCGGTAGCCGGCATCGCCGCGGCGGATGCGGGGCGAAAACGCGACCTCCGCCACCTGGTTCAACCGTACCGGAGTTCCGTCACGTACGGCGACCACGAGACCGGCGAGATCCTCCAACCGTACGGTCCGGGCGAGATTGCGCAGCATCACTTCCTCGGCGCCGCGCTCGACGATGCCACCGCTGGTGTTCTGGGCGAATCCCCGTGCGGCCTGCTCGATGTCGGCGAGCGTCACCCCGAGCGCGCGCATTCGCCGGGGGTCCGGTGCGATCCGGTACTGCCGTACCTCGCCGCCGATCGGGATCACCTGCGCGACGCCGGGGATCGTCAGCAGCCGCGGCCGGACGACCCAGTCCGCGGCCTCGCGCAACTGCATCGCATCGGCCTTGCCGGGCTCGGCCTGCATCGCCACCATCACGACCTGGCCCATGATCGACGCGATCGGCCCGAGTACCGGGGTCACCCCGCGGCGGCAGTTGGGCCGCCACCGTGCCGAGTCTCTCCGCGACCAGCTGCCGGTTGCGGTAGACGTCGGTGCCCCAATCGAACTCGACGAATACCAGCGACAGGCTGGCTGCGGACATCGACCGCACGCGCAGCACGCCGGGCAGTCCGCCCATCGCCGTCTCGATCGGGAAGCTCACCCGCTGCTCGACCTCCTCGGCCGCCATCCCTTCGGCCTCGGTCATCAACGTCACCGTCGGGCGGTTGAGATCGGGGAATACGTCCACCGGCAGCGCGCGCAGCGCCACCAACCCGGCGACCGCCAGCACCGCCGAGAACGCGAGCACGAACACCCGCTGGCGAAGGCTGGCGTGGATCAGTGCATTGAACACGGAGTGTCCCTAGCGGACCTGCGACAGCAGGCTCGCACCGATCACCACGACCCGGTCGCCTTCGGCCAGTCCGCCGGTGGCGACCACTCGGCCGGCGTCCAGCGCGCGCGCCTCCACGCGCCGCGGATCGAAGCGTTCGCCGCCGGTCTTGACCCACACCACCGGCTCGCCGTTGCCGGTCCGCACGATGCTGGCGGCCGGCAGCACGTAGCCGCTAGCACTGCGCGACGTCTGCACGATCACCCGGACAGGCTGTCCGATGGCCAGGGCCGCACTCCCGGCGACGCGGAAGAGCAGGGGCAACGCCTGCTGACGCAGCTCGCCGGCTGCTCCCAACGGCAGCAGCTTCACGGCGGTGCCGTCGGCAGTCACTGCCGAGGCTTCCGCGATCGCCTTCGCAAGTCGTGCGTCGTAGGCCAGCGCCTCGACCAGCAGCCGGGTCGGATCGCTGATCTGCACGAGCAGGTCGCGGGCATCGACCATCTGGCCACTGGCGATCGCCACGGTACTGACGACGCCGCGAACGGGCGCAGTCAGCGCCACTCGCGCACCCATCGGCGCGGCGAGTGCAGACCGGCGCCTCTCCAGTCCGGCGAGGTCGGTTCGCGCCTGGTCGATGTCGCGCTGGGGCAGACTGCCCTCGAGTTGGTCGTATCGCGCGACCCGCGCTCGCGCGACCTCGATCTGCGTCTCGAGGTCAGCGATCTGCGCCTGCTGCGTCCCGCGCTCCAGGGGCGTGACGGTGGGCACCAGCCATGCGAGCGTCTCTCCCCGGGACACCGTCATGCCCGGCGTCGGCAACCCACGCGGCCCCGGTTCGATCCGGCCGGCCACGGGCGCCTGCACACGACCACTGGCCGATGGATCAACGAGCACGGTGCCGGCCAGTTCAACCGGCACCCCGACGATGGCGGGTGCCGCCTCGACCGTGCGTAACCCCAGCACCCTCTGCGCAAGTACCGGCACGAGCACGCTGCCATCGGCGAGCCGCACCGGTGACCGACTGCTCGCCGCGGCCTTGGCTGGCATCGAATCGTGGGCCTGCGCGGAAGGCACCCAGCCGATCGACGCCAGCAGGGCGGCTGCCAGTCCGGGCACCACCAGAACCACCAGCCCCGCATGGGCTGCCCGGCCCGCCCTCGCGTGACGTCGACGGCGGCCGATCGCCCAGGTGGCGAGCACGCCCAGGACGAGCCCGAACACGATACCGACCGCGGCGCCACCGACTGCCGTCGGCGCGAGCAGGACACGCCAGACTGGCGCAACGTCCCCAGCCTCCGGGGGCGGGATGTCGAGCGTAGCCGTCAGCAGGTCGTTGACCTCGCCCGCAGCGACCGTGAAGAGCAGCGGGTACTGGCCCGGCGCGGCGAGCCACGGCAGCTCCAGTCGGACCAGCCCGAGCACATCGGTGGTGCCGCTCGCTGAACGCCCTCCCCCCTCGACAGTCACCGTCGCACCCGCGAGTGGCTCCAGCGTGGCGAAGCGGGCCACGTACACCGCCAGCCGGCCACCCTCGACCCGTGCGATCATTTCGACGTCGGAAGACGACGCCTCGACCCGCGGCTCGAGCGGCGCCGCGCTCGCAGCCGTGGGCGCCGGATCCGCATGTGCATGCGCGCGGGGCGAAGCCATCCCGAGGGCCAGGACGACGGCGAGGACCGACAGGGGGATCGCCCATCGGACGCGGGTGGAGGTGGCAGGCTTCGCCGAGGTCGGGTTCATGGCATCACTCCGGAGACCTGGGCCAACCGCGAGCGCATGAGGCCCACGCCGATCTCCGCGCGCTCGGTCTCGGCCTGTGCATCCTCGCGCAGCGCGGCGGAGCGCAGAAGCGCCACCAGCGACTGCTCGCCCATGGCGAAGGCGCGTTCGACCAGGGCCTCATGCTCGCGCGCGAGCGCCAACCGATCGCTGGCCAGTCGCACCTGCCGCTCGGCGGCATCGAGCGCCGCCAGCGCATGCGCGCGATCGACATCGAGGCGCCTGCGCAGGTGCAGCAGGATCGCCTCGGCCTGCGCCAGCGCGGTCCCCGCCGCGGCGATCCGCGGCGCGTTACGGGCGTCGGTGCCCAACGGTATCCGCAGCGCCACGCGCACCGTGTTCCGGTAGTCGGCGCCGTACCCGTCGCGGTCGCTGCGGTGCTGCAGCGCCAACTCGGGCGGATCGCGACGCACGCCCACGGCCAGTGAGAGCTGCGCCCGGGCAAGTTCGACCCGGCTCCGCGCTCCGGAGAGCGCCGGATGCGCGTCGCCGTCGGCTGGCGCCGCTACCCCGGCTTCGCGCGCATGCGCGGGCGCCACCGTATCGCCGGTCAGCGCCTGCCATGCGCGAGTGGCCGCCTCGACACGCATTGCGGCGGAGTCGGCTGCCGCCCGCGCGCCGGCGACCTCGGCCTGCGCCAGGAGAAGGTCAGCGCGTGCGAGTACGCCAGCGGCGACCCGCCGCGCGATATCGGCCTCGATACGGACGAGCGTCGCCGTCCGGCGCTGTGCAGCGGCAGCCTCCGCACGCGCCGCAGCCAGCGCCCACCAGGCCTCGCGCACCCGACCGGCGAGCTGCCAGTGGACCTCGGCGAGCGCCGTGGCAAGCTCTTCGCCCTCGCGCTCGGCCAGCCGCGCGCGCAGGTCTCGCTGTCCGGGCAACCACAGCGGCAGGCCGACGTCCACGTCCACCTCGTTTCGCCCGAGGTTCTGGTCCGGACGGTCGCGACGAAGGCTGGCGGCCAACGCCGGCGGTGCGGGAAAGAGCGCCCCGGCCACCGTCCGGCTGGCATCGACCTCGCCGCCGCGCGCACGCAAGGTAGTGATCGCCGGATCCAGCGCCGCGGCGCGCGCCACCGCCTCGCCCAGCGTCTGCGCGCCCGCCGGCGGCGCGAGCGCAACGAGCGTGGCGCATGCGGCAGCCAACGCGGCAAGGCTCACCCCTTGCCCGATGTAACGGCTGACGCCGGTCCCTGTCGTCTGCTCCATGGCGAGAGCATGCCCTCGCCGCCCCGACGCCACGCTGACCCGCGGATTACATTACGGTAATCCGACACTCCGCCAGACCTCGTCGCCGAACCGCGGTCGGGCAGAATCGGCGGCACCACCATCGCCCATCCCAAGCTTGCCGCCTCGATGCCGCGTATCCTGATCGTCGAAGACGACCGCACCACCGGGGAGTATCTGGCCCGAGGGCTGGGCGAGGCCGGCTTCGCGGTCGAACTCAGCGTCGACGGCGCAGACGGCCTGCACCGGCTGCTCGAGGGTGGCATCGATCTGGCAATCGTCGACGTGATGCTCCCCAGGCTGGATGGCTTCGCGCTGGTCAAGGCGCTGCGCGCGGCCGGCGTGCAGATGCCGGTGCTGCACCTGACCGCTCGCGACGCCGTTGCCGACCGGGTGCACGGACTGGAGTCCGGGGCTGACGACTATCTGGTCAAGCCGTTCGCGTTCACGGAGCTGCTTGCCCGCGTACGCACCCTGCTGCGCCGGGGCGAGCCGCGCGCCGAGACCACGCGTCTCTCGGTGGCCGATCTCGAGCTGGATCTCGTCCGCCGCCGCGCCGTGCGCTCCGGCCGCCGCATCGACCTCACCGCGAAGGAATTCGCGCTGCTGGAGCTGCTTCTGCGCCGCCGCGGAGAGGTGCTGCCGCGCTCGCTGATCGCCGCCGAGGTCTGGGACATGAACTTCGACAGCGACACCAACGTGGTCGAGGTGGCGATACGGCGACTGCGCGCCAAGATCGACGACGGCTTCGAGCACAAGCTGATCCGCACGCTGCGTGGCATGGGCTACGTGCTGGAGGCGGAGGGGTGAACGGCGAGGCGAACGGCGGGCGGGATGCAGCCGGGGCTGCCGGGGAGGACGAACGGGCGCCGCGGCGCGTCCGCGCCTCGCTCACGCTGCGCCTGTCGCTGCTGTTCGCCGCAGCCTCCACCACCGTGCTCCTGGCGCTCGGGCAGTTCATGGCCGGTTCGGTGGACAGGCACTTCGTCGAGCTCGACCTCCAGCTGGCCGAGGACAAACTGGAACTGGTGCGTGTCGCCCTGGCGGATATCCGTCCTCCGCTCGATCTGGCCGCGATCGACGCGCGGCTGGCGATGGTGCTGCAAGGCCATGACGACATCGCGCTTCGGGTAGACGGCCCCGACGGTCAGCTCTGGTTCAGCAACCTCGCAGGCGCGGCGCTGCAACCTGCAGCCGCCTCCGCAGCCGTGATGGCGGCAACCACCGAGACGCCCGGACTCACGAGATGGGCGGATCCCGCGATCCCGCGCGAGCACCGCCACGGCGCCAGCAGCCCCAGTGGGGGTCCCCCGCCGCTGGCCCTGCTGCGCTGGTCATACGAGGGCGTGACCTTCCGCGGGCTCGCGCGCGTACTTCCCACCAACCTGCCGGGTACGCCGGCGGCGATCGTATCGGTCGGCGTGGACACTGCCCACCACGAGCACTACCTCGCCTCCCTGCGGCGGGCACTCTGGGGTTTCGTCGCCACCGCCGTGGTCGCCATGGGCTTGCTCGGCTGGGCGGCGGCCCGTCGCGGCCTCGCCCCGCTGCGCACCCTGGGCAAGGCTGCCGAGCGAGTGACTGCGCAGCAGCTCGACCGTCGTCTTCCGGTACAGGATCTTCCTGTGGAGGTGGGCGAACTCGCAGCCCAGCTCAACACGATGCTGGCGCGACTCGAGGCGGCGTTCGATCGACTGACCGCCCTGTCCTCCGATCTCGCGCACGAGATGCGTACGCCGGTCACCGGGCTGATCACGCAGACGCAGGTAGTGCTGGCCCGGCCGCGCGATGCCGCGGGCTACCGCGAGGCGCTGCTGGCCAATGCGCAGGGGTTGGAGCGACTGTCGCGGATGGTGTCCGACATGCTCCTGCTGGCAAAGGCAGAGAACGGACTGCTGCCCCCCATGGCGAACACGGTACCGCTCGCCGCGCTGGCCCGGCAGGTTGCGGAGTTCCACGAAGGTCCAGCCGCCGATCGCGGGCTATCGCTGGAGGTCAGGGGCGATTCGCAGGCACCGGGTGACCGCGGCCTGCTGGCGCGCGCACTGTCCAACCTGGTGTCGAACGCGATCCGCCATGCGCACGCAGGCACCTCGGTGACGATCTCGATCAGCGGGACGCCGGGCGGCGCCATGGGAGGCGTTGCGGTGCAAGCCGCAGCGGACGTCCTGAGTGCGCGCGCGCCATGCGACCCTCGACCCGGCGTACGGGTCTGCGTGCGTAACGCCGGGGACGCACTGTCCGACGAGACCCTCGCCCGGATGTTCGACCGCTTCTGGCGCGCCGATGCCGCGCGCGCACGCGACCCGGAGAGCGCCGGACTCGGCCTGGGACTTGCGCTGGTGCGGTCGATCGCCCGTGCGCATGGGGGCGAGGCCGGAGCCTCCCACCGGGCCGGCACCACCGAGGTCTGGATCGACCTGCCCGGATTCAGCGGGCCAATCGCCAGCGCAGCAGGCTCTAGCCGCCCAGCCGAGCCCTGAGCAACTCGTTCACCTGCGCCGGATTCGCCTTGCCGCGGCTCTGCTTCATCACCTGCCCGACGAGCGCATTGAACGCCTTCTCCTTGCCGGCGCGGAACTCCTCGACCGACTTCGGATTGGCCGCGATCACCGCGTCGACCATCGCCTCCAGCGCCCCGCTGTCGGAGATCTGGCGCAACCCTCGCGCCTCGATCAGGGCATCGGCGTCGGACGCCTCGCCCGCCCATAGCGCGGCGAACACCTCCCGGGCGGCTTTCTGGTTGATCGTGCCGTCCAGCACGCGCGCGATCAGCCCCGCGAGTTGCACGGGCGACACCGGCGAGTCGACGATGTCGCGCTGCGCGGAATTGAGCGCGGCGGCGAGATCGCCGGCCATCCAGTTGGCAACCGACTTGGCCCCACGATCCCCGGCGACGGCACCGAGCGCGGCAACGGTCGCGGTGAAGTACTGCGCGCTCGCCCGCGTCGTGGTGAGCAGCGCGCAGTCGTAGTCGCCCAGCCCGTACTCGCGTGCGAAGCGCTCGCGCATCGCACCGGGCAATTCGGGCAACTTCACCCGTAGCGCCTCGACCTGGTCGGGTGCGATCTCCAGCGGCAGCAGGTCCGGGTCGGGGAAGTAGCGATAGTCCATCGCGTCTTCCTTGCTGCGCATCGAGCGCGTCTCGTCGCGGTCCGGATCGTAGAGGCGGGTCTCCTGCACCACCGTGCCGCCCGATTCGATCAGGTCGATCTGGCGCAGCGCCTCGTGCACGATGGCCTGCTGCATGAAGCGGAAGCTGTTGAGGTTCTTGATCTCGCAGCGCGTGCCCAACGGACCGCCGGGCCGCCGCACCGACACGTTGGCATCGCAGCGGAACGACCCTTCCTGCATGTTGCCGTCGCTGATGCCCAGCCAGGTCACCAGCTGGTGCAACTCGCGCGCGTAGGCCACGGCCTCCAGCGCCGCGCGCTCGACGTCGGCCACCTGGATGTCGGGCTCGGTGACGATCTCCAGCAGCGGCGTGCCGGCGCGGTTGAGGTCGATGCCGGACAGGCCGGCGAAATCCTCGTGCAGCGACTTGCCCGCGTCCTCCTCGAGATGCGCGCGGGTGAGGCGCACGGTCTTCGCGTAGGGCTCGCCACCGCGCGGGGTCACCCACGTCGACAGCGACCCGCCCTGGACCACCGGGATCTCGTACTGGCTGATCTGGTAGCCCTTGGGCAGGTCGGGATAGAAGTAGTTCTTGCGGGCGAACACGCTGCGCGGCGCGATCGTCGCACCCACCGCCAGCCCGAACAGGATCGCGCGCTCGACCGCGCCGCGGTTGAGCACCGGCAGCACGCCGGGCAGGGCCAGGTCGACCACGCTCGCCTGCGCGTTGGGCTCGGCGCCGAACGCGGTGGAGGCGCCCGAGAAGATCTTGCTCGCGGTGGACAGCTGGACGTGGGTCTCCAGCCCGATCACCACCTCCCAGCCCGCGCCCGGCACCGCCATCACGCGTCCTCCGCGCCGAAGCCCGCCGGAACCCTGCGATGCCAGTCGGTGGCCAGTTGGTACTGGTGCGCCGCCCCGAGCATGCGCGCCTCGTCGAAATGATTGGCGATGAGTTGCAGTCCGACCGGGCGCATCGCGTGCGCACCCTCGCCGAACCCGCAGGGCAGGCTCATGCTGGGCAGCCCCGCCAGGCTACCGGGGATGGTGTAGAGGTCGGCCATGTACATCGAGACCGGGTCGGCGGCCTTCTCGCCGAAGCCGAAGGCGACGGTCGTGGTGACCGGGCCGGCGATCAGGTCGCATCGGGTGAACGCGCGCTGGAATTCCTCGGCGATCAGCCGCCGTACCTGCTGGGCCTTGATGTAGTAGGCGTCGTAGTAGCCGTGCGACAGCACGTAGGTGCCGACCAGGATGCGCCGCCTTGGCTCCGGGCCGAAGCCCTCGGCGCGCGAGCGCTTGATCATGTCGAGCAAGTCGACCGGATCCTTCGCGCGATGGCCGTAGCGCACCCCGTCGAAGCGCGACAGGTTGGAACTGCACTCCGCGGGCGCCACCACGTAGTAGACCGGGATGCCCAGCTCCGCCGAAGGCAGCGAGATGTCGACCAGTGTCGCCCCGAGTGCGCGGTAGGTCTCGAGCGCCGCGCGCACCGGGCGCTCGACCTCGGCTGCGAGGCCGGCCCCGAAGAACTCGCGGGGCACGCCGATGCGCAGCCCGTCCATCGGCCGCTGCAGGTCGCGCGTGTAGTCCTCGTCCGGACGATCCACGCTGGTGGAGTCACGCGGATCGAAGCCGCACATGGCCGAGAGGACCCACGCCGCGTCCTCGGCCGAGACGGTCATCAGTCCGGCGGTGTCGAGGCTGGAGGCGAAGGCGATCATGCCCCATCGCGAGGGGCGCCCGTAGGTGGGCTTGATGCCGGTCACGCCGCAGAAGGCCGCGGGCTCGCGGATCGATCCGCCGGTATCGGTGGCCGTGGCCACGGGCGCGAGCCGTGCAGCCACCACGGCGGAGGATCCGCCCGACGAGCCACCGGGTACGGCGGCGGCATCCCAGGGGTTGGCCACAGGCCCGTAGGCGCTGTTCTCGTTCGACGAGCCCATCGCGAACTCGTCGCAGTTGAGCTTGCCGAGGGTGACCATGCCCGCGCCGGCCAGCCGCTCGACGACGGTCGCGTCGAACGGACTCATGTAGCCCTCGAGCATCCGGCTGGCCGCGGTCGAGGCGAACTCGCGCGTGACGAAGATGTCCTTGTGCGCGACCGGCAGGCCGAGCAGGGGTCCGGTCTCGCCGCGCGCGCGCCGGGCATCGGCCGCCGCCGCCTGGGCGAGCGTGACCTCGGGGCGGACGTCGAGATAGCCGTTGAGCGCGCGGTGCCGCTCGATCCGCTCGAGGTAGACGCGCGCGAGTTCGACGGCCGAGACCTCGCGCGCGGCGAGGCGGCGCGACAGGGCGGCGAGCGATTCGACGTGCAGCGCCGACATCGCGGTCACTCGATCACGCGCGGCACGAGGTACAGGCCGTCGCGGCTCGCCGGGGCGTTGCGCAGGGCCGCCTCCCGGTCGGGATGCTCGGTCACCGCGTCCTCGCGCAGGCGCTGCGCCCCCCCCAGCGGGTGGGACATGGGTTCGACGCCGGAGGTGTCCACCGCCTGCAGGCGATCGATCATCCCCAGGATGTCGTTCAACTGGGCGAGGGTGCGGTCGGCCTCCTCATCCGTGATCGCCAGCCGGGCCAGGTGGGCGATCCGGCGGACGTCTTCGGGCTGCAGCGGCATGGGTGGCGGGGCGTGCGACGGGTGGGGCGCCCGGGGGCGCGCGGCCCGGCCGCGAAACTCCCGCGCGGACCGTCCGCGCCGGGCATCGGCCGAGGGGTTAACGCGCTATCATACCGCGCGACGGTACGCCGACCCGAAGCAGGGGCGTCAGAACCCCCGCCCGCCAGGCCGACACCGTGCCCTGACCCGCCCGTTCCTGCCCCAAGCACCTGGCCGGGATGCGTTCGCGCACCCTCCGGGTGCCGCCTGCGTCTCGCCGACCCCACGCCCGCCGCGACCCGCGATGGGCGCCAGCCCCGACTCCGCCGCCCGACCCCGCCCGGCCGGCCGCGGCCCGCACCGGATCAACCCCTTCATGTTCGGATTTCTCAGCGGCTACTTCTCGACCGACCTCGCCATCGACCTCGGCACCGCCAACACCCTGATCTGGGTTCGCGGCAGCGGCATCGTGCTCAACGAACCCTCGGTGGTCGCCATCCGGCAGGAGGGGGGTCCCAACGGCAAGAAGGTGATCCAGCAGGTAGGACTCGCAGCCAAGCAGATGCTGGGCCGCACGCCCGGCAACATCAATGCCATCCGGCCGATGAAGGACGGGGTGATCGCCGACTTCACGATCACCGAGCAGATGCTCAAGCACTTCATCAAGAAGGTGCACGACTCGCGCATCTTCAGCCCCAGTCCGCGCATCGTGATCTGCGTGCCCTGCGGCTCCACCCAGGTCGAGCGTCGCGCAATCCGCGAATCGGCCTACGGGGCGGGCGCACGCAAGGTCGAACTGATCGAGGAACCGATGGCCGCCGCGCTGGGCGCCGGGCTGCCGGTCGAGGAGGCCACCGGATCCATGGTGGTCGACATCGGCGGCGGCACCACCGAGGTCGGGGTGATCTCCCTCGGGGGCATCGTGTACTCCGGGTCGGTGCGAGTGGGCGGAGACAAGTTCGACGAGGCCATCATCAACTACATCCGTCGCAACTACGGCATGCTGATCGGCGAGACCACGGCCGAGGAAATCAAGAAGGAGATCGGTTCGGCCTTCCCGGGCGGCGAAGTACGGGAGAAGGAGGTGAAGGGCCGCAACCTCGCCGAAGGCATCCCGCGCAGCTTCACCATCTCGAGCAACGAGATCCTCGAGGCACTCAACGATCCGCTCAACCAGATCATCGGCGCGGTGAAGAGCGCCCTCGAGCAGACCCCGCCCGAACTGGGCGCCGACATCGCCGAGCGCGGCATGGTGCTCACCGGCGGTGGCGCGCTGCTTCGCGACATCGACCGAATGCTCGCCGAGGAAACCGGCCTGCCGGTGATCTGCGCCGAAGACCCGCTCACCTGCGTGGTGCGCGGATCGGGGCTCGCCCTCGAGCAGATGGACCGCGTGTCCTCGATCTTCACCAGCGACTGAACACACCGGTGCAGACGCCCGTCTCCATCCCCGGAACCGCCTGATCGCCCCGCCGCCGGCGAGCTGAATGGAAAACGTCCAGCAGCCCTTCTTCCATCGCGGCCCCACCCCGCTCGCCCGCTTCCTGCTCGCCGTCTCGCTCGCGCTCGCCCTGATCGCGGCCGATGGCCGGTTCGGGTACCTCGTCCACCTGCAGCGGGCGGTTGCGGTGATCGTGCACCCTCTGCAGCAGATCGCATTGTTGCCGGGGTGGCTGTCCGCGCGGGTCGCCGGATTCTTCACCACGCAGTCCCAGCTGGCGGTGCGCAATGGCGTGCTCGAGCAGCAGAACCTGGTCAACCAGGCGGCCCTGCTGCGCCTGGAGGCACTCGAGCAGGAGAACGCGCGCCTGCGCACCCTGCTCGACAGCCGCTCGACGCGACCGCCCGGCGCGCTGTTCGCCGAGATCGTCTACTCGCACCGCGATCCGTTCACCCGCCGCGTCATCGTCGACAAAGGCAGCTCGGCTGGCGTGGCCGAGGGCCATCCGGTCGTCGATGCGGAGGGGCTGGTGGGCCAGGTCACGCGAGTGTTCCCGTGGTCTAGCCGGGTCACGCTGATCACCGACAAGGACATGATCGTCCCGGTGCAGGTGATGCGCAGCGGCGTGCGAGGGGTGCTCTACGGCACCGGATCGGACGGGCGACTGGAGCTTCGCTTCATGCCGTTCTCGGCCGACATCCAGGCCGGCGATCGGCTGGTCACCTCGGGCATCGACGGCACCTACCCCGCGGGCCTCCCGGTAGCACTCGTCGAGGAAGTGGAACGCGATGCGGCGCAGATGTTCGCCCGGGTGGCCGCACGACCCGCCACCGGCGTGAATCGTTATCGCCAGGTGCTGATCCTGGCGCAGCCCGCGCCGGAGACCGCGAATCCCGGCATGGATGATCCGCCGCCGGCCGCCCGCCGACGCGCGAAGAAGGCAGGCTGACCGTGGCCGCCCCCCGCCAGGAACTCCTGCTGCCGGTCAAGCCCCTCTTCCTGTGGGCCACGCTGGTCGCGGCACTGCTGCTCAACCTGCTGCCCTGGGCGGGCTGGCTCGCAGCCATCCGTCCGGATTTCACCGCACTCGCGCTGCTGTTCTGGATCGTGCGGGAGCCTCAGCGCGTGGGCTTCGGGACCGCATTCGCCTTCGGGCTGGCGATGGATATCGGGCAGGCCAGCCTGTTCGGGCAGCACGCGCTCGCCTACGCGGTCATCGCCTACTCCGCGACCCTGCTGCGCCGGCGCCTGCGCATGTTCAGTGCCGACAAGCACGTGCTGCAGATCCTGCCGGTGCTGCTGGTCGCCCAGGTCGTGGTGCTGCTGGTCAACCTGGCCAGCGGCGCCGCAAGCCCGGGCTGGACGTGGCTGGTGCCGCCGGTCACCGGCGCCCTGCTGTGGCCGCTGGTGTGGGCCGTGCTGCTGCTGCCGCAGCGGCCGCGGGTCGATCCCGAGCACCCGATCTGATCCGCGCCAGGCGAACGCAATGGCCCAGTACATCGAACTGAGGAACCTCGAAGGCGAGATGTCCGAATTCCGGCGGCGCGTCGCCGTCGCCGGCGTGTTCGTGCTGGTGCTGTTCGCAGTGCTGCTCGGGCGATTCTTCTGGCTGCAGGTGGTACAGCACGACTACTACCTCACCCAGGCCGAAGCCAACCGCATCTCGCTGGTGCCGGTCGTGCCCAACCGCGGCCTGATCCTCGACCGCCACGGCGCGGTGCTGGCGCACAACTACACCGCCTACACGCTGGAGATCGATCCGGCCCGGGCGGGCGACCTCGAAGCCACCATCGACGCCCTGGCGGGCATCATCGAGATCGCGCCCCGCGACCGGCGGCGGTTCAAGCGGCTGCTCGACGAATCGCGACAGCTCTCCGCCATCCCGATCCGGACCCGGCTCTCGGACGAGGAGATCGCCCGCTTCGCCGCCAACCGCTTCCGCTTTCCCGGCGTGGAGATCAACGCGCGGCTGTTCAGGCGCTACCCGAACGGCACGCTCGCCTCCCACGTGGTCGGCTACATCGGCCGCATCAACAAGAAGGACGTCGAGCGTCTGGAAGAAGATGGCCTGATCGCCAACTACCGGGGGTCCGAGCACATCGGCAAGACCGGACTCGAGCAGACCTACGAGCGCGAACTGCACGGCATCACCGGCATGGCGCAGGTGGAGGTCGACTCCGGCGGGCGGGCGATCCGCACGCTCTCGCGCACCCCGCCGGTGTCGGGGAACAACCTGCGTCTGCACCTGGATCTCCGGCTGCAGCAGGCGGCCGAGCAGGCCTTCGGCGGCCGTCGCGGGGCGCTGGTCACCATCGAGCCCTCCACCGGCGGCGTGCTCGCCTTCGTGAGCATGCCCGGCTTCGATCCCAACCTGTTCATCGACGGGATCGACCCGCAGACCTGGAGCGAGCTCAACACCCACCCCGACCGGCCGATGGTCAACCGGGCGCTGCACGGACAGTATCCGCCCGGCTCCACCTACAAGCCGTTCATGGCGCTGGCCGCGCTGGAACTCGGACGTCGCACCCCGCAGTACTCGATCAACGACCCGGGCTTCTTCATGCTGCCCGGCAGCTCCCACCAGTACCGCGACTGGAAACCGGGGGGGCACGGCTCGGTGAACATGCACCAGTCGATCGTGATCTCCTGCGACACCTACTACTACCAGCTCGCCTTCGAGATGGGCATCGATGCCATCGCCGGCTTCATGCGCCACTTCGGCTTCGGCGCGCGCACCGGCATCGACCTCGCCGGCGAGGCGATCGGCATCAACCCCTCGCCCGAATGGAAGCAGCGACGCTTCCGCCAGAAATGGTTCACCGGGGACACCATCTCGGTGTCGATCGGGCAGGGCTACAACATCACCACCCTGCTGCAGCTGGCCAATGCGACGGCCATCGTCGCCAACCGCGGCACGGTCTACCGGCCGCACCTGGTCAACAGCATCCAGGACGCCACGACCCAGGCCCATCGCCCGGTGCTGGCGGAGGCGGTGCGCCGGCTCGACTTCCGCTCGCAGAACTGGGACATCGTGCATCGCGCGATGGTCGACGTGAACATGCCGGGGGGTACCGGACACCGGGCCTTCGCGGGCGCCGCCTACACCGTCGGGGGCAAGACCGGCACCTCGCAGGTGATCGCGATCCGCCAGGGGCAGAAGTACGACGCGAGCAAGATCGACGAGCGCCATCGCGACCACGCGCTCTACGTCGCCTACGCGCCCGCCGACGAGCCTCGGATCGCACTCGCCGTCCTGCTCGAGAACGCCGGGGGGGGCGGTGCCAACGCGGCCCCGCTCGCACGCTCGGTGATCGACTTCTACCTGCTGGGCACCCCGGTGCGGCCCGTCGATGCCGAAGCCGCGGCCACAGCACCCGCACGCCATGCTCCGCGCGGTTGAAACCCTCTGGCGGCGCGCGACCGCCCACATCGACGGCCCGCTGATGGCCGCCGTCATGCTGCTCGTCGTCGCCGGGATGGTCACCCTCTACAGCGCGTCGAACCAGAGCTTCGACCGCATGGAGAACAAGCTCTTCAACCTCGGCGTGGCCTTCGCGGTCATGTGGATCGCGGCGAACATCCCGATCGCGCAACTGATGCGCCTGGCGATGCCGGCCTACCTGGCCGCGCTGGTGCTGCTGGTCGCCGTCGCGCTGTTCGGCGACGTGCGCAACGGCGCCCGCCGCTGGCTGGACCTCGGGTTCATCAGCCTGCAGCCCTCGGAACTCATGAAACTCGCGCTTCCGCTGGCGCTCGCCTGGTACTTCGATCGCTACGAGTCGTCGCTCAGGCTGCGCAACTACGCGATCGCCGCCCTGCTCTTCATCCTGCCGGTGGCCCTGATCGCGCGGCAACCCGACCTGGGCACCGCGCTGCTCATCGCGGCCTCGGGCTGCTACGTGCTCTTCCTCGCCGGCCTGCCGTGGAAGGTGATCTTCGCGCTCGCCGGACTCGGCGTGGCCGCCCTGCCGCTGCTCTGGAGCGTGATGCACGACTACCAGCGCACGCGGGTGATGATCCTGCTCGACCCCGCGCAGGACCCCCTGGGGGCGGGTTACCACACCATCCAGTCCACGATCGCGGTCGGCTCCGGCGGCTGGTTCGGCAAGGGTTGGCTGCAGGGAACGCAGACCCACCTCGACTTCCTGCCGGAACGCACCACCGACTTCATCTTCGCGGTGTATTCCGAGGAGTTCGGCCTGTTCGGCAACGCGCTGCTGCTGCTGATGTTCCTGCTGGTGATCGGCCGCGGCCTGGTGATCACCCTCAATGCGCCCACGCTGTTCGCCCGGCTGGTCGGCGGCTCGATCGCGATGACCTTCTTCACCTATGCCTTCGTGAACATGGGCATGGTCGCGGGGATCCTCCCGGTGGTCGGCGTGCCCCTGCCGCTCATCAGCTATGGCGGCACCGCGCTCGTGAGCGTGTTCTTCGGATTCGGGCTGCTGATGAGCATCTCCACCAACCGCAAGCTCAACCGCTCGTGAGACGTCCCGACCCCGCGCGTGGGTATCGTCGTGCGCGCCCGACGCACGGACGGGTCTTCGCCCTGGCGGCTCTCGCGGCCCTGGCCACCGGCTGTGCGACGAGCGGCCCGGCCCCGGTCGGCGAGGCCCGTCGCCCGGCGGCTCCATCCGCGGCCGCCGGCGCCGGGTCGTCTCCCGCGGCCGCCCCGGTGGCGACAGCCCAGCGTCCCGCCGCGGGCCCTCGCAGGGGCGGCGCGTTCTACCTCGACGATGGCCCGGGCGACAACCCGCCGCCCGACCTCGCCGCGATCCCCGATGCCGTGCCCCGCATCGAACCCCTGCACCGCTTCGCGAACCGCCCCTACGTCGTCTTCGGTCGCAGCTACGTGCCGATGACGGTCCGGGAACCCTACCGCGCCCGCGGCATCGCCACCTGGTACGGCCGGCGCTACCACGGGCAGAAGACCTCCTCGGGCGAGGTCTACGACATGTATGCCATGACCGGGGCGCATCCGACGCTGCCGATTCCCAGCTATGTCCGGGTGACCCATCCGGCCAACGGACGCAGCGTGATCGTGCGCATCAACGACCGTGGGCCGTTCATCGGCGAGCGCCTGATCGACCTGTCCTACGCCGCCGCCTTCCGGCTGGGCTACGTGCAGAACGGCAGCGCGACGGTCGAGGTCGAGAAGCTCATCCCGGGGGTGAACTGGCCGCCGACCGACGGCGGTCCGTCGCTCGCGGCGGCCGGTCCTGCTCCGGCCCCCGTACCCGCCAGCCCGCGCGAAGCCGCTCAGGCGCGCGCGGCCGAGCCGGTCGCCGAGCCGCAGCCCTCCGCCCTGCCTGCGGAAGTGCCACCACGGGCCGGCTCGCTCGCGATCACCGCGGGCGCGGGCGGCACCTACCTGCAACTCGGCGCCTTCGCCGACCGCGCCAATGCCGAGACGCTGCTCGCGCGGCTGCGCCCCGAACTCGGAGCCGATGCGGCCCGCGCGCACGTGCATCCGGCACGGGGCCTGTTCCGCGTGCACCTCGGACCCTATCCGGACGAGCGCAGTGCGCGAGCGGCAGCCGTCACGCTCGAGCGCGCACTGGGCATCAGGCCGATGGTGGCCGTCCGCTGATCGGGACGGGATCACGGCATCGCCGGCGCCGTCCGCGCGGCTCAGCGCCTGTCACGCCGGCGGGGTGGAGGGGCGCAGAACGAGCTTGGCCGCCTCGGCCAGCACGAGCGCGAGTCCGGCCGCTCCGGCAGCCAGCGCCAGCTCCGGTACCCCGATCGGATCGAACCTGAACAGGGCGCGCAACCACGGCACCCACAGGATCGCGGCCAACCCGGCGAGCGTGATCCCGAACACCCAGCGCAGCGCGGTGTTGGGCCAGCGCCAGGTCGAGAACACGGTGCGCGATCGGGAACGGTTCGCCAGGATGAGCGCGAGGTTGCCGAACACCACGCAGGCAAACCCGGCCGCCCGGGCCTCGCCCTCGGGGGCGCCCGCCGCCAGCAGCCCGCCGTAGACGAGCGCGGTGGCCACCAGCACCAGCACGCCCTGCGCGATGGCCAGCACGAGGCTTCGCCGATCGAACAGCGGCCGGTCGGCGCGACGTGGTGGCCGCCGCATCACGTCCGCGCCCTCGCGCTCCGCCTCGAACACCACCGAGCATGCGGGATCGATCACGAACTCCATGAACACGATGTGCACGGGGCTGAACATCGCCGGCCAGCCGGCGAGCAGGGGCACCAGCGCCATGCCCGCCGTCGGGACGTGCACCGCCACCAGATAGCCGGTCGCGTGGCTGATGTTGTCGTAGATGCGTCGCCCCAGCCGGACCGCCTGCGCGATCGCGGTGAAGTCGTCGTCGAGCAGCACGAGACTCGCCGCCTCGCGCGCGACATCGGTCCCACGCCCTCCCATCGCGATGCCGATATGCGCGGCGCGCAGCGCGGGGGCGTCGTTGACCCCGTCGCCCGTCATGGCCACCACCTCGCCCTGCCGCGCCAGCGCGAGGACCAGCCGGAGCTTCTGCTCGGGCACCATGCGCGCGTAGACGCCGGTGGAGGCGAGGCGCCGCCCCAGTTGCTCGTCGGTCAGCGCGGCCAGCTCCGTGCCGGTCATCACCGCGGCGCTGGCGGACAACCCCGCGGACCGCGCGATCGCCTGCGCGGTGAGCGGATAGTCGCCAGTGATCATCACGACGCGGATGCCGGCCGCCTGGCACTCGCCGACCGCCGCCGGCACCGCCGGACGCAGGGGATCGGCCAGCGCGACGAGCCCCAGCCACTCGAAGGCCACGGCGTCCGGCGACGAGGGCCACTGCGGCACCGCAGGTCGCGCGCGCGCCACCGCGAGCACTCGCAGTCCCTCCGATGCGAGGGTCGCCACCTGCCCGGCCAGTCGACCGGAGTCGGGGGGCTGCAGGCGACACAACCGCATGATCGCCTCCGGCGCCCCCTTCGCGACGAGCCAGCGGCCCTCTCCCGAGGCATCCGCCCAGGCCTGCACATGCGCGAGCAGGGTGGGCGAGAGCGGATAGGTACGCTCCAGCGTACCCGCCGGCGCCATCGAGTCGCCCAGCCCTCGCTTCGCGAGCTCGGCGATGGCGCGATCCATCGGATCGTGCGGATCGGGTTCGCAGGCGAGCGTGGCCTGCTCGAGCAGGTGCCGCAGCGCGGGCGGACAGCTGGCCGGGAACGCCTCCGCCGTGGTATCCATGCGCTCGCCGGCCGCCGTCACCAGGGCCGCCACCTGCATGCGGTTCTGGGTGAGCGTCCCGGTCTTGTCCACGCAGAGCACCGTGGCTGCGCCCAGCGTCTCGATGGCCGGAAGGTGGCGCGTGAGTACCCGGGAGCGCGCGATCCGCCAGGCACCCAGCGCGAGGAACACGGCCAGCACCACGGGAAACTCCTCGGGCAGCACGGCCATCGCCAGCGTGAGGCCGGCGAGCAGCCCCTCCAGCCAGCTGCCGCCCTCCGCGAGCGCGGAGAGCAGCACCACCAGCAGGCACAGCACGCCGCCCAGCAGCGCCAGGCCGCGCACGAAGCGCGCGGTCTCTCGCTGAAGGGGGGTGTCCTCCGGCTCGAGCGATCGAATCGAATGGCCGATGCGACCGAGCGCGGTACGCGGGCCGGTCGCGGTCACCTCCGCCTCGCCTCGCCCCGCGCACACCAGCGTGCCGGAATAGATCCACGGCTGGTCGTCCCCGCCCGGATCGGAGGGCTGCAGGTCCGACGCCTGCGCCGGTCGCTTCCTGACCGGCACCGACTCGCCGGTGAGCAGGGACTCGTCGATCGACAGGCCGACGGCGCTGACCACACGGGCGTCCGCGGGCACGCGATCGCCCTCCCGCAACAGCAGTCGATCGCCGCGCACCACCTCCCGCCCGGGAATCCGTTGCGGCTGGCCGTCGCGCAGCACGAGCGCTCGCGGACTGGACAGGTCGCGCAGCGCCTCCAGGGCGCGGGCGCTCTTGCGCTCCTGGTGCAGCGTGATCATCACGATCACGCCGATCGAAGCCGCCAGCACGATGGCTTCGGTCCGATCGCCGAGCAGGAAGTACACCGCGCTCGCGGCCACGAGCAGCAGGAACATCGGCTCGCGCGCGACCCCGGCGACCAGCGGCCACCAGCCGGATCGGCGTGCCCGGGGCAGTTCGTTGGGGCCCTCGCTCGCGAGGCGGCGCGCGGCCTCGCGGGCCTCCAGCCCGGAGGCCGTCTCGACGGCATCCGGACGCGGGGTCATCGCTACAGCACGTAGCGGGCGAGATCCTCGCTGCCCGCGAGCGTCGAGAGCCTGGCGTCCACGTAGCCGGCATCGACCGTCACGACGGTACCCGACTGGCCCGGCGCGGCGAAGGACAGTTCCTCCAGCAGTTTTTCCATCACCGTATGCAGCCGCCGGGCGCCGATGTTCTCCACCCGTTCGTTCACCTGCCAGGCGATCTCGGCCAGGCGACGGATGCCCTCGTCGCGGAACTCGACGGTGACGCCCTCGGTGGCGAGCAGCGCGGCGTACTGGCGGGTGAGGCAGGCGTCGGTGGCGGTGAGGATCTGCACGAAGTCCTCGACCCCCAGGGAGTCGAGTTCGACGCGAATCGGGAACCGTCCCTGCATCTCGGGGATGAGATCCGAGGGGCGCGACAGGTGGAACGCGCCGCTGGCGATGAACAGGATGTGGTCGGTGCGTATCGGTCCATGCCGGGTCGAGACGCTGGTGCCCTCGACCAGCGGCAGCAGGTCGCGCTGCACGCCCTGGCGGGAGACATCGACTCCGCCGGACTCGCGGGCGGCGATCTTGTCGAACTCGTCGATGAACACGATCCCGTCCTGCTCGACGCTCGCCAGCGCGCGCGCCTTCAGGTCATCGTCGTTGACCAGGCGAGCCGCCTCTTCATCGGTCAGCAACCGCAGGGCCTCGCGGATGCGCAGGCGCCGCGAACGGCGCCGCCCGGCACCCAGGTTCTGGAACATCCCCTGCAGTTGCGCGGACAGGTCTTCCATGCCGGGCGGAGTGGTGAACTCCATCTGCGGCATCGGCATCGACACCTCGACGTCGATCTCGCGATCGTCCAGTTCCCCTTCGCGCAGCTTCTTGCGGAACTTCTGGCGCGTGGAACTCTCCGCGTCGGAGGCCCCGAAGGCGGTGTCGCGCGGGGGCGGCAGCAGCGCGTCGAGGACACGCTCCTCGGCCGCATCGGCGGCCCGATCGCGGACCTTTCGCATCTCCGTCTCCCGGACCTGCTTGATCGCCACCTCGACCAGGTCGCGGATGATGGTGTCGACGTCGCGTCCGACGTACCCCACCTCGGTGAACTTGGTCGCCTCGACCTTGACGAACGGCGCATCGGCCAGCCGGGCAAGCCGGCGTGCGATCTCGGTCTTGCCCACGCCGGTCGGGCCGATCATCAGGATGTTCTTCGGCGTGATCTCCGCCCGCAGCGGCCCCTCGACGCGGGAGCGGCGCCAGCGGTTGCGCAGCGCGATGGCGACCGCGCGCTTGGCCGCTCGCTGCCCGACGATATGCTTGTCGAGCTCGTGGACGATTTCCTGCGGGGTCATCGCGCTCATCGGGCGGGGGGGGCCACCGGCGCGTCGCCCGCCGCCGGAAGCTCCTCGATCACGTGGTTCTGGTTGGTGTAGATGCAGATCTCGCCCGCAATCGCGAGCGCTCGCGAGACGATCTGCGCCGGCGGCAGGTCGGTCGCCTCGAGCAGCGCCCGCGCGGCGGCCTGCGCGAACGCGCCGCCGCTGCCGATCGCAACGATGCCATGCTCGGGCTCGAGCACGTCGCCCGCACCGGTGATCACCAGCGAATGGTCGGCGTCGGCGACCGCGAGCATCGCCTCGAGCCGCCGCAACATCCGGTCGGTTCGCCAGTCCTTGGCGAGCTCGACCGCGGAGCGAAGCAGCTGCCCCTGGTGCTTTTCGAGCTTGGCCTCGAACCGCTCGAACAGCGTGAAGGCGTCGGCCGTCCCGCCCGCGAAGCCGGCGAGGATGCGACCGCCGTAGAGGCGCCGGATCTTGCGTGCGGTGGACTTGATGACCACGTTGCCCAGGGTCACCTGGCCGTCGCCGCCGAGCGCCACCGTCCGGCCCCGCCGGACCGACAGGATCGTCGTGCCTTCGAACTGCTGCATGGCTGGGGCTCGCGCCCGGCCCGGCCGGACGCGGGAAGAATCGCTGGAGCCGTGAAGTATACGCGGGCGCTGCCCCCCCCCCGGTACCAGCCCCGGCGCCATTGCCTGCCACCGGGCCCCGTACCGCGGCGCAGCCGGGCCGCGCTCGCGCCCCGTCGAGACCCCTCGCTCAGAACAGGGCCCGCAGGCCGGCGACGAAGCCCCGCCGACCCATCGGCGCGATGTCCTTGAGGAAGGACACGTGGTTGCGGGCCTCGGCGTCGAGCAGGTTGACCCCGCGAAGGAACAGGTCGGCAGACCCGATCGGCAGCCTGGCGCGCCAGCCGACCGTCGCGTTGACCATGGTGTAGCCATCGGTCGGCAGTTCACCGCTCGCCACCCGGTCCTGGCCCTGGACGCGCATCACGTCCAGGCGCGCGCGTGCCGCACCCTGGGACCACGACAGGCCTGCGCCGAAGCGCTGCGGCGCGATGCGCGGCAGCGGCTCTCCGGTGTCCGTGTTCGTCGCGCGAAGCGTCTCGGCGCGAAGGTCCAGCGCGAGCCGCCAGGGCCGCTCCACCAGCCCGATGTTGACCGCCGCCTCGGCTCCACGGAACTCCGCGGCCACCGGCGTGTATCGATAGCCGGGCAGGGCGCGTGCGGGATCGGGGTCGACGACGGTTGCATCCGGCAGCAGCGCGACGAACCGGTCGAAGCGGTTGTTGAACACGCCGACGCTGCCGGTGACGCGCCCGGCGCGCTTGCGCAGGGACAGGTCGATCGCGTTGGACTTTTCGGTCTGCAGGCTGCGGTCGCCGACCTCGTAGGCGTTGGTCGCCAGGTGGGGGCCGTTCGCATACAGCTCCTGGTAGTTGGGCGCGCGCTCGGTGTGGGAGACGTTGAGCGCCACCGCGTACTCGCGCGACAGGCCGTAGATCGCGCCGAGCGAGCCGCTGCGCGTGCCGAAGTCGCGAGACTGCCCGGGACCCAGCGGGCTGTCGAAGGCCTCGACGCTGGCGCGCTCGAGTCGACCTCCGGCCTGGAGGGTGAGCGCACCCAGCCGCAGCTCCTCGAACACGAACAGCGCGTCGGCGCGATTGTGGGTCCGCGGCACGAACGCCTCGTCGCCCACCGCCTCGAAGCCGAATCGGGTGCCCTGGTAGCCGACCACCCCGCGCAGCCCGCCGATCGGCGCATGCACGCCCTCCACGCGAAGGTCGTGGCCCTGGTTGCGGAAGAGGGTCCCCGCGACGCCGGCGTCCTCCTCGGCGTGGCGATAGCTGGTACGCCCGAACCGGAAACGCAGCGCCTCGAACGGGCCGACCGATCGGCGCTCGCCGGCGAGGTCGATGCGCGTCTGGTCCAGCCTGACCCTGACCTCGGGCTCGGCCACCGCGCCGTACAGCGACGAATACTGGGAAATGCTCGCGCCGAGATGGCCCCGCGCGCCGGTCTGCGACATCCCCATCGTCCATCCATCGGTACGCGTGGCACTGTTGGGCAGGACACCGCTGGCCTCCACCCCGGTGGCGGGAGGCGTCGTCGCACGCAGGCGCGCGGAGCGCGCGAAACCGGGGATGCGCAGGTCGTCGGTGTCGCGCCGGAAGGCATTGAGGTGCAGATTCAGGCCCCCGGCGAGTCCGAGATCGAGTCGCCCGACCCCGGCGCGCTCGCGATCGTTGCCACCGAACCGCAGTTCGGCCTGTCCGCCAACGCCCGGCCGCAACGCCTCGGCCGGAATGCGTCCGTCGACCACGTTGACCACGCCGCCGACCGCCGAGGCGCCGTAGAGCACCGCCGCCGGGCCGCGCACGACCTCGACGCGATCGGCGAGCAGCGGCTCCAGCGCCACCGCGTGGTCGGGACTGGCGCCGGAGGCATCCAGCGCCTGGATCCCGTTGGAGAGGATGCGTACCCGTTCGCCATCGAGTCCGCGGATCACCGGTCGCGCGGCGCCTGGCGCATATCCCGAACTGGCCACCCCCGGCTCGCCCTCCAGGGTCGCGCCCAGGGTGGGCGCGCGACGCTCGAGCAGTCGCTCGCCCTCGAGGACGCTCGCAGGGGCGGCCAACTCGAGCAGATCGCTGCCCAGCGGGCTGGCGGTCACCACCACGGGCGCCAGCTGCGCGGCTGGCCGGCCCGCCGACCCGGCCGGCGGGGGGGTCTGGGCGTACGCGCCGAAGGGGACCGCAGGCACCAGTGTCGCCACGGCCACGGCTCGCGCCAGCGGGGACAGGGCACGACGGCGCGGCGCGCGCGCGCCGCGGGCAGCGACGAGGGGGATGGCAGGTGCGGGCATCGGGGGCTCCCCAAGGGCTCATCGTGGCAGCAGCGCTTCTGATGCCACACAATGGTATTGGAAACTCAGTTGCATCTAGAGCATACACGAGTTCCTGCGCAGGCGCACCCGGAAGGCGCCCACGCACGGTCGCCCGAGACGTACCCGCTCGACCCGGCCCATCCCTGCGCGGGACCGTGCAGCGAATGGTGCCCCAGCCGATGGCCGCGGATCGAGCGCCTGCGGGCATCGGGCGCAGGCGTCGAATGCCCCGGCTAAAGCCGGCCCCGGGGTTCGCGCTCGCCGCCCGGGCCCGGCCGTGCCCGCGCGCCTCGACGGCACCTGGACGTGACCCCGGCGCCCCGGCCCTGCGGGGCGCGAGGCGTACGCGCCGGGCGCGGCGCGCTCAGGGAGCGACCGGCGTCGCGTCGACCAGTCGGTAGTACAGTCCGTTCGGATCGTTGCGAAGCACCTGCAACCGGCCCGACAGCGTGATCGCATCCTCGGCCAGCCGCACGGGGGCGCGCGCCACCACCTCGACCAGGCCCTCGGGACCGGCCGGAATGCAGAACGGGCACGAAGGCGACTGCTGGGTCAGCAGGAAGCTGCGATGCTGCTCGCCCGAACCCAGCGGCATCATGTAGCCCTGCACCCGCACGTTACGATTGTTGAGCGCGAGCACGCTGTCGCTGAACTGCGGCACGAAGCGATCCTTCTGGCGCACGGTCGACACCTGCGCGAGCGTGCGCCACGACAGCATGCCGTTGCGCTCGTCGGCGCCCTTGTGCTGGAGCCCGGGCGGCACCGGCGAGGTGAACGCGGCCTCCTCGCGGCCCGGGGTCTTGAAGGCAAGGGCGGCGGGCACGGCCAGCGCCGCGAGCACCAGCCAGGGAATCCACTTGAACAGTCTCATGGCAAACATTCCGATCGGACGACGGGCCGCCGACTACGGCGCACCACGGGGCAGGGTCGGGAAACTAGCCGCGGGCGAGTTCGCGCGCGACATCGACGCGATAGGCTAGCACTGCCGGCAGCAGCGCGGCGAAAAGACCGACCGCCAGCGCGCAGAGCAGCAGCCAGCCCTCACCGGGCGCCCAGACCGCTCCGGTCAGCGCCCAGTCCGACGCGGCGCGCACATGCCGGCCGACCCATTCGGTCACGAGATGCCCGCCCGCCAGTCCGAGGGCGCCCCCGGCCGCGCACAGCAGCACCCCCTCGAGCAGCACCAGCGCGAACAGCCGGGCGCGGGTCAGGCCCAGGCTGCGCAGCAGCGCGAGATCGCGCCTGCGTTCATTCATCGCCGCGAACAGCGAAATGAACAGCGCGATGCCCGCCGTTCCGATCAGCACCCACGCGAACACGCGCAACGCCTCCACGCCCACGCCGAGCAGCCGTACCAGCCGGGCACTCTCCACGGCCGGGGAAGCCGCCTGCAGCGCGCTGCGCGCGTTGACCTGCCTCGGCAGTTGCGCGGCGGCGATCGGCGAGGCGTAGCGGACCAGCAGGGCGGTCACCTCGCGCGGCATCGTCGGCGCGGCAGCCGCCCCGGCGCCCGCCTCCTTGCCGCTCGCCCCCTTGCCGCCTGCGTGGGCGTGGGCGTGGTCGTGTGCATGCCCGCTGGCCGGCTTTGCCGCCGCCGGCCCGGTGGGCACGTCGGCCGCCGCAGGCGCGGGCGGCGCGTGGACCGACCACACCGATTCGAGGCTGGTCAGCAGCAGGCGGTCGACCACGCCGCCCGTGGCCGCCAGCACGCCGGTGACCCGGTACGGGTGCTCGTCGTGTTCCGTCCCCCCCTCCCCCAGGCCATGCGACCCGACCACGGTGTCGCCGACGCGCAGTCCGCGTTCGCGCGCGACCGTGGCCCCCACGACGACCTGCATCGGTTCGGACCAGAGGGCACCGTCGGCAAGCCTTGCCCCGAAGTGCTCGACCAGTGCCGTTTCGGTGCCGACGATCCGGTAGCCCGCGTAGGTATCGCCCAGCGCCAGCGGGATCGCCTGCCGGACCAGCGGATGCCGCCGCAGCGCCAGGGCCTCGTCGAGCGGAATGTTCCCGGTCGGTGTATCGACGTGGAACACCGCCGACAGCACCAGTTGCAGCGGACTGCCCTTGGCCCCGACCACGAGATCGATGCCGCGCGTGTCGCGCGAGACCCGCTCGGCCACCTGCGCACCGGCGAGCAGCAGGAAGACGATGGCCGCCAGCCCGATCGCCAGCAGCAGCACCTGCATCAGCGATGCCAGCAGGCGCGCGCGCAGGAAGGCGAGGGCGAGCGTCGCGAGGTTCATGACCGACTCGCCGGCAGGGTCAGCACCCGTGGCACGCGATCGATCAGTCGCCGATCGTGGGTGGCGATGACCAGCGCGGCGCCGCATTCGGCCGCCTGGGACAGCAGCAGGTCGAGCGCGCTTGCGCAGTTCGCGTCGTCGAGCGCCGAGGTGGGCTCGTCGGCGAGCAACAGCGCGGGCCGGTTGATCACTGCCCTGGCCAGCGCGACCCGCTGCTGCTGTCCGACCGACAGCTGCTCCGGGCGGTCGGCTTCGCGCCCGGCAAGACCGAGGGCGGCGAGCACGGACCGCGCGCGCGCGCGGTCGCGCGGCACGCCAGCGGCGAACTGGGCCACGAGGAGGTTGTCGAGCACGGTCAGCGCGGGAATCAGGTGCAGGCGCTGCGGCAGCAGCCCGACCGCACGCCCGCGCAGGCGGTCGCGCTCGGCTGCACCGATCGTCGCGAGTTCGGTGCCCGCGACCCGGATGCTCCCGCGCGCGGCGCGCAGCAATCCGGCCGCGCAGTGCAGCAGCGTCGACTTGCCGCAGCCCGACGGCCCCAGTACCAGCCATGCTTCGCCCGCACCGACCTGCCAGCGCGGAAGGTCCAGCACTTCGCGACCTTCGTAGCGATGAACCAGCCCCTCGACTTCGAGGGCCGGTCTGGGCGACGCATCCCCGGTGACGCCGCGCCCCGCAGTGGCATCCACGCTCAGCATCGGCGCACAGGCTGCAGGCGACGGTTGCCGGACATCGCGGTCATGCCTCCTGGCGGATCGGGCGCCGGCAATCCGGGCACTGGCCGATCACGGTGACCTCGACGCCCTGCGACCGGTAGCCGGCGGGCAGGCGCGGACGTACGCCGACCGGCGCCTCGTCGAGACAGATCACGCGCGAACAGTCGTTGCAGCGGAAGTGGGCGTGCTCGTGCGATCCGCTGGGCGCCACCGTGTTGAAGCGCCACACGCGGTCCTCTCCCGCGATGCGGTGCGCAAGGCCCATGCGGGTCAACCAGTCGAGCACCCGGTACACGGTCACCCGATCGAGGGGCCCTGCCGAGGCGGTCGCCTCCTCGACCTCGTGGTGCGTGAGCGCGCGGCTGGCCCGCTGCAGCGCGTCGAGCACCTGCACTCGCGCCTGCGTGACGCGCTCGCCGGTCGCCCGGATCGCAGCCTCGGCCTGGGCGCGGGGCGTGGCCGCGGCCGGCGCTTCGAGGCGCCGGCGGGGTCCGCGCGCGGGTATCGACGCGATCGGCACGCGAGGCGCACGCGGCATTCTCGGTTTCGACGCAGACATCCGACGTTTCCTGCAGTGACGGCAACGAGCCTCGCCGGGAACCCCCCGGCACGGTGGCGGGACTGCCCGGACCCTTCCACGCCTGCTTGCCGCGAGGACGGCCCCGGGCGCCTGGCCGGCCCGGTCGTCCGGCCTCGAGGCCGGTCGGGAACCCACCCGCCGGGTGCGAAATCTTCGCACGGCTCCGGTCGGCGCGGGCGGCCATCGCGGACGGCCACCCCTCGCGCGGCGTCAGCGGGCAGCCGGCTCCTCGGCCAGCGCCGATGCAATCGTCTCGATATTGTGGCGCATCATCTCCAGATAGGTCGATGCGCGGGCATCCTTCGCGGACAGCGCGTCGGAGAACAGCACCCCGCCCACCCGCGCGCCGGATTCTCGCGCGATCTGCTCGACCAGCCGCGGGTCGCTGATGTTCTCCACGAACACCGCGCGAATCCGCTGCTCGCGGATCTGCCGGATCAGCCGGCCCACGTCCCTCGCGCTGGCCTCGCCGCCGGTGCTGACGCCCCGCGGCGAGAAGAACCGGATGCCGTAGGCGACGCCCAGGTGTCCGAACGCATCGTGGCCGGTGATCACCCGGCGGCGCTCCTCGGGGATGCGGCCGAGGCGCTCGCGCGCCGCGCGGTCCAGTGCCTCGATCTTCGCGTCGTAGGTTCGCGCCCGCTCCCGGAAATACTCCGCGTTCGACGGGTCGGCCGCCACCAGCGCGGACAGGATGTTGGCGACATAGCGGCGCGCCTGCGCGGGGCTCTGCCAGCCGTGCGGATCGAGCGCGGGAGCCGACGACCCGGACCCCGCCGCGTGGGCGTGCCCGTGCGAATGCGCATGTCCGTGCGCGTCGGACTCGAGGGGCAGCGCGGCGATCCCCTCGCTCGCGACGACGACCGGGCCCCGATAGCCCGAGGCCGCGATCAGGCGATCGATCCAGCCCTCGAAACCCATGCCGTTCACCACCACCAGCCCTGCCCCCGCCAGCGTCTTCGCATCGGCAGGACTCGGCGAGAACACGTGCGCGTCGCCGTCGGGGCCGACCAGCGAGCGGACCGCGACTCGATCGCCGCCGATGTTGGCGACCATGTCGGCGAGCAGGGTGAACGTCGCCACGATCGGCAGGGGGGCGGCTGCGGGCGCGGCCGGCTCCGGGGCAGGGCGCGAGCAGGCCGCCAGCAGGAGGGCCGACGCCAGCACGGCGCGGCGGCCGGGCGATCCCGGGCCGGCACCCCGAGCCTGCACCTCGACGCCCGGGCAGGGCGCACTGGACGCGGGGCGGGACATCGGTCGGGCCGCGGGTGGAGTCGTCGTCATCGAAGGGTCGCTAGCGCTGGTAGTGGCGGCTGCGCAGTCGCGCGGTCAGCAGCCCGCCGTGCGGCCCGAGCAGCACCGAGAGGACGTACACCGCCCCCGCCGTGAGGATCACCGCCGGGCCCGATGGCAGGCTGAGGTGGTAGGAGACCAGCAACCCCACGTATCCGCAGGCGAAGGCCACGCCGGTCGAGAACAGGATCATGCGGCCGATCTCCATCGTCCAGAATCGCGCGCTGGCCGCAGGCAGCATCATCAGTCCCACCGCCATCAGCGTACCCAGCGACTGGAATCCGGCGACCAGGTTCAGCACGACCAGCACGAGGAACAGGAAGTGGTAGCGGGCGCCGCCCCCCTGCACCGCACGCAGGAAGCCGGGATCCACGCACTCGATGACCAGGCCGCGGTAGATCGCGGCCAGCACCATCAGGCTGATCGAGGCGATCGCGGCCACCAGCACCAGCGCGGGGTCGTCGACCGCAAGGATGGCCCCGAACAGCACGTGCATCAGGTCCACCGAGGTGCCTGCAGCCGACACCAGCATCACGCCGAGCGCGAGCGAGACGAGGAACAGCGCGGCGAAGCTCGTATCCTCGCGCTGGGGGGTGAGGCGGGTCACGCTGCCGGCGAGCAGCGCCACCGCCAGGCCCACCACGAAGCCGCCCACCGTCATCGCCGGCAGCGAGAAGCCGAAGAGCAGGAACGCGATGGCCGCACCGGGCAGCACCGCGTGCGACATCGCGTCGCCGACGAGGCTCATGCGGCGCAGGATCAGGAATACGCCGATCGGGCCGCATCCGACGGCCAGTGCCAGGCAGGCCACCAGCGCGCGTCGCATGAAGCCGTAGTCGGCGAACGGCGCGGCAAGAAGGCTCCAGAGCAGGTCCATGGTCGTGCGCGGCCGCTCAGTGCGGCCTGACCTCGCACACCGCCGGATGGGCATCCCAGCCTTCGGCGAGCGAGCGCGCGCGCGACAGATGCTCCGGCGTGAGCACGCCCGCGGTATCTCCCCAGGCCACCTTCTCGCGGGAGAGCAGCAGCGACTGCGGGAAGTGCTCCCGGACCTGCTGCAGGTCGTGCAACACCGCGAGCAGCGTGCGTCCCTCGCCGTGCCAGCGATGCACGAGGGCGATCAGGTCGCCGCAGGTCCGCTCGTCGATCGCGTTGAACGGCTCGTCGAGCAGGATCAGGGGCGCGTCCTGGACCATCACGCGAGCGAACAGCACGCGCTGGAACTGTCCGACCGACAGGGTACCGATCGGCCGCTCGTCCAGGCCACCGAGGCCCACCGCATGGATCGCCTCGCGCACCCGGTCGCACAGTTCGGCGCCGATCGCCGCCAGCGGGCCGGACCGGCGCCAGGCGCCCATCGCCACCAGATCGCCCACCGGCAGGGGAAACTGGCGGTCGACCTCGGTCTGCTGCGGAAGGTAGGCGATGTCACCGGGATGCACGCCGAGCAGCCGCACTTCGCCCTCGGCCGGTCGCAGCATGCCGACGATCGCGCGCAGCAGGCTGCTCTTGCCCGCGCCGTTGGGCCCGACCACGGCGGTCATCGAACCCGCGGCAAAGGTGCCGTGCAGGTGATGGACGGCGGGATGACCCTCGTAGGCAACGGTCAGGTTGTCCAGCACGATGCTGGCGCCTGCGGCGGACGCGTGGATCGACATCGCGGACGGGGTCAGGCCAGCGCCCAGCCCACGGCCAGCCAGAGCAACGCGACCGCGAGGGCCGCGGCGGCCACTCGCGCCCGGCTGCTGGCGAGGAAGGCTGAAGTCATGGAAAGGGCCGATCGATGGGCGCGCAGGCGGCACGCCGGGCACTCGCGGGCGAGGGCCGCGCGCAGCCCCCACGCCCGAACGCGCGAGGGGGCGGTATCTGAACACAGGACGATCCCGCACGCAACTCAGTTGCTCTTTGGATTGCGCCCCGTCGATCGCATCTCGCCGGGCCCACCCCGTCGCGCCCGGCCGCCCGGCCCGCGGGCCCGGCCTCGCGCTAGTCGTCCAGCCGGAAGACGATGGGCACGAGGACGCCCGCCGCGACGGCCTTGCCGCCCTGCTGCGCGGGCACGAATCGCCAGCGCCTCACGGTCTCCAGTGCCGCCTGGTCGAGTCGCGGGGAACCGCTGCTCGCCGCGAGTTCCACCCGCTCGGGAAGACCGGCCGCGCTCACCTGCACCGACAGCATCACGCGCCCGCTCTCGCGCAGCCGCTGCGCGGCGGGCGGATATCGCGGCGGCGGGTTGTGCAGGTAGTCGGCGTCGAAGAGCGGCGCGCTGACCGGCGCGGGGCCGGGTCGCGAGGGTGCGGCCACTGCCGCGGGCTTCTCCGGCGGCGCGGCGGGAGCCGTGCTGCGCCCCTCGCTGCCCGCAGGGGTCGACGGGGTCGCCGATGGCGTCGATGGCGCCACGACCGCGACCGCAGGCGCGGGCGGGACGAAAGCCGCCGAGGTCGGGGCCGCGGGCGGGATTGGCGCCGGGGTCGAACCCGGTGGGGTTGCAGGCAGGCTCGCCGGGGACGCGGCAGGCGGCGCGGGCGTCGGCGCCAGCCTGCGTGCCGGCGGCGCTGCCGGGGCGCTGACCGGCAGCGGGTCGATGCGAACCAGCAGGGGCCGAGGGGGCTCGACGGGCACGGACGGCAACGGCGGGGCTGCAGGCAGCAGGAGCGCCGCGGCGTGCACGGCCAGCGATCCGACCAGCGCCGCCAGCGCCACCGTGTCGGAGCGTTGCCTCGTGGTTCGCGCCGGCCTGTCCATGGAATCCCGTGTCACAGCAACCGCTCCGCAGTCCGGGGCGAGACTGGCCACCGAAGGCTCGCGGCGGTTCGCCCCGCGCGCAACCGACAGGCCCTCGACGCCCCGGGGCTGGGAGTGTACGCGCCGCGCGCGGCGCGGCAGGCGCCCGCCGGGGCGGTCAGTCGACCGCGCAGAGGAGTCCTTTCAGGTAGTCGCCTTCGGGGAACGACAGCAGCACGGGGTGGTCCTCGGCCGGGCCGAGCCGCGCGACCAGACGCACCGGCAGCCCGGCGTCGGCCGCGGCGCCGGCGACGATCTTCTGGAACAGATCCGCGGACACCGCGCCCGAGCAGGAGAAGGTGAACAGCCGACCGCCGGGCGCCAGCAGCTTCAGCGCAAGCAGGTTCACGTCCTTGTAGGCGCGCGCGGCGGCAGGCACGGTGGCCGCAGTGGGCGCGAACTTCGGCGGATCGAGCACGATCAGGTCGAACTGCGCGCCGCGGTTGCGCAACTCGCGCAACGCAACGAACGCATCGGCCACCTGCGCGTCGAGCCGCGGGGCGGCGACGCCCGTGCGCGCGGCCTGTGCGACGAGTCGCTCGATGGCGGCGGCGGACGCATCGATCGCGGTCACCCGGGCGGCATGGCCGGCCAGCGCCGCCAGCGAGAAGCCGCCGGTGTAGCAGAAGACGTCGAGCACGCGCGAACCCTGCGCGAGCGAGCGTACCCGGGCGCGCGAGTCGCGCTGGTCGAGGAAGAAGCCGGTCTTCTGGCCCGCGGCGATCGGCACGTCGAATACGAGGCCCTGCTCGTCGATCGCCACCTGCGGGGCCGGCTGGCCGGCGAGCGGCGCAGGCTCGGCGGCCGGCAGTCCCTCGAGCCGTCGCATGTCCTCGTCCGAGCGCTCGAACGCGTGGCGCACGCCCAGCGGCGCGGTCGCCTGCAGCAGTGCCGACAGGAGCGACTCCCGGTGACGCTCGGCTCCGGCGGAGTTGAACTGCAGCACCAGCGTGTCGCCGTAGCGATCGCAGACCAGCCCGGGCAGGCCGTCGGACTCGGCATGCACCAGGCGCAGCGCCGCCCGCGGCGACGCGAGCCGCGCCGGATCGCGCCGGGCCAGGGCACGGGCCACGGCGCGCTCGAACCAGCGCTCGTCGATCGACTCGGGCTTCCGGCTCCAGACCCGCGCCAGGATCCTCGACGCGGGGTTGCAGGCCGCCATCGCGAGAAAGCCGCCTTCCGCGTCCACCACGGCCACCGTCGCCCCGGGCTCGAGTCCCCGGGGGGACTCGCGCACCGCGCCATCGAAGATCCAGGGATGCCCGTGTTCGACCGACCGCTCGCGTCCGGGCGCCAGTTCGAGCAGCGGTACCCCTGCCGGAGGCGCAGGCCTCGCACGCACGGTGCGCACGCGCGGGCGCCGGGACGAGGGCCCGCCCCGCGCACCGGGCCTGCGGGCACCGGCCGGGCCGCGCTTCACGAACGACGCCGCGCGCGCGGATGCGCGGCATCGTAGGCGCGGGAGAGATGCTGGAAGTCGAGATGCGTGTAGATCTGCGTGGTACCGATGCTCTCGTGGCCGAGCAGTTCCTGCACCGCCCGCAGGTCGCCGCTGGACTGCAGGAGGTGCGAGGCAAACGAATGGCGCAGCATGTGGGGATGCAGGTGCTGCGAGAGCCCCTGCCGCTGCGCCCAGGCCGCCGCGCGGCTGCCGACCGCACGCGGATCGATGCGCGCGCCACGGGCGCCGACGAACAGCGCGCGCTCGCCTTCGCGGGCGATCGTCGAACGAACCTCGAGCCATGCGGCGAGCGCGGCCAGCGCCCGCGTGCCGACGGGTACTTCGCGGACCTTGCTGCCCTTGCCCATCACCCTGACCAGCGCCTCGGGCGCCCGGACGTCGCCGAGGTCCAGCCCCACCACCTCGCCGCGACGAAGGCCGGAGGAGTAGATGAGCTCGAGCATCGCGTGATCGCGAACCGCCAGCGGCGTGTCGGGACGGGCGTCGAGCAGCTGCGCCGCCTCGTCGGGCGAGAGCAGCCGCGGCAGCCTGCGCGCACTGCGCGGGGCGCGGATGCCCGCCGCCGGATTGGCCGCGAGCACACCCTCGCGGCACAGCCACCGGAAGAACCCGCGCCATGCGGCCAGCATGCGGGCGATCGAACGGCCGTCCAGTCCGCTCGCATGGACCTGGCCCGCGAACCGGCGGATGTCCTGCGCGACCAGTTCATCCGGCGTACGGTCGCCGGAGAGGTCGATCAGCCTGAGCAGATCGCCCCGGTAGGCTGCGACGGAGCGCGGGGACAGGCGCCGTTCGGTCGCCAGGTGCACGAGATAGCGATCGAGACGCTCGTGCGCCATCGTCCGCTGCGCCGTCGCGCCATCATCGCTGCCGGCTTGCCCGGCCGCGGCGACGCGCGTCGAGCCGCGTGCGCGCGCCATCGGATCGCTCAGGCCGAGCGCAGGCGCGCGAGCGCACTGCCGGCGAGTTCGCCCAGGCGGGCGAGGTACAGCGTGCCCATCCCGGTTTCGAAACGCGAGGCGTCCTGGCTGGCGAGCGCGAGCAGTCCGAGCGTGTCGGCACCCGCGCGCAGCGGCACATAGGCGAACGAGCGAAGGTACTCCGCCCCCTCGCCCAGCCATTGCGCGGATTCGTACATCGCCTGCGCGCAGATGTAGGGATGGGCCAGCGTCTGGGCGAACACGCGCGCCTCCTCGGACACAGGCTGCCGATCGACGCCGCCGGTCGCGCCCGGGCCGGGCGCGGCCCACAGGCGCAGGGCGACCGCGGGTACCGAGAACTCCTCGATCAGGTGGTAGCGCACGACGTGCAGTGCCGCCTGCGCATCGCCCGCGCTCATCAGCGCCAGCGTCAGCCGGTGCAGCTTGTCGCCGATGGCGTCGTTGTCCTCGCCGAAGCGGACCAGTTCGGCGAGCTTGGTCTCGAGCAGGCGGACCCGCTCGCGCAACGTGATCACCTGCCGCTCGGCGATCGAGACGGCGCTGCCCCCGTGCGGATTGGGCACGCTCAGCGCGGCAATCAGGTCGGCGTGGGTGTCGAAGAAATCGGGGTTCGACTTCAGGTAGGCCGCCACGGCCTCGGCGCTGCTCTCCGCCATTTCTGCTCCCTCTCGTTGCTTCGGTGCGCGGGCCGCAGCGCGGCGGCGCCCCGGGTCAGACCTCGATGCTGCCCTCGAATACGCGAACCGCGGGCCCGGTCATTGTCACCGCCTCGCCTTCGCCGGCCCAGGCGATGGTGAGCGTACCGCCCCGGGTCTGCACCGCCACCGGCGAGTCGAGCAGCCCCCGCAGGATACCGACGACCGCAGCCGCGCAGGCGCCCGTCCCGCACGCGAGCGTCTCGCCCGCGCCGCGTTCGTACACCCGCAGCCGCAGCGTGTGCCGATCGATGCGCTGCGCGAACCCTGCATTCACGCGCTGCGGGAAGCGCGGATGGGATTCCACGCGCGGCCCGAGTTCGGCCACCGGCGCGGCATCGACGTCGGCGACGAACTGCACCGCGTGCGGATTGCCCATCGACACCGCCGAGATCTCGATCGCGCCGGCATCGAGCTCGAGGCGATACACGTCGGCGCGCGCCGGGGCATCGAATGGCACGCGCGCCGGCTCGAACTCGGGGCGCCCCATGTCGACGCTCACCTGCCCGTCGGCCTGGAGCCTCAGCGTGATGACCCCTGCGAGCGTCTCGACACGAACCTCGTCGCAGTCGACGAGCCCGGCGTCACGCACGTAGCGCGCGAAACAGCGCGCGCCGTTGCCGCACTGTTCGACCTCGCCGCCGTCGGCATTGAAGATGCGGTAGCGGAAGCGGGCGTCGGGGGTGCGCGAGGGCTCGACCAGGAGGATCTGGTCGCAGCCCACGCCGAAGTGCCGGTCGGCGATGCGTCGCAACTGCTCGGCCTGCAGGTGCAGGGGCGCCCGCGTGGCGTCGAACACGACGAAGTCGTTACCCGCGCCGTGCATCTTGGTGAAGGACAGCTTCATCGCACCAAGTGTACATAGTCCCGATACACGCAGCGATCCATCACCACCTCGATGCCGGCGGCTTGCGCCCGCAGGGCCGAAGCCTCGTCGACCACGCCGTCCTGGAGCCAGAGCCGGCGCAGCCCCAGCGCGATGCATTCGTCGACGATGCCGGGCACCGCATCGGACTGGCGGAACACGTCGACCAGGTCGATGCCCGCGCGGACGTCGGGTGGAATGTCCGACAGCGTCGGCCAGCAGGGCTCGCCCAGCAGGGTGGCCTGGCCCGGGTTCACCGGCACGATCCGGTAGCCGAAACCCTGCATCGCCCGCGCCACGGAATGGCTCGGTCGATCGGGCTTCGGCGACAGGCCGACCACGGCGATGGTCCGGGTTGCCTCCAGCCATTCGCGCAAGCGCTGCGCATCGGGATTGACGAACATCGTCGGTCTCCTGCGGTATCGGGCTCAGTACACCGGGCTCGCACCCGGGGGTCGGGTCTTGAATCGCTTGTGCAGCCAGAGGTACTGCGCGGGACGCAGGCGAACCTGCTCCTCGATGAAGGCGTTCATCCGGAGGGTGTCGGCGACATCGTCGTGGCCCAGCCCCTCCAGCGGGGGCATCAGGCGCACCACGTAGCCGCCGCCCGGCTGCTGCTCGGTCACGCAAGGCAGTACCGTCGCCCCGGTCAGGCGCACCAGCCGACCGAGCGCGGGTACCGTGGCGGCGGGCTGCCCGAAGAAGGGCACGAAGATCGAGTCGCGCTCGCCCAGGTCCATGTCGGGCAGGTAATAGAGCGGCAGGCCCTCGCGGATCGCGCGCACGACCGGCCGGATGCCCTGCTGGCGGGACACCATGCGCACGGTGCCGAACCGGTTGCGACGGCCGCGCAGGAATGCGTCGAAGGCGCGATTCTTCTGGTGGGAATAGTAGGCCACCGCGCGGCGGCCGCTAGCCATGCGCTGCGCGGCGATCTCCAGTCCCACGAAGTGGGGCGTGAGCACGATCAGCGGCCGGCCAGCCAGTTCGTCCAGCCAATGCTCGCCCTCGATGCGCACCACGCGCGCCAGCCGGCTCGGACGCGACCACCAGGCCAGCCCGAGCTCCAGTGCGCTGCGCGCGAAGGCGGCGAAGTGCTCGCGCCCGAGTCGCTCGCGCGCGTCGGCGGACCGTTCGGGGAAACACAGCGCGAGGTTGGCGCGAACGACCTGCCGCCGCTCGGTCGGCAGCCGCCACGCCAGCCGCCCGATCGCCTCGCCGAGCGCGGCCAGGACCGGTACCGGCAGCAGGTGCGCGAGCCAGAACAGCGCGAGGCCTGCGCGCAGCATCATGTCCCGGCCCCCGGCGCGGGCGGCTCGGGTACGCCGGCCGGCCGCTTGTGGCGGTTGTAGCTCCACAGATACTGGCCCGGGCAGCGGGCCACCGCCGCCTCCACGGCCGCGTTGACCGCGCGGGCATCGGCCCGCGCGTCGCCATCGGGAGGCAACGCCACGGGGTGGAACTCCAGCGCGTATCCCCGGCCCGGCAAGCGCCGGGCGAACGCCATCAGCACGGTGGCGCCGGTCGCCCGCGCGAGGCGGCCGACCAGGGTCATGGTCCACGCCGGTCGCCCGAAGAAAGGCGCCCAGATGCCCTCGCCCGCTGCAGGCGCCTGGTCGGGCAACAGGCCCACCGCCTCGCCCGCGCGCAGCGCGCGCAGCAGCGCACGCACCCCCGAGAGGTCGGCGGGGACCAGCGCGATGCGTCCACGGGCGCGCCCCGCGCGCAGCAGCGGATCCAGCCACTCGAGCCGCGGGCGGCGGTACATCACGGTGATCCGGCGGTCCAGCCCGTACCACTGGGGCGTGACCTCGAAGGCTCCCAGATGGGGCGTCAGGAACAGGATGCCCCGGCCAGCCGCCTGCGCCTCGCGCAGCCAGGCTTCCCCGTGGACCACCTGCACGCGCGCGGCCACCTCCGCCTGCGGGCGACACCACAGCCACGGCAGTTCCAGCACCGCCCGGCCAGCCGAGGCCACGGCCTCGCGGAGGACTCGGCGGATGGCCGGTTCGTCCGTGACCAGGCCGGACGCGACCAGGTTCGAGCGCAGGCGACGCCGGAATACCGGGTCCGCCAGCCACGCAATCCAGCCCGCCACGACTCCCGCGGGGTGCAACACGGACAGCGGCAGGCGGCCGATCAGCCTCAGCGGGGTCAGCAAGACGTTCTCTCTGGCGCGGCCGGGGCCGGCGAACCTGTTATCCTACCGCCCTTTTTGCGCGGCCCTCGCCTTCCAAGGAGCGGCGTCCCCGGACCGGACCGGTGGGGGCGCCCGCGGTCGTGCTCGCCGATCCGCCGCCAGGCGCGCCGGGGCCGGTCCATCCAACCACGCAGGCAGATTCCCCATGAGCGAATTCCTGTTCACCTCCGAGTCGGTGTCCGAAGGCCATCCGGACAAGGTCGCCGACGCGATCTCCGACGCAGTGCTCGACGCGATCCTGGCCCAGGACAAGCACGGCCGCGTCGCCGCCGAAACCCTGGTGCACACCGGCCTGGTGGTCATGGCCGGCCAGGTCACCACCGGCGCGAAGGTCGACTATGCACAGGTCGCCCGCGGGGTGGTCAAGCGGATCGGCTACGACGATTCCGACATCGGCTTCGACTACAAGAGCTGCGGCGTGCTGGTGTGCTACGACCAGCAGTCGGTCGACATCGCCCAGGGCGTGGACGAGGGCAAGGGCCTCGACCTCGACCAGGGCGCGGGCGACCAGGGCCTGATGTACGGCTTCGCCTGCGACGAGACGCCCGAACTGATGCCGATGCCGATCTACTACTCGCATCGGCTGATGGAGCGCCAGGCCGAACTGCGCCGCGACGGCCGCCTGCCGTGGCTGCGCCCGGATGCGAAGTCGCAGGTGACGGTCAAGTACGTCGACGGCCGCCCGGTCTCGGTGGACACGGTGGTGATCTCCACCCAGCACACCCCGGACATCTCCCACGAGCCGCTCACCGAGGCGGTGATCGAGGAGATCGTCAAGCCGGTGTTCCCCAAGGAGCTGCTGTCCAAGACCCGCTACCTGATCAACCCGACCGGTCGCTTCGTCATCGGTGGCCCGCAGGGCGACACCGGCCTGACCGGCCGCAAGATCATCGTCGACACCTACGGCGGCTACTCGCGCCACGGCGGCGGCGCCTTCTCGGGCAAGGATCCGTCCAAGGTGGACCGCTCGGCCGCCTACGCCGGCCGCTACGTGGCCAAGAACATCGTGGCGGCCGGGCTCGCCAGCAAGTGCGAAGTCCAGGTCGCCTACGCGATCGGCGTCGCCCGTCCGGTGAGCGTGCTGGTCGAGACCTTCGGCACCGGCAAGGTGTCCGACGAGAAGCTGGCGCAACTGGTCGAGAAGCATTTCGACCTGCGGCCCAAGGGCATCATCCACAGCCTCGACCTGCTGCGCCCGATCTACGAGAAGACCGCCGCCTACGGGCATTTCGGTCGCTCGGAGCCGGAGTTCACCTGGGAGAAGACCGACAAGGCCGCCGCGCTGCGCGCCGACGCCGGACTCTGATCCCCCTGCGGGTTCGCCTCGCGGAAAGGCCCCGCCTCGGCGGGGCCTTTTTCGTTCGGCGGGGTATCCGCCCGCGGGGCGGGCGCGGATCAGGCGCGCAGCACCGTATGCACGCGCGTGTCCACCGGCAGGCGTGCTCGTCCGCCAAGGGCCGCGATCTCCAGCAGGCAGGCGAAACCGGCCACCTGCCCGCCCAGCCGGGCGATCAGCTGCAGCGCGGCGCACGCCGTGCCACCGGTGGCCAGCACGTCATCGACCAGCAGCACCCTCTCGCCCGGGGCGAACCCATCGCGGTGGATCTCCAGCGATGCCTCGCCGTACTCCAGCGTGTAGCCGACCGACTCGGTGGCCGCAGGCAGCTTGCCGGGCTTGCGCAGCGGAACGAATCCCGCCCCGAGTTCACGCGCCACCAGCGTGCCGAACATGAAGCCGCGAGCCTCGATCCCGGCCACCCGGGTCACGCCCGCATCGGCGAACGGAGCGGCCAGCGCCTCGCCCGACGAGCGCAATGCCCGGGCATCGCCCAGAAGGGGCGTGAGGTCCATGAAGACCACGCCCGGACCTGGAAAGTCGGGAATCCGACGCACAAATGTCTTCAGCCAGTCCATCCGTCACTCCCGCTGCCGATCACCGTCAAGTCTGGCGCCCGCGTGACGTTAGTGTCGGCAGGGGATGTCGGCTCCCGGGCGCGTTCGCGCGGGCGGGGCGCGCGCCTCCCGTCGCCCTTCCCGTCGACCAAGTGTGCACGGGAACGTCCATCGCCTGACCCCACGTATCCACCGTTCATGCTCAAGCGCATCCCCGTCGAGAACCTGCGCCCGGGCATGTTCGTGAACAGCCTGTGCGGTTCCTGGTTGAGCCACGCCTTCTGGCGCCAGCGGTTCGAGGTGAAGAGCCGCGAGGACATCGCAAGGCTCGCGCGAGGCGGGGTGCGCGATGTGATGATCGACACCGAGCGCGGCCTCGACATCGACCGCCCGCTCGCCGAGGCCGCACCCTCGCCCTCGCCGCGCACGCCGCTGCCGGTCGCCGCTGCCGCTCCGACCGCTGCGCGCGTGGCCGTCGAGGAAGAACTCGAACAGGCCGCGCGCGTCTGTCGGCAGGCGCGCGCCGGGATGGTCTCGATGTTCGCCGAGGCCCGGATGGGACACGCGGTCGACACCTCATCCGCGATGGGACTGGTCGAGGACATCGGCGCCTCGATCGAGCGCAATCCGCTCGCGCTGGTGAGCATGGCGCGGCTCAAGTCCGCCGACGACTACACCTTCATGCACTCGGTGGCCGTGTGCGGGCTCATGCTGGCGCTCGGGCGGCAACTCGGCCTCGAGGGCGACGAACTGCGCGAGGCGGGTCTGGCCGGTCTCCTTCACGACCTCGGCAAGGCGCAGATTTCGGCAAGCCTGCTCAACAAGCCCGCACGCCTCGACGAGGCGGAATGGCGCGAGATCCGCCGCCATCCGGTGCTGGGGCATGCCCTGCTCGAGCGCGCAGGCTCGGCCGCCGAGATCGCGCTCGACGTCTGCCTGAACCACCACGAACGCATGGACGGGGGCGGCTATCCGGCAGGGCTGGATGGATCGCGCCTGTCGCTGCATGCGCGCATGGCCTCGGTCTGCGACGTCTACGACGCCATCACCTCCAACCGACCGTACAAGGCGGGCTGGGATCCGGGCGAATCGATCCGCCGCATGGCGGAGTGGGCGCCTGAACACTTCGACGAGCGCGTCTTCAAGGCCTTCGTGCGCAGCGTCGGCATCTATCCGGTGGGATCGCTGGTGCGCATGGCGTCGGGACGGCTGGGCGTCGTGATCGACCAGGGCGAGCGCTCGCTCACCACACCCCGGGTCAAGCTGTTCTTCTCGACCAGCGCCGGCATCCACATCCCGCCGCAGGTGATCGACCTCTCCCGCCGCGACGCCACCGACCGCATCGTGGCCCGGGAAGCCCCTGCCGACTGGAACTTCACCGACCTCGACCGGATCTGGGCCGGGGAACAGGCGCCAGGCTCCGACGCCTGACCTGGTCCGCTCGCTCGCGGGCGTGGCGTGTTCGGCCACCGGCCCCGGCGAGGCCGCGCCGGGGCCGGCCCGGCGCTCCGGGACGGGCGGGCGATGACAGCCCCGCCCGCGAACCCGGGCCGCGGGCGCTGCGGTACACTGCGCCCCGCTTCGAGGAGCGCTGCAGCGGCCACCGGGTCGAGACCCGTCCCCACCAGGCCTGCCAGGCTCGAAGCGTCCGGATCCCTGCAACGGCGCTCGCAAACTTTTTTCTGCAAGGAAAGGAGGGCGCGAGATGAGCGCCGTGCTGAAGACGACCGCAGCGACCGTGGACTACAAGGTGGCCGATATCGGCCTGGCCGATTGGGGCCGCAAGGAAATCGCCATCGCCGAGACCGAGATGCCCGGCCTGATGGCGATCCGCGACGAGTACCGCAGCCAGCAGCCGCTGCGCGGAGCCCGGATCACCGGCTCGCTGCACATGACGATCCAGACCGCCGTGCTGATCCAGACCCTCGAGGCGCTGGGCGCCGAGGTGCGCTGGGCGTCCTGCAACATCTACTCCACCCAGGACCACGCCGCCGCCGCCATCGCCGCCAACGGCACCGCGGTCTTCGCCGTCAAGGGCGAGAGCCTGTCCGATTACTGGGACTACACCCACCGCATCTTCGAGTGGCCCGATGGCGGCTACTCGAACATGATCCTCGACGACGGCGGCGACGCCACGCTGCTGCTGCACCTGGGCACTCGCGCGGAGACCGATGCCTCGGTGCTGAACAACCCGACCAGCGAGGAGGAGACCTGCCTGTTCGCCTCGATCAAGGCAACGCTGGCGAAGGACCCGAACTGGTACTCGAAGCGCCTGCGCCACATCAAGGGCGTGACCGAGGAGACCACCACCGGCGTGCATCGCCTCTACCAGATG